>CAZTOV010000009.1:0-48484 GCA_964615175.1 uncultured Burkholderiales bacterium
GGAGGGAGGGCCTCGTGCCGCGGCCCACGAACGGTGACGTGAAGAACCCTACCGAGGGGGTGTGACGAGAACCCCGTGGTCAGCCCTGTCGGGCGAGGAATCCCCCGACCGCGGCGTTCCACTCGGCCGCCGCGTCGAAGTAGGGGGAGTGGGCCGAGCCCGGGATCTCGACGACCTCGGCTCCCGGCACGACCTCGGCCGCCATGCGGAGCACCTTCGGGGGGAACAGGTTGTCGTCGCCGCCGAACACGAAGAGGGTCGGCGTGTCCAGCGCGCCGACTTCGTCGAGGTCCCACTGGGTCTGGAGGAGCAGCGCCACCGCCTCGATCGTGGGGGAGTCGTCGCGCATGCCCGAGAGCTGCTGGTAGAGGAAGGCCTGCGCGAGGTCGCGGTCGTCGAAACCCCAGATGGCAGGGTGCACGCCCAACTCCGGTGGGTCCGGAGGGAGGGGTGGACGTTCCATGGTCGTGAGCGCTTCGACGATCTCAGGGGTGAAGATCCCGGCGATGGTGTCGGCGAGGGTGAGCGAGCGCACCCGGTCGGGCTGCTCGAGCGTGAAGCCGAGGGCGCACCACCCGCCCATCGACTGGCCCACCACGTGGGCTCGCTCGACGCCGAGGTGGTCGAACACCGCGGCCAGGTCGCCGACCGCCGGGCGGGGGCCGAACTCGCCCCGTCGGGTGGTCTTGCCGAAGCCCCGCTGGTCCCAGGTCACCACGGTGAAGTCACCCGCGAAGTGGGCCACCTGCTGGTACCAGACGGCGTGGTTGCCGCCGGCGCCGTGGCAGAGCACGACCACATCGTCGCCGTCGCCGGCCCGCTCCCAGTAGACGTCCTCGCCGTCGTGCTCGAGGAAGCCCGATTGCCAGGGGACGTTGGTGGTCACGAACGGCAGAGTACCCACCCGGGTGTACCCACGCGAATGGGACGAACCTGCGTCACGTTCGTGAACCGGGCAGGAAGTGAGGGGTCCGTCGCTCAACTCAGAAGGGTGGTCGCTCGAAACTCACGACAACCTGGTGGAGCGGGTTGGGGTGCTGCCTCGTCGACTGACCGGCCGACGCCGGTCGTGGAGAGGGCAGCGGCATGAAGGGGCGCGCACTCAGACGGTTCGCGGCGACGACGGTCGCCGGCGCAGCCCTGGTCGTCGCGCTCGCTGCCGCCCCCGGCTTCACCGCATCCCTCGGCCTCGACGGTTCCGGCGCCGGGGACGGTGCCGGAGCGGTCTCGGGGTTCACCGTCTCCGACGTCGACTACGTGCTGGGCGACGACCCTTCGGTCCTCGACGCCGTCGCGTTCACCCTCGACCCCGCCACAGCCGGAGCCGAGATCCGGGTGCGACTGCTGAGCGACGCCGGCGCCTGGTACCCGTGCTCCACCGACGGGGCCGCCGTCCGCTGCGACACGTCGTCGCCGGCCGTCGCCCCGGCCGAGATCGACGAACTCCGGGTGGTGGCCGCCGACTGATCCGGCCGTAGGCTCGGTCCGGTGGATCGGGCTGTTGGCTGCGTGAGTGGTGCTCGGACGGCCAGGCATGGGGCAGGGGTCCCATGCTCTGGGGGAGCCGACGAGATGTCGACGGGATAGGGCTCGTGGAGCCCTCGCTGGTGCCCGCCGTCGTGGTGGCCGCTCTCGTGGTCGGTCTGGCCGTCGCCGTACTCGTCGCCCTCGCCATCGACCGACCCGATCCGGCCGAGGCCGCCGTCGCCTACGAGCGCGCTCGCGACCGCCGCGACCTCGACACGCTGTGGCGCCTGTCGACACCCGAACTCCGGGCCGGGCGGACCTACGAGGAATTCGTTGCCGACCAGCCCGGCGACACACCGGGCCGGGTCGAACGCGTCACGGTCGAGGCTCAGCAGACCGCAGGCCGGCTCGCGGTCGTGCGCGCCCGGGTCGAGCTGGAGGGAGGCCGGGTCCTCCACCACCAGTTGCGCCTGCGCCGGGAGAGCGGCCGGTGGTCGGTCGTCGGCCACGACACCGGTCCCGACGCCGCCGGGTAGGCCGGCGGTGGTGTCGACCCGACGCCTGAGCAGGACCCTTCTGCTGGTCGGTGCGGGCGTGTACTCGTGGTGGGCAGCCCAACTCCCGGCCTTCTCCCTCGTCGCCCACGTCGCCGTCTTCGGCGCGGCGTTCGCAGTCCTGGTGCTGGGAACCCGATTCGACCGTCACGGCACCGAGCGGCACTCCCGCATCACGGCGGCGACCCTCCTCGCCTGGGCTGTGCTCGTCGTCGCAGTGGTCGGCTTCGAGCTGTTCAACTTCTTCCAGCACCCCCGCGAAGACCACCCGACGATGAGTTCACTGATCAACGAGGTCGACGTCCTCCCCGTCCGCCGGGCGATGTATCTCGCCTGGCTGGCGCTCGGATGGCACCTCGTCGGCAAGACGCGGGGGCGTTCGCCCTGGCCGGAGTGGCGGTGGCGATGACGGCGACCGTCACCGTCGGCATCTGGATCGCCCTCGCGATCGTCGCGGCGTCGCTCCAGGCGGCCGGCGTCACGACGCGCCACCGGTTCCCCGGGTTCGGCGACGTCGCCGGTCACGTCATGCAGTGGTGGGTGGGCCGCTTCCTCGTACTCTCCGGATGGGTGTGGTTGGGCTGGCACGTGTTCGTGCGCTCACACCCGGGCTGACGGTCGGCGCCGGGCCGGTCAGTTCGCCGACCATCCGCGCCAGCGGGTGATGTCGATGGCGATGACCGCTCCGTCGGGGCGACTCTCGCGGTACTGCTCGTACTTCTCTTCGAGCGCGTCGAGGGCGACCTCCCGCTCGTCGTCGCGCCGCAGGATCCGGCCCTGTCCGTCGATACGGACCCACCACAGGTTCGACCACTCGTCTTCGTAGTGGTCGGCGAGCAGCGAGACGTCGGGATGAGCCGCCACGTTGCGGAGACGCATCAGCTCCTTGGTCTGCTTGGGCTTGTGGTCGACGGCCGTGTACACGACCTTGTCGACGAGGGCGAAGGTCACCGGCACGAGGTGGGGCTGGAGCCCCGGCGTGACGGAGGCCATTCGTGCCACCCGGGATTCGCTGATCAGTTCGCGCATTCGCTCGTGTTCCACACGACCGACGGTATCCGTCCACGGGCCTCTCACGCGGTCCTACCGTGGAAGGGATGGGCCTTCCCCTCTCGGAGTTCGTGGCATCGCTCACCGGCGTGAGCGACCACACGCGGGACGCTTACGGGAGCGACGTGGTGCAGTTTGCCGAGTGGCTCGAGCGGGGGAGCGTCGACGATCTCCGCGATGTCGACCACCGGCTCCTCCGCCGCTACCTCGGGTTTCTCGACACCCGTGGTTTCGCGCCGGCGACGATCGCCCGCAAGGTGGCGTCGATCCGGGCGTTCTTCCGGTTCCTCATCCGGCGGGGGCTGGTCGACGCCGATCCCACGCAGGCGCTCCGGACTCCCAAGGGGGCGTCCCGCCTGCCGAGGGTTCCCAAGGCGCGCGAGGCCGAGGCCCTCGTCGAGGCTGCCGACCCCGACGCGCCCGAGGTGGTCGACCTCGACGACCCGAGCGTGAGGGCGACGGTGGTGCGCGACCGGGCGGTGCTCGAACTGCTCTACGGCGCCGGGCTCCGGGTGTCGGAGCTGTGCGGCCTGGCACCTGCGGACGCCGACTGGCGGCGAGGCGTCGTGACCGCGATGGGGAAGGGGTCGAAGCAGCGCCAGGTCCCGCTGGGCGAACCCGCCCGCGACGCCCTCGCCCGCTACGAGCACGAGGGTCGACCCGAGCTGGTCACCGAGGAGACGCCGAGCGATGCCCTGTTCCTCAACTCGCGGGGCCGCCAACTCAGTCCCCGTGCTGCCCGCCGGATCCTCGAGCGCTATCCGCTCGACGACGGCCGGGTGCTCCACCCCCACGCGCTCCGGCATGCCTTCGCCACCCATCTCCTCGAGGGCGGCGCCGATCTCCGGGCCGTCCAGGAACTCCTCGGCCACACCGACGTGGGGACGACCCAGATCTACACCCATCTCACCAAGGAGCGGCTCCGGGCCGTCTACGACGAGACCCACCCCCGTGCGTGAGCCCGGTGGCAAGACACCCGCACGGGTAGGTGCCGTTCGGGCGGTACACTCGGACAACCACTGGCGGTGGACATCCCACCACGCCCAATTCATCCATCGTGACGAGACGCGCGGGAGCCATGGCACAGGCGCAGCGAGCCGAGGACATGCCCGAGGAGGCGGTCGATCGCCTCTGGAAGGAATACAAGGAGTCCGGCGAGAAGGACCTGCGTGACCGGCTGATCCTGCACTACTCGCCGCTGGTCAAGTTCGTCGCCGGCCGTGTGGGCGTGGGCCTGCCCCAGAACGTCGAGCAGGCCGACCTCATGAGCTACGGGATGTTCGGGCTCATCGACGCCATCGACAAGTTCGACCTCGAGCGCGGTTACAAGTTCGAGACCTACGCCATCTCCCGCATCAAGGGCGCCATCATCGACGAGCTGCGGGCCATCGACTGGGTCCCCCGTTCGATCCGGTCCAAGGCTCGGGCGATCGAGAGGGCCTACTCGAAGCTCGAGAACGAGCTGAAGCGCCAGCCCGACGACGACGAGGTGGCCGCCGAGCTGGGCATGAGCATCGACGAACTGAACGAGACGTTCTCGAAGATCTCGCTCGTCGGGCTGGTGCCGCTCGACGAGATGGTCGGGGGCGAGGACGACGGTGGGGGGTCGCCCACCCTCGGCGACACCATCCCCGCCGACGAGGAGGACATGCCCGAGGAGTCGTACGAGGTCGACGAGATGCGCCATCTCCTGGCCGACGCCGTCACCGGCATGCCCGAGCGCGAGCGCCTCGTGCTCACCCTCTACTACTACGAGGGGATGACCCTGGCCGAGATCGGCGAGGTCCTCGGCGTGACCGAGAGCCGGGTGTGCCAGATCCACACCAAGTCGGTCCTCCAACTCCGCTCGAAGCTCACCGAAGCCGAACACGTCGCGCCGTAGAGGCACTTCGGGGGCCCTGGCTCAAATGGCGTTTCATGCCGCCGAAGCGGGGTAATTCAGGCCCGATTTCGGCGAATCACCCCGCTTCCGTGGCTTGAAAGTCGAGCCAACGGCGCCGAACAAGCCGTCCCCGGAACCACGAACACCCTGCGGACTCCGGTGGCGTGCGCACCGTTGGAGTGCCCCCGAACGCCGGCTTGCCTGTTCAGATGCCCTCGAGCCGGGCTGCAATCTCCCGGTAGCGGGATACCGGGATCAGGTGCACGCCGTCGAACACTCCTGACTGACGTATCTCGCTGATCATCTGGCACGCGAAGTCCACGCCGGCGTTGCGGTCGGTGTCGAGCGCGTCCACGAGCCACGGGGGAACTGTGAGTTCAGGGATGTCGGCGGAGAGCTTGCGGGCCATGGACGCGGATGCTGGTGCCATCACGCCAGCGAAGACAGGACCATCGAAGTCGGTCTGCGCCCGCCACCTCACGAGTTCCTCGACCGAGAAGCTCACCTGGACGAACAAGAAGTCCGCTTCCCGCTTCCAGGCAGGCAACTGTCTCAGCCGCGAGGTGACACCGATCCGCAGCGGCCTCGAACCCAGCTCTCCGTCGGCGGCGAACCGGCGCGCTTCTTCGATCATTCGCCGAACCGTCAGGTCGTCGGAGCGGCGGCCGGTCTCGGGGCGGTCCCCATAGACGAAGAGAAACTCGTCGACGTCGTACGCGGCGGCGGTCAGGAGGTCGCGTCGAAAGCCGAGCACGTTGCGGTCTCGGGCGTTGAGGGCGGCAATCGACCGGCCCCCCATGAGCTCGACCTCGTGGGCAACCGCGATGCTCGAAACGGTCGCTCGGCCGATGTGGTTGTCGGGGATCAGGAACGACGACGCGATTCGACTCAGAACCCCGATCTGATGACGAACGTGCATCAGGTCGGGACGCGTGGCCGGTTCAACCTCGCACACGATTCTGAACGCATCTCTCGACACCCTGCCAGCGTAGGTGCGCCGCCGAGAACTGTCCCCGATCGCGCCGGCTGCGGGCCGAACGCTGGCCGTTCTTCAACGTCCCCTCGCCCCAGTAGAAGGGGCCGGACGTTCCGGTGAACCATGGGTCGGGCACCACACAGGAACCCGGCGAGTTTTCGTTGAACTGGCGACGGGCACCCGTTACGCTCGAATCACACGCGTGTCGTTCAATCCACAGGCCTGTGGACAGGCTTGTGGACGAGGAGCAGAGTTGCCCGACTCGTTCGCACATCTGCACGTCCATTCCGAGTATTCGATGCTCGACGGGGCGGCGCGGATTCCCGACGTCATCGCCCGGGCGAAGGCCGATGGGCAGCCGGCGGTCGGGATCACCGACCACGGCAACATGTACGGGGTCCTCGACTTCTACAAGGCCGCGCGAGACAACGACATCAAGCCGATCATCGGCATGGAGGGGTACTTCGTCCCGTGGCCCCGCACCGAGCGGCGCACGCGTGAGGAGGAGCAGAACCGCTACCACCTGCTGCTGCTCGCCGAGACCACCCGGGGCTACAAGAACCTCATCCAGATCAACTCCCGCGCCTATCTCGACGGCTACTTCTACAAGCCCCGCATCGACTGGGAGCTGCTCGAGGAGCATCACGAGGGCCTCATCGCCACGAGCGGCTGCCTCGGCGGTCTGGTGTGCCAGGAGCTGCTCCGCGACGACCCCAAGGGGGCACTCGAGGCTGCCGGGCGGATGCAGGAGATCTTCGGGCGGGAGAACTTCTTCGTCGAGCTGCAGGACCACGGCATCGAGGACCAGCAGCGGGTCAACCCCGGTCTCGTCGAGCTCGCGGCGAAGATCGACGCCCCGCTCGTCGCCACCAACGACCTCCACTACGTCGACCGCGACGATTTCGACGCCCACGACGCCCTGCTCTGTGTCCAGACCGGGTCGGTGCGCTCCGACGAGAAGCGGTTCAAGTTCCAGGGCGACCAGTTCTTCCTCAAGAGCGCCGCCGAGATGCGGGCGCTCTTCGCCGATCACCCCGAGGCCTGCGACAACACCCTGCTGATCGCCGAGCGGGCCAACGTCGAGATCGAGTTCGGCAACCCGGTGCTCCCCAACTTCCCGGTGCCCGAGGGCCATGACGAGGACTCCTACCTCCGCCACCTCACCTACGAGGGCGCTCGCGAACGCTACGGAGCGTCTCTCCCGTCCGAGGTCACCGACCGGCTCGACTACGAGCTGTCGGTCATCGCCGAGATGGGGTTCTCCAGCTACTTCCTCATCGTCTGGGACCTGATCCGCTACGCCAAGGAGCGCGACATCCGGGTGGGGCCGGGCCGCGGGTCGGCGGCCGGCTGTTGCGTCGCCTACTGCCTCCGCATCACCGAGATCGACCCCATCCGCTACGACCTGCTGTTCGAGCGGTTCCTCAACCCGGGCCGGCGTGAGATGCCCGACATCGACATGGACTTCGACGAGCGCCACCGCTCCGAGATGATCCGCTACGCCGCCGACCGCTACGGCGAAGATCACGTCGCCCAGATCGTCACCTTCTCCACCATCAAGGCCCGAGCCGCCGTGCGCGACGCGGCCCGGGTCCTCGACTACCCGTACGGCATGGGCGACAAGGTCGCCAAGGCCATGCCGCCGCTCATCATGGGGCGCGACACCCCGCTGTGGGCGTGCCTCGAGAAGGACGAGAAGTTCGAGGACGGCTACAAGATGGCCGCCGAGCTGCGGGAGATGTACGACTCCGACCCCGACGTCAAGCGGGTCATCGACGTCGCCAAGGGCCTCGAAGGGATGCGCCGCCAGGACGGCATCCACGCCGCCGCCGTCGTCATCACCAAGGAGCCGCTCACCGAGTACCTGCCCGTCCAGCGCAAGCCCGAGGCGGGCGGCGAGCTGGAGGACGCCCCGGTCGTCACCCAGTACGAGATGCACGGCGTCGAGGAGCTGGGCCTCCTCAAGATGGACTTCCTCGGCCTGCGCAACCTCTCGGTGATCGAGCGGGCCCTCGAGCTGATCGAGAAGACCACCGGCGAGCGTCCCGACATCGACGCCATCCCGCTCGACGACGAGAAGACCTTCGACATGCTGCGGGCGGGCGACTCCATCGGCGTGTTCCAGCTCGAGGGCGGCCCCATGCGCTCGCTGATGCGCTCGCTCGCGCCGACGACCTTCGAGGACATCTGCGCCCTCGTGGCCCTCTACCGGCCGGGCCCGATGGAGTCGAACATGCACACCGACTACGCCGACCGGAAGAACGGCCGGCAGGCGGTGAGCTACTACCACGACGACGTCGAGGACGTCCTCGCGCCCACCTACGGGCTGATGATCTACCAGGAACAGCTCATGCGGGTGGCCCAGAAGCTCGCCGGCTACTCGCTCGAAGAGGCCGACAACCTCCGCAAGGCGACCGGGAAGAAGAAGCGCAAGCTCATCGCCGAGCACCGGGAGCGCTTCGTCGAGGGGTGCGACCGCAACGGCTACGGGGCCGCCTTCGGCGAGAAGATGTTCGACATCATCGAGCCGTTCGCCGACTACTCCTTCAACAAGTCGCACTCGTTCGGCTACGGTTACGTCGCCTACCAGACGGCCTGGCTCAAGGCGAACTACGCGGTCGAGTACCTGGCCGCGCTCCTCACCAGCGTGAAGGGCGACAAGGACAAGACCGCCATCTATCTCAACGAGTGCCGCAACCACGACATCGACGTGGTGGTGCCCGACGTCAACCGCTCCGAGAGCGACTTCGCCGTCGTCGAAGAGGTCGACGTCTCCAACGGGTCGGCCGGCAGCCGCCGCAAGATCATCACCTTCGGCCTCTCCGCCGTTCGCAACGTGGGGGAGGGCCTCGTCGGCCTCATCGTCGAGGAGCGCGACGCCAACGGCCCGTTCACCGACTTCTACGACTTCTGCGAGCGGGTCGACCCCACGGTGCTCAACAAGCGGGCGATCGAGTCGCTGATCAAGGCCGGCGCCTTCGACTCGCTCGACCACCCGCGCAAGGGCCTCCTGCTCGTCTTCGAGCAGATCGTCGACCAGACGCTCCAGCGCCGCCGCGAGCGCGACGCCGGGGTGATGAACCTCTTCGACGACGGCGGTTCGGAAGACGCCGCGGTCGACGGTTACGACGAGCGCGTCGTCATCCCCGACGACACCTTCGAGAAGATGCAGCGGCTCGCCTACGAGAAGGAGATGCTCGGGCTCTACGTGAGCGACCACCCTCTGATGGGCGCCCGCCGGTCGCTGGCCCGGCTCACCGACTCGACCCTCACCGAGCTGCGCGAGGCTCACGACGGCGAGATCCGCACGGTGGGCGGAGTCGTCACCTCGCTCAAGCGGCGGTACACGAAGAAGGGCGACCTCATGGCCACCTTCGTGCTCGAAGACCTCGAGTCGGCCACCGAGGTGATGGTGTTCCCCCGCACCATGCAGGAGTACGGGCCGCTCCTCGACGAGGACGCCATCGTCTGTGTGAAGGCCCGCCTCGACCTCAAGGACGACGTCCCCAAGCTGATCGCGGTCGAGCTCACCCGGCCCGAGATCGTCCGCGACGACGCCGTCCGCCCCGTCGAGCTGCAGATTCCCGCCGGTTGGGTCACCCAGTCGAACATCGAGGAGCTGACCGATCTGTTGAGCCGCCACCCGGGCGACTGCCCGGTGGTCGCCCATCTCCGCGCCGACGGCAACACCACCAAGCTCCGCTTCGGCGACGAGTATCGGGTCGATCCCTCCAACGGCCTGCTCGGTGAGGTGCGGGTCCTCCTCGGCGCCGAAGCCGTCGTCTGACGGCCGACCGGTTGACAGGCGCGCCGCGCCTCGCTACACGCTCCGCGGCCCGCATTTTCATCCTGCGCCGAGATCGGCCACAATCTCTTGACCATGGAGATCGACTCGCGTGATTCAGACACCCTGAAGCCGCCCGAACTCGACGAGCTGGGCCAGGTCCTCACGGCAAACGACCTGGGGCTCGAGGACGAGGAGGTCGACCGCCAGGTCGAGACCTTCCCGCTGATCGTCACTGCGACGCAGGACGAGCAGCTCGAAGGCTTCCTCTTCGCCTCGCTCGAGCGTGTCGGGGGAACGCCGTGCGTCTTGTGGGGGCTGGGGTCCACCCGACCCAACGCCGCCACCAAGAAGCTCCTCTCGGAGATGACCGAGGAGCTGTACCGGAGGGCCGCCATCACCTTCCCCGACGAGGACGTCCTCGTCGGCGGTCGGTTCGCCACGCCTTCGGCGTACGGGCTCCTCGACGGCCTCGACGACCGGGTCCCCCGGCCCGACTACAAGGCCACCGGTGAGGAGCGCGCGTGGGGCCGCCGTCTGGCGAAGCGGTTCGGATGTGACGACAACTACGACGACCACGCGTTCCTGGTCGAGCGGCCCGAGGGTTGGGAGCCGGTGGTCGACGCCGCCAACCTCAACGGCAACACGCCCAAGATCGCCAAGGGCCTCTTCGACGACGTCGCCCCCACCGAGGGTCAAGCGCTGATCGCCTTCGGCTGGGCCCTCGCCGAGGACCTCGCCGGGATGCTCGGCGAGGAAGAGTAAGCCCACTCACGCAGCTGCGATGAGCCGGCGTGGACGTCTGACCGCCGCGGCGGCCGTCGGCGGAGTGGCCGGCTGGGCGGGGCTTCGCGCATGGCGTTGGCGTCGTGCCGGTACCGACTCGGGCCTGCCCTCGGCGCGTGCGCGTCGCTCGGCGCGGTTGGCCCGCGTCTCGGCCCGCACCACCGCCGACCTCGCCGTCACGCGCACCCGTCAGGTGGGGAAGTCGGACGAGGAGCGCCAGGCCCTCGACGAGCGCTTCCACTTGCGTACCGCCGAGCAGGTGATGGACGTCATGGGGGAGATGAAGGGCGCCCTCATGAAGATCGGCCAGCTCATGTCGTTCATCGACAGCGGGCTGCCCGAGCCCTACCGCCAGGCCCTGGCCTCGCTCCAGGCCGACGCCCCGCCCATGGCGCCCGAACTGGCGGCCGAAGTGATCGAGGCCGAGCTGGGGGCGCCGCCCGACGCCGTGTTCGCCGAGTTCTCGGCCGAGCCGATCGCCGCGGCGTCGATCGGCCAGGTGCACTCGGCTCGTTTGCTCGACGGAGCGGAGGCCGTGGTCAAGGTCCAGTACCCGGGCGTCGACGAGGCCATCCGCTCCGACCTCGACAACGCCGACCTGCTCTACACGCTGATGCGGGGGCTCTATCCCAACCTCGACCCCAAGCCGGTGGTGGCCGAGCTGCGGGAGCGCATCGGCGAGGAGCTGGACTACCGCATCGAGGCCAAGAACCAGCTCGCCTTCCTCGACCTCTACCGGGGCCACCCCTTCATCCACGTGCCCGAGGTGTTCCCCGATTTCTCGACGGCCCGGGTCCTGACGATGGAGCGTGCCGAGGGGCGGCGGTGGCGGGAGGCCCTCGACGCGCCGGCCGACCTGAAGCAGCACTGGGCCGAGGTCGTCTACCGGTTCGTGTTCGGCACCATCAACCGCTTCCACATGTTCAATGGCGATCCCCACCCGGGCAACTACCTCTTCCACGACGACGGGACGGTGTCGTTCCTCGACTTCGGGTGCGTCAAGCACTTCGCGCCCGAGCACATCGAGCAGCTCCGGGCGATGATCCGCGCCGAGATCGACGACGATGCCGAGGCCATGCGGGACCACCTGGTGCGCTTCGGTTTCCTCCGGCCCGACGACCCGACGCCGTCGGACCGTCTCCTCGAGTGGTTCCTCCAATGGGACCGACCGGTCATCGAGCCCGAGTTCGAGTACACCGCCGAGTTCGCCGAGGCCGCCGCCCGGGCCAACTTCGACCCGACCAGCGAGTGGTACGACGTGGGGAAACGCTTCAACCTTCCCAAGGACTTCGTGTTCCTCACCCGCATCAACCTGGGGCTCTACTCGATCCTGGCGGGCCTGGGGGCGAGGAACCGCTGGCGTGACATCGCCGCCGAGTGGTGGGAGGACGCCGAGCCCGCCACCGCCCTCGGCCGCCTCGACCAGCAGTTCTTCACCCAGGGAGTGTGAGCATTTGGTGGGGTCATGACCCCACCAAATGCTCACGCACCCGTCCTGGTCAGCGGCGGGTGAGGGCCTCGTCGATCTGGGTGTTGAGGGCGTCGACGTCGGTCACGGGCTGTTGGCAGGCGAAGTGTTCGCAGACGTAGGCGGTGGCGTGTCCGTCGAGGGTGCCGCGCCCCTCGAGCAGCGGGGTGAGGTGGGCGCCGTCAGCTCCGGGCGCGGCGGTGATCCGCAGCGCTGCCGGGAGCAGGCGGTCCCAGGTGGCGCGCGTGAGCGCCCGGGTCGTCTGGTCGCCCTCGGGCCCCACCACGGCGATTTCCAGCGGCGAGGTGAGGTGCCGTTCGAGGGCCCCGAGCAGGTACGAGAAGGCGAGGGGCTGGCGAGACAGCACGTCGGCCACGAGCCGGAGCACCCCGACGGCGGCGTCCCCGTAGCGGGTGTCGCCGGTGAGGTGCCCGAGGCGGAACAGCCCATGGGCGGCGAGCGAGTTCTCCGACGGCGACGCGTTGTCGAACAGGTCCTTGTTCCGCACCACCAGCGACTCGGCGTCGGAGCCGTTGGTGAAGAAGCCTCCGGCGTCGGGGTCGTGGAACAGCTCGAGGAGCTGGTCGGCGACCCATCGGGCCTCCCCGAGCCACGCCACGTCGTCGACCTCGGCCAGGGTCACCAGGGCCTCCAGCAACGCGGCGTGGTCCTCGGCGTAGGCGAGGTGGCGGGTGCCCCCGTCGGCTTGCCACGAGCGATGGAGACGCCCCTCGGGCCGCATCTCGTCGAGCACGAACTGCACCGCCTCGCCGGCGGCTTCGATCCACTCGGGGTGCCCGAGCACCCGGCCGGCCTCGGCGAGAGCGTCGGCGAAGAGGCCGTTCCAGGCCGCCAGCACCTTGTCGTCGAGTCCGGGCCGCACGCGCTCCTCACGGGCCTCGAACAGCTGCGGGATTGCTCGTTCGACCTCGGGTGGCGTCAGGGCGCCCCGTTCGGCGGCGTAGGGGATGTTGGCGCCCTCGAAGTTTCCCTGGGGCGTCATCTGGAACCACGAGATGACCGCGTCGGCGTCGTCGCCGCACACCCGCCGCACCTCGTCGAGGCGCCACACGTAGAACTTGCCCTCGACGCCCTCGGAGTCGGCGTCCTCCGAGGAGTAGAAGCCGCCGGCATCGTGGCGGAGGTCGCGGAGCACGTAACCGGCGATCCCCTCGGCCACCTTCCGGAACCGCTCCTCGCCGGTGACCTGGAACGCGTGCGTGTAGGCGCGCAGCAGCAGGGCCTGGTCGTAGAGCATCTTCTCGAAGTGGGGCACCAGCCAGTGGCCGTCGACCGAGTAGCGGTGGAACCCACCCCCCACGTGGTCGTGGATGCCCCCCGCCGCCATCGCGTCGAGGCTGGTGACCACCATCTCGAGGGTCTCGGGGCTGGCGTTCCGGACGTGGGCTCGCAGGAGGAAATCGAGTGCCATGGCCTGCGGGAACTTCGGAGCTTGCCCGAACCCCCCTTGCTCGGCGTCGAAGCCGCTGCGAGCGGATTCGTAGGCGCCCCGCAGGGGCGTGTCGTCGAGCATCTGGTCCGAGGGCTGGAGCTGGGCCGCCCCGGCGATGGCGTCGACGAGCTTGTCGCCCTGCTCCTCGGCCTCGGCGCGGCGCTCCCGCCACGCATCGTCGACCGCCTCGAGCACCTGCACGAAGCCGGGCATGCCCTGGCGGGCCTCCTTGGGGAAGTAGGTGCCGCCGAAGAACGGCTTGCCGTCGGGGGTGAGGAACACCGTGAGGGGCCAGCCGCCGTGGCCGGTCATGGCCTGGACCGCCTGCATGTAGATGCTGTCGACGTCGGGGCGCTCCTCCCGGTCGACCTTGATGTTGACGAACTTGTCGTTCATCACCCCGGCCACGCCGTCGTCCTCGAACGACTCGTGGGCCATCACGTGGCACCAGTGGCACGACGAGTAGCCGATGGAGAGGAGGACGGGCTTGTCCTCGGCCCGAGCCTTCTCGAAGGCGTCGTCTCCCCATGCGAACCAGTGGACCGGATTGTCGGCGTGTTGGCGGAGGTACGGGCTGGTCTCGTCCTTCAGCCGGTTCATGGACCCGACCCTACGACGAGGAGGGCGTACGATCGCCCCTCGTGGAGCAGCGCCGTCCGCTCATCGCCTTCCGAGACGCCTTCCGGGGCATCGGTTTCATGCTCCGCGAGGAACCCCACATGCGGTTCCATCTCGTCGCCGCCCTCGGCGTGGTCGTGGGCGGAGTGGCCTTCCGGGTGTCGATCGAGGCGTGGGCGGCGCTCGTCTTCGCCATCACCCTCGTGTTGCTCGCCGAGACCCTCAACACCGCCGTGGAGGCCGTACTCGATCTCGTGGAACCCGAGCATCATCCGCTCGTCGGCCTGGTCAAGGACCTGGCGGCGGGCGCCGTGCTCGTCGCCGCCCTCGGCGCCACCGTCATCGCCGGCATCGTCTTCGTGCCCGAGTTCTGGGACCTCGTCTCCGGGTAACGTCCTCGTTCTTGACTGTGTTTTGCCCGCTCAGCGGGCAAAACACAGTCAAGAACCGAGGCTGGATGGGGTCTCCAGCTCGGAGAGGGCGAGGTCGCGGGCCCAGCGGTAGTCGGGCTTGCCCATGGGGGCGCGTCGGATGTGGTCGACGAGGACCACGTTGCGGGGCGCCTTGTAGCCGGCGAGATGGTCTCTCACGACCGGATCGAGGTCCTCGAGCGTCGGTGCCGTGCCCGGCCGGGGCTGGACCACCGCCACCACCCGTTCGCCCCACCGGTCGTCGGGCACTCCGACCACCACGGCGTCGAACACCTCGTCGTGGCTCTTGAGCGCGGCCTCGACCTCCTCGGGGTACACCTTCTCGCCCCCGGTGTTGATCGACACCGAACCCCGGCCCAGCAGGGTCACCCTCCCGTCGCGCTCCAGCACCCCGTAGTCGCCGGGCACCGCCCAGCGCACGCCGTCGACGACCGGAAACGTCGCGGCGGTCTTCTCGGGATCCTGGTAGTAGCCGAGGGGGATGTGGCCGGTGCGGGCGAGCCGCCCGATCGATCCCGGTTCGGTGAGCGGGCGGAGGTCGTCGTCGAGCAGCGCCGTCTCGTCGTGCAGCTCGAAGCGGGGCCCCACCCGACCCGAACCGGCCGTGGTCACGACCCGGCCCTGGCCGCCCGTCTCGGACGCGCCGTAGCTGTCGACCACGAGGGTTCCCGGGAGTCGCTCGGCGAGGGCTTCCTTGACGGCGGGGGAGAGGATGGCGCCCCCCGAGAGGATCACCCGCAGGCTCGACACGTCGGGCCCGTCGAGCTGGTGGAGGTGGTCGTAGGCGTCGACGAGGGGGCGGGCGTAGGCGTCGCCCACGATGGTGAGGAAGGTCACCCGCTCGGCGGCGACGAGGTTCCACAGCGCCGGGGCGTCGAGCGAGCGCTCGGGGAAGATCACCACCGCGCCCCCGGCGTAGAGGGCGGCGAAGGCCATCCAGTGGGCGGTCCCGTGCATGAACGGCGACGCCGGGAGCGACCGGGCCCGCCCGCGACCGGCGGTCTCGGCGAGATCGTCAGGCCGCTGCACCGGGTCGCCACCGGGGTTCCCGCCACCGAACGCGGCTATAAAGATGTCCTCGTGCCTCCACATCACGCCCTTGGGGTTCCCGGTGGTGCCCCCCGTGTAGAGGATGTAGAGGTCGTCGCTCGACCGGGGGCCGAAGTCGCGCTCGGCGGCGGCGTCCGCCAGCGCGTCCTCGTAGCGGTCGAGCGGGAGGACGGCGGCGAGGCGGGGGAGGTCGGCCTCGACCTCGGCGACGCGGCCGGCGAACTCGGGGTCGTGCACGAGGGCCACCGCGTTGGCGTCGTCGAGGAGGTACTGCAGCTCGTCGGCCGTGTAGCGGTAGTTGACGTTGACGGGCACTGCCCGGAGCTTGAAGGCGGCGATCATCGTCTCGAGGTACTCGATCGAGTTGTAAAGGAGGATCGCCACGTGGTCGCCGGGGCCCACTCCCTGGTCGGCCAGCCAGTGGGCGAGGCGGTTGGTGCGCTCGTCGACCTGGCGGTAGGTCAGGCGCCGGTCGCCGCAGACCAACGCTTCGCGGTCGGGCACCGAGTCGGCGACGACCTCGAAGAGGTCGGCGAGGTTGAAGGTGCGGGCCATGTGGTGCCGCACGGTACCGACGCTGTGGCGGACGTCACGAAAGGTGACCCGCCGCCCCGCCTCCGTTCTTGACTGTGTTTTGCCCGCTCAGCGGGCAAAACACAGTCAAGAACGGAGGCAGGTGGTCAGGCCAGGCTTCGGAGTGCGTCGAGGGTGCGGCGGCCGGCTTCGTCCATGAGCGCGGCCTGCCACTCGGGCGATTCCGAGGCCGCGTCGGCCTCCTCCCACAACTCGGTCTCGAGGGGGTCGAGCACGGCCCGGATCTCGGGGAGCCGCTCGGGTCTGGCCTCCACTTCGAGGCGGAGCGAGTCGACGAGCTTCCACGTCTCGGGATCGGCGAGTTCACGCGCGACCGTGGCGGGCGGGAATGCGGGAACGTACACGCTGACGCAGGGGCTCCCCACGGCCACCCACGCCCGCAGGGGCGCATCGGAGTCAGCCGGCAGCTCGCACAGCATCGAAGCGGCGGTGGTCTGGTATCCGCGCAGGTGCATGCAGACGCTGACCCCCTCACCGGTGGTCGGGTCGGCGACCTCGGGCGGGAAGGCGTCGCCGCCGTGGTCGCGCATGGTGTGGGCGAGGTCGGCCGGGGTGAGGGCGGATTCGCCCGTCGCCACGCACGAACGGGTGACCTCGAGGCGCGTGTCGGCGTGCCCGGTCGGGGTATCGGGGTTGCGGTACTCGTCGAACTCGGGGAGCGAGATGCGGTTCGAGATCGAGGCGCCGTCGTCGACGGCCTTCGAGGCCCACTTCGACCCGGGCGTGTCAGATGGTCTGTGTAAGTGACGTGGCCTGATTGGCCTGTGGGGGTCCACCCGTGGGCCGGGAGGTTCGCGCATCGTGACCGACATGGATGACACCACTGCTGTGCCCGACGAGGATGTTCTGGGTCCTGAGGAGTTCGAGGAGCTGGTCGACGACGGCCTGATCGACGCGTTCGTCGAGCAGGCCGAGGCCGGCGTCGAGTTGTTGGGCCCGGACGGGTTGTTGACGGATCTGACCAAGCGGGTGATGGAGAAGGCGTTGGACGCCGAGCGCACCCACCATCTGGGCTACGAGCGGGGCGACCCGATCGGCCGTGGGAGCGGCAACTCGCGTAACGGCACGTCGTCGAAGCGGGTGCTTACCGACGCCGGCGAGATCGACTTGGACGTGCCCCGCGATCGGGCGGGCACGTTCGAACCGAAGCTGGTGCCCAAGGGCGAGCGACGTCTGGAGGGGTTCAACGAGTTGGTGCTCTCGCTGGTGGCCAAGGGGATGACCACCCGGGACGTGTGCGAGCACCTCTACGACGTCTACGGCGTCGAGGTGTCGGCGGAGCTGATCTCGAAGGTGACCGACGCCGTCTTCGACGAGCTCGTCGAATGGCAGAACCGGCCCCTCGATCGGCTCTACCCGATCCTCTACGTGGACGCCCTCACCATCAAGGTCCGAGACGGCGGGGTGGTCGCCCGCCGCCCCGCCTACCTGGCGGTCGGCGTCGACGTCGAGGGCCGCAAGCACATCCTCGGGGTGTGGCTCGGCGACGGCGGCGAGGGAGCCAGCTTCTGGCTTGGGGTGTTCACCGAGCTGCGCAACCGCGGCGTCGAGGACGTCCTCATCGCCTGCTGCGACGGGCTCTCCGGCCTCGCCGAAGCGCTCGAGCAGACCTGGCCCCAAGTCGTCGTCCAGACCTGCGTCGTGCACCTCATCCGAGGGGCGACGAGGTTCGCCTCATGGAAGGACCGCAAACACGTCGTCGCCGGCCTCCGTCCCATCTACACCGCCGCCACTGTCGAAGCCGCCGAAGCAGCGATGGACGACTTCGAGATCGAGTTCGGCGACCGCTACGGCGGGATCGTCAAGCTCTGGCGAGACGCCTGGGACCGCTTCACCCCGTTCCTCGACTACCCGCCCGAGATCCGCAAGGTCGTCTACACCACCAACATGATCGAGAGCATCAACTTCCAGCTCCGCAAAGCCACCCGCCACCGAGGCGCCTTCCCCTCGGAGCGCTCCGCCATCAAGTTCCTCTACCTCGCTGTCCGCCGGATCAGCACCGAGAGAGGAGGTGAACTCGGCACCGGCACCCAAGGCTGGAAACGAGCGCTCAACGCGTTCGCCATCCACTTCCCCGACCGCATCACCATCGAATGACCGACCACGCCACTTACACAAACGTCTTGACAGGCCCGACCGGCCCACTGGTCTCGAGGATGAACGCTTCCCGCGGGTCGGCGATGAGGAACGACGACCAGTACGGCTCGTCGGCGGAGGCGTCGGCGACGCCGCCCTGGCCGTGCTCCTCGAGCAGCCCGGTCATGACCTCGAGGGCCTCGGCGGCGGAGGCGCCCCGCTCGAGACCGAGGCGCACCAGGTCCATGCCGATCAGGGCCGGTTCGGCCTCGTAGGGGTCGTCGACCGTCCAGACCTTCTCGTTGCCGATGGCCACCCGGTCGGCGTTGACGCCGTGCTCGAGGCCCCACAACCAGTCGGGCCGCGAGCCGAGGATCGAGGCCGCCCCCTCATCGGCGATCTCGAGATACTGGGTCTTCAGGGCCTCACCCGGGGCCCGCGGCGCCAATGCCTCCACGAGCTGCACCTCGCCCACCGGGCGGTCCGAGTTCTTGGCGAACAGCGTCCGGTCACGACCGATCACCGCCAACGTGTCACACATGTTTCCTCCCGCCGACATCTCGTCGGCTCCTCCGAAGCATGGGGGCCCCTGCCCCATGCTCGGCCGTCCGAGCCCGCTGGCCGGCTCGGTCCGACACGCTGCCGCGTAGGGTAACGGGCATGGATCAAGTCACCTTCGGAGCGTTCGTCCCGCAGGGCTGGAAGATGGATCTCGTCGACATCGACGGGGCCGAGGCCAAGTGGGAGAAGACCCGCGACGTCGCCATCGACGCGGAGCATGCCGGGTACGACTCCATCTGGCTCTACGACCACTTCCACAACGTTCCCAAGCCCGCCCACGAGGCCGTGTTCGAGTGCTGGACCACCATGGCGGCGCTCGCCGAGGCGACGGCGCAGGTTCGGCTCGGCCAGATGGTGAGCTGCGCTCTCTACCGCAATCCCGGGCTGATGGCGAAGATCACCTCGAACCTCGACGTGATCTCGGGTGGGCGTCTCGACTGGGGGATCGGCGCCGGCTGGTACCAGAACGAGTTCGAGGCCTACGGCTACGACTTCCCGGAGGCACGTGACCGTCTCGGGATGCTGCGCGAGACCGTCGAGATCGTGAAGTCGATGTGGACCGAGCCCGAGACCACCTACGAGGGCGACCACTTCACGCTCCACCGGGCCAACTGCGACCCCAAGCCGCTCCAGAGCCCCCACCCCCCGGTGTGGATCGGCGGGGGCGGCGAGAAGGTCACGCTGCGGATCGTGGCCGAGCACGCCGACTGCTCGAACTGGGGCGGCAAGCCCCAGGAGTGGCAGCACAAGGCCGAGGTGCTGAAGGGGCACTGTGACGACGTCGGGCGCGACCCCGACGAGATCCGCATGACCTGGCACCCCGACTGTGTGGTGCGTGAGAGCGAAGACGAGATCAAGCGGGCCCACGAAGCCGGCGAGATCGGATCGCTCTGGAACGAGCCCTACGACTCGTGGAAGGCCGGCAACCTCGTCGGCACCCCCGAACAGGTTGCCGAGCGCGTCCGCGAGTACGGCGACCTGGGTTGCCGCGGGTTCATCCTGTGGTTCTCCGACTTCCCCGGCACCGAGTCGCTGGAGTTGTTCGCCGAGCAGGTCATCCCCGAGTTCCGGTAGGGCTCGGACCCAGCGCGCCCTCGAGCCGGTTCGTGCGTACTACGGACATGAAGCGACTGATGATCCTCACCACCTTCTTGGCGGCGACTGCCGCGCTCCTGCCCAGCGCAGTGGCCGATCCCACTCCCGTGGTCTACGCCCACCGCGGCGGAGCGGAGATCGCCCCCGAGAACACGGTGGGCGCGTTCGAGAACGCCCACGACACGTGGGGCGGCCAGGGCATCTGGCTCGAGCTGGATGCCCAACTCACGAGCGACGGTCACCTCGTCGTGATCCACGACGCCACCCTCGACCGCACCACCGACTGCTCCGGCAACGTCATCGACCACACCCTCGCCGAGGTGACCGCCTGCGACGCCGCCTGGCCCCACGACGACAAGCCCGACCACACCTGGTCCGAGGTGGAGCCGGTGCCGACCCTGAAGGAGGTCCTCACCGAGGGGAAGACGGCGGACTGGCGGCTCCTGGTCGAGCTGAAGAACATCCCCGGCGAGCCCAACTTCGACCCCACGGGCTTCCTCGCCGCCCAGGTGCTGGTCGACCTGGTTGACGAGACCGGCTTCCCGACCGACAGCCTCGTCGTGCAGTCGTTCTTCCCCACCTCGTTGGACGCCGTGCAGGTCCTGAATCCCGACATCGACCTGGCACTGCTCACCACGTCGCAGCTCCCCGGCGCGCCCGAGGGCGTCGGGTTCACGCTGCGACAGAACGCCCTCTATGCCACGGCGCGGCAGTACGAGGTGTCGGCACCCCAGCACGTCTCGAGTGACATGAACGCCGAGACGGTCGAGTTCGCCCACACGCTGGGCCGCGACGTGGTGGTGTGGACGCCCAACGACGCCGACCGCATCGACGAGCTGGTGGCGATGGGGGTCGACGGTGTCATCACCGACGATCCGGGCCTCGCCCTCGACGGCTGATCAGCCGTCGAGCAGCTCGACGGTGGTGAAGCGGAGGCGGGTGTCGCCGACGTTCTCGAGGTCGTGGATCTCGGCGCCGTCGGCCAGGTCGGTGAACCAGGTGTCGCCGACCTCGTAGTCGACGGTCACGGCGTTGCCGTCGGGGAGCCGCGTCAGGGCCCGGCCCGCGTCGACGCACACGAAGAAGTAGGGGAGGGCGTGGCAGTGGAAGGGGGCCCGCTCGCCGGGGTCGAGGGCCAGCTCCCACACCCGCACGCGATCGTTTTCGAACAGCAGCTCGCTGGCGATCTCGTGGTTGTCCTCGGCGCCGGTCAGCTCGTCGGCGAAGTCGTCGGGGTCGTAGGTCGAGAAGTCCATCCCCGGGTCACGCCCAGGTCACGAGCTGGAGGTTGTCGAAGGCGAGCGCCCACGGCGGGCGGAGGAACCCGAGTGCTCGGACGTCCTCGAACCAGTGCGAGAACGGCGACGAACGCGAGAAGGCCCCACCGCCGACCACTCGGGTGATACGGAGCAGGGCCGCTTCGGCGGCCTCGGCGGCGACTGTCTTGGCCCGGAGCGCTCCGCTCAACCCCGCGAAGCCGTCGCCCGACTCCACGGCGCGGAGGCCACCCTCGTAGGCCTGGCGCATGGTCCACACGTCGAGGTCGGCCCGGGCCCACTCGATCTGTTCGTAGCTGCGCATCTCCTCGGCCTTGGGCATGAGCCGCTCCTTGGCCTCTCCATGTGCGGCGTCAACCACGCCGGTGATCACCGCGGTGAACAGCATGAGGTTGAGGGGCCCGCTCGTCAGCACCAAGTCGTCGAGGCCGCGGGGCCACGCCAGACGAATAGCGGGAAGGTCGTCGAGGCGGAAGGCGTGGCTCTGGGTCGCCTGCATGCCCACGCCGTCCCACGGCCGGGTGAGCGTGATGCCCTGCGAGCCGTCCCAGGAGCGGTTGCGGGCGTCGAAGAAGAACGCGGCCGGGTCCTCGCCGTCGGGTCGGCCCGTCGTGAACATGAACGAGGTCACCCCCGACCCGCTCCCGAAGTGCTTGTCGCCGCTCAGCAACCAACGCGTGCCGACGGCGTCGGGCGTGGCCGAGGTGTCGGGCGACTCGTCGGGCCGGGCCTTGGTGCCGGTGCGGGCGATGTCGCCGCCGCTGCCGGGCTCGGAGGTCAGCGTGCCCCACCACGCTCCCTCCCGCGCCTGCTCGGCCACCCACCGCCGTTGGGCCTGCCATGCTTCGTCGGGCTCGTCGGGGCTGGCGAGCCAGAATCCGAGGACGGCCGGGTGCATCGAGGCCACCAGCGCCAGCGACGGGTCGGCCGCCGCCAGCCGGCGCAGCGCGGCGCACACGAGCCGGGTCGACGACGCCACGCTCTCGAAGAGGCCACCCTGTTCGGCGGGGACGCCCACCCGGAGGAAGCCGGCCTCGGCGAGGCGGTCGAAGTCGGCGGGGTTCAGCGAGTCGCGCGCCTGTCGCTCGGCCCGCTGCTCGCGCCACTCGTCGGCGATCTCGTCGATCGCGGCCAGCAGATCGTCGCCGGTCATCCCTCGTCCCCCTCGGTGGGCCGTGCGTCCCCCCGCGTCGGCTGACGCTAGTGGGCACGTGGCAGTTACGCGCGCCACTGGCTATCTGGGTGTGATGAGTCTGTCGTCGCCGCCAGCAGCCCGGCATCCACAAGCGGTTCACCGGTGAGAGCCGCAAGCCTTTCGCGCAAAAGTTACCCACGGGTAGGCCCCGCTTTGGTGATCGCAGCGGCTGATGCTTGCAGCCATAGATCGCCACATGCGGCGGTGTCCTTTTCCCCGTTGTGCCGGATCCCGCGCCCGCGGTGGTGAGCCCGCGGGTCGGATGGGCCGTGCTGATCGGCGCAGGGCGGCGCGTGCCTGAGGGCGAGGCAGGGCCGAGGAAACGAACGGATCACGCCACCTGGCGTCGAGGTGCTGGTGTGGGCAAATGCGTATGTGAGGAAATCTTCGAAAATGGGCGCGACCCGTTCCTCCCCGGTGTGTGCGTTGCATGAAGGCGAAATCCACCGGGGGGAGCGTGTGGACAAAGAACGGGAGATCCGGGGGGTCACCGGGCATCGGTCACACCGCAGGGGTTTCGAGGAGCCCGAGACCACGGTCGATCGCTCAGCCGGCGTTCCGGCGGCGGGCGACACCGTGGTCGACCTCGACCTCGAGGAGGCCTGGGAGCATCGCGACGAGCTGACCGACATCTGCTGGCGGATCGTGGGTGATCGGGCCCTCGCCGAGGACGTGGTCCAGGAGACCTACCTCCAGGCGATGCGCAATCTCGATCGCCTGGAGCGCCGCGACGGCCTCATGCCCTGGCTCGTCACCGTGGCGAAACGCCGGTCCCTCAATGAACTACGCCGGGGCAAGTACTCGACCCCCGTCGAGTTCGTGCCCGAGCGCACCATGGCAACCCCCGCCGACCCCTCGGAGTCGGCCGTGGTGACCGACGAGCTGGAGCGCGTGAAGGCGGCTCTCGACACGCTCACCGACCGTGAGCGCGACCTGCTGTTGCGCCAGGTCTTCGGGAGCGCATCCCTCGCCGAGCTGGTCGAAGCCGAGGGCAGCTCGCCGGCGTCGGTCCGTTCGGTGCTCTGCCGGGCACGGGCCAAGCTTCGGGTCGTCATCGAGGAGGCCGGCGCCCGTGCCCTGGCGCCGATCGCCCTGGTCACGGGGTGGGTGCGTCGCCAACTTCCGGCCGCACAGACCAAGCTCCAGCCCGGGCCCCTGACCTGGCCCGGGGCCCCCGAACGGCTGAACGAGTGGGTGATCGCCGGTGCCATGTCGATCGCCGTCGCCTTCACCGGAGTCGTCCCGCCCAGCCCCTCTGCGGGCGCTTCCGCTGTCGGGGGTGCCCCAGCCGGTGGCGCCCCCGACGCCTCCGCGCTGGTGAGCGCCACGGGCGAGCCGGGCGAGGTTGTCCACGACGCCATCGAGGTCATCTCGTCCGGTGGCGGCGAAGTCGCCGGCGCGCCCGCAGCCACTCCCATCACCGGTTCCTCCTCGCCCGGCGGGGAGGGTTCAGACGCCCCGGTCGCGGGCGACGCCGTCCTTCCCGACCCCGATACGGCCGACGACGTCCTCGACCGCGGGACCGACGAGGTCACGGGGAGTCTTCCCCCGGCTCCCGACACCGGGGGCGAGCCCGACACCTCGGACGCTGACGAGCTGACCGGTGGCGACGACCCCGCGGTCCCGAATCAGAGCCCCACGCCCGATGCCGACTCCTTCCCCGACCCCGACCCGCCCGGGACCATCGACGACGATCGGGGTGACCGGGGCGAGTCGGGCGACGGAGAGGACGGTCGCGGGAGTTCGGAGATCGAGGGAGACGTGGGCGACACGCTCGGGTCGACCGGGGACGTCGCCGCCGCTAAATAGAACGGCTTCGACCCCGCCCCGATCCGACGATGCCCTGCCGGGAGCGCCGGTTGAGCGCCGTCTATGCAGGGGCGTGCACGGCCTCGCGGTCGCGCTCGCGGCGGGCACGCAGGCGGCGGGCGGCGATGCCGACCCGGTCGACGTGCTTGAGGGTGCGGGCCCGGGCCTCCTCCGCCTCGGGGCTGAGGCCCTCGAGGTCGGGGAGCTTCCAGTGGTCGATCACCAGTGGCACCAGGATCTGGCTGTGGTGGAGATCGAAGTCGTAGATGCCGGCGTCGGCGATCTCGCGGGCGTGCTCGTTGAAGTCGGGGATGCCGGTGCCGGGCATCTCGAAGCCGCGGACCTGGCGCTCGAGGGCCTGCACCATCGACGACGCGTCCAGCTCGAAGGCGGCGGTGGCCAGGTCGCGGTAGAAGACGAAGTGGAGGCGCTCGTCGCCGGCGACCCGCCCCATGATCTGCGACCCGGGACGGTCGTCGAGGAGCCGCCCGACATTGCGGTGCGAGAGCTGGGTGGCCAACTCCTGCATGGCGGTGTAGATGAGGCCGTCCTCCACCCGGACGGGGTCGGGGACCACACCGCCGGACACCTGGACCATGCGGGCCCGCTCGAGGGCCCAGGGGTCGAGGGCCCGGCTCACCACGAGCCAGTCGCGCATCACCATGGCGTGGCGCATCTCTTCGGCGGTCCAGCGCCGCACCCACTCGGCCCACGCCTCGCCGCCGTCGTCAGCCTTGTCTTCGAAGACCCGCTGGAGCGTCGAGGTGTAGTACGGCAGGTTGTCCTCGGTCAGGAGGTTGACGAAGAGGGCGCTGCGCACGGGCGCGGGGAGCGGGAACTCGTCGGGATCCCAGGCGCCGTCGGGTTCGAAGTCGCGGCCCCGGCTCCACGGCACCATCTCGTGCGGGAACCATTCGCGGGCCGACTCCAGATGCCGGTCGACGAGGTGGGCCACGGTCGGGCCCAGTTCGGAGAGCACACGGACGTCGCGATCAGTCATGGCGCCACCCTACCGTCTGGTCGGTAGAAGGAGACAGATACTGCCTTGTCAATGGTACATATTTCATGGTATGTATATCTGCGCTCGGTGATCCCCGGTGCGAGTCGATCCTCGGGGATGCCGACGGCGCCCGGCCCCCGCCCCCTCCCCTCACATGACCCCCGGGTTGGTTGGGCGTGTAGGTGGGGAGGGGAGGGTCGGTCGCTGCCTCCGCCGGCCCTCCCCGACCCCATCCCTCGTGGTTCGCTCGTGGTCGGCGCACGTCATCCCCGCGTCCGCCGGGTGGGCCCCGGCCCGCGGAGCAACAGCTCGTAGCGGCTGGCCACGTCGTCGAGGCGGTCGAGTTCGCCGTAGAGCGGGATCACGGCGGCGGGGTGGAACTCGTCGTCGAGGAGTCCCGAGTCGAGGTGGGTGGTCGCCCGCCGGGCGATGTCGCCGAGCGTGTCGAGGTCGGCCTCCACGATCCGGGGGTCGAGATGGTCGCCGTGGCCGGCGGCGACCGTGTCGAAGATCCGGCTGACGGCGCGCCTCGCGGAGCGGGAGCTGCCGAGGACCTCCAGGTACGTGAAGCGGGTGAGCAGGTCGGCGTGGGTGACGAGGTCGGCGAGTAGCGAGGCGAAGGTGCCGGCGGCGTCGCGGTCGCCGTGGAGGGTGAGGCCGGTGCCGATGCGGCGGGCATGGGTGCTCCACGCCGGGTCGGGTTCCCCCCTTCCGCGGGTGGCGTGTTCGCAGTGGCGCCGTTCGGCGTGGAGGGCGTCGAGATCGCCGATGGCGGTGTTGAGGGTCGTCCGCCACCGGACCCATGCGCTCGCCAGCAGGCCGGCCCCGGGCTCCGTCGGTCGGGTCACGACCGCCACCCCGCCCTCGCTCGACGCGGAGGAACATCGGAGCGCACATCTGGGGGGTGCGCGGAAGGCCGGGGGAGCGACCCGGGGCGGAGGGCTCCGAGGAGCGCGGGGGAGCCCGAGACGGGGAGCGGGAGCGGGCGCGTCGGCGACCCGCCGCGTGGCGAGCCCCCTCCGGTCAGTCGGAGCGGCGCAGGAGGGTGATGGTGGCCTTGCCGAGCGCCTCGTTGTCGACGGCGATCCCGGTGTCGCTCCACATGATCGAGCCGATGGCGCTGAGGATGAGGAGCCCCGCCACGTCGCGGGCGTCGACGTCGTCGCGGAGGGTTCCGTCGTTCTGACCCATCCGGATGAGCCCCTCGAGGTGGTCGATGATGCCGCGCATCAGCTCGGAGTGGCGCGCCCGCAGCCCGGTCTCGGGTCGCAGCTCGCGCAGCACGGCGAGGTAGGCGGCCCGGATGTTGCCGTGCACGTCGGGCCAGTCGCCCGCCGCTACGGTGGCGTTGAACCGCTCGACGACCTCGCCCAGGTCGACGGCGTCGGCGGTGGTGGTGAGGAAGAGCGCCTGGAGGATGTCGTTGAGCACCCAGTCGAGCATCTCGGCGACGAACTGATCGCGGTCCTCGAAGTAGAAGTAGAAGGCGCCGCGGGTGTAGCCGGCCCGGGCGACGATGGCGTCGATGCTGGGAAGGTCGCCGCCCCGGTCGATGGTCTCCATGAGGCCGGCCTCGAGGAGGGCCTTGCGGGTGGCTTGCTTGGCTTCGGCTCGGATCTTCTGAGCCGGCGTCAGGTCGGTCATGCGCCTTGGTATACCAGCAGATGGAGCCGCATGGCGACATGCAAGGACCTATTTCCCGGGCGGCGGCTTTCGCCGATCAGCCCGCGTCTCGGCGGCGCTCGGGGGCCTCGATGAGGTGGAGGAGCGTCTCGCCGAGGCTCTTGGCGTCGACGGGCACGCCGGCGTCCACCCACAGCACCCCGGCGATGCCCATGAGGGTGAGGAGCGTAGCGACGTCGCGAGCGGCGATGTCGGGGTGGAGGCGTCCGGAGGCCTGTCCGTCGGCGACCGCGGTCTCGAGCCGGTCGATGACCCCCCGCATGGCCTCGGCGTGGCGCTCCCGGATCGGGCTCCGGTCGCGCAGCGACCCGAGCACGGAGAGGTAGGCGGTGCGGAGGTCGCGGGCCTCGTCGGATTCCTCCGAGCCGATCGTCGAGACGAAGTCGCGCACGGCCTCGCCGACCCCCGCGGGCCCGTCGAGGGTGGCGCGCACGAGGGCGTCGGCGAGGTCGTCGAGGATCTCTTCGAGGAGTTCGTCGACGTAGTGGTCGCGGTGGGTGAAGTGGCCGTAGAAGGCGCCCCGGCTGTAGCCGGCGCGTTCGCAGATCTCGACGATGCTGGGCAGCTCGCGCCCCCCACTCTCGACCACGAGCCGGCGGCCGGCGCCGAGGAGGGCCCGTCGCGTCTCTTCAGAACGGTTCTGGTTCACGTTCGCGACGTTCACGCGACGTTCCCCCGGGTCACTGCCTTCACTGGGCCCTCCGGAGGCGCTGCGGCGCGGTGGCGACCGCGAGCGCCGGCGGCTTGACGATATGTGACCGTGTGTCTGTCACATATTGCTACGTATGTCAAGCATCGTACGAGTAGGTCTGACGACTCGCGCGTTGGAGGATGTGAAGTCGGGGACGGGGCGCGACGCGTCTCGGCGGGCGGGTCGTGTGGGGACGCGCTCGGGGCGCGGCGAGACCGCGAGGTGGCGGTCGGATCCGTGGTCGGCGACGGAGACGACATTCGCGCCCGTGGGCCGCTGACCCGTGCAAACGCGGGTCGGCAGGCCATCTGGTGCGTCGGTGGTGTGCGTCGACGCCACCATCAGACGCGACGGATGAGCCCCACGCTGTGCTCGAGATCGCGGCCCGTCGGTTCTACGCCGGCCCGGCCGGACGGGCCTCTGGCGCTGGCGCCACCAGCTCCTGGACGGCCGCGAACGTGTACGCTGCCGAGCGTTGCCCGAGCATGACGCAACTCCAGCGCGGCGTTGACCGCCGCGATCACACGCGCGTCGGCTGCGCGCTCTTCATCACCGAGCCAGGCCGCGACATCGGACCACCGCCAGAGTTTCGATCGCGTGTCGGCCCGGAGCGCGGGCGCCGAGCCCCGACCCCACCGGTACTTGACCTTGTGCAAGAAGCGTGGCATCTGTCGAGGAGCCGACGCGGATCAGGTGCGGCGACGGGTTGCTCAGGGTCCGAGGAGGGCGAGCGGGACCACGGCGATGCCGTCTTCGCGGCGGTAGGCGAACCTCCCGGTGGTCACGACGACGGCGTCAGCCAGATCGTCGCCGAGGCGGTCGATGAGCCACCGCAGTTGCTTGACGTCCTGTTCGTTGACCGACGTGGTGAGCTTCACTTCGATGGCGAGGGGCCGATCGTCGCCACGGTCGGCGACGAGGTCCACCTCGTGCTGTCCTCCCTTGGTGCGGAAGTGGTAGGTCCGGGCCTCGGCTGCCTGGGCGAACACCCGCACGGTCAACGTGGCGAGTGATTCGAACAGCGCACCGAGGAACGTACCGTCGCGGTGCTCGACGCCGGGGCCCTCACCCCGGAGCAGGGCGGCGGCGTCGACGCCGGCGAGGCGGGCCGCGAGTGCGGGGTCGGCGAGATGGTGCTTGGGTGCCCCGACGAGGCGCTTGAGCCGGTTGTGGGTCGGGGACCACGCCGGAACCGGGTCGAGGATCCACAGGCGTTCGAGGGCGTCGCGGTAGGGGATGGTGGTGGTCTTCGCCGGCTTGTCGTCCTCGCCGGCGGTGGCCGCGTCGCGGATCTTCTCGTAGGAGGTGGCGGTGGCCGTCGCCGCCGCGTAGGCGCGCAGCCAGCGCCGCAGGGTGCCGGGACGCCGGACATCGAGGCCGACCTCGGGGAGATCGGCGTCGACGATGCGCTCCAGGTATCCGTCCAAGGCGGTGCGTTGTGCCCGCTCGTCGGAGTGGCGGATGCCGGGGAACCCGCCGGTGCAGATCTCCTCGACGTAGTCCTCGAGGGTCACGGTGGTCTCACCCACCACCTCCGGCGTGGTCCCGCTGAGCAGCGCGGCCAGCGAGACGCTGGGGGTCTCCACCCCGCGCTCGACCAGGGTGAGGGGGCGTATCCGGAGCGCAACGATGCGGCCGGCGCCCGAGTGGGTCGGCCGCTCCGTCGGGGTCGCCGATCCGGTGAGGATGAAGCGTCCGGGCGAAGGGTCCTCGTCCACGGCCCGGCGGACGACGTCCCACGACGCGGGGTAGCGCTGCCACTCGTCGATGACGACCGGTGGGTCCCCGGCGGTCAACCGCTGGGGCTGGGCCCGAACCACCTCGAAGACGTCGGGGTCGTCGAGCGGGACGACCGTGCCGGCGCGCCGCCGGGCCGTCGATGTCTTGCCCGCCCCCTTCGGGCCCTCGAGGGCGATGGCGGGAAGGGAGGGGAGCAGGGCGTCGAGTTCGGCGTCGACGATCCGCTCGCGGTACTCGCCCATGGCTCGGATCGATGGGCTCATCGAGCACCACGCTACCATCCGTCACTACACAACGCTACTATCCGTCACCCTGCGGCGCTACCATCCGTCACCCCACCCACACGACGCCCCCGCCGTTCCACCAGACGTCACTCCACAGCGGCGAGCGATGCGTGGCCACGGTGAGCCGGGTCACCTCGATGAGCACCAGAGGTGACCGCGCGAGCGGCACGACCCGTCGATGTCGCGCTCCCGTCCTCCACCTTCCTCCACCGCACGCACACCCGGTGTCACGACAGGACGGCGATGAGGATCGTGACGACAATGCCGACGATGCCGATGAAGATGCTGAGAGCAGCCAGCACGGTGGTGGTTCGATGGCGACGATTCGCAGCCGATTCGTCGGAACTACCGAGACGATGGACCTCGACCGCCGCTCCCGCGGTCGAGGGTCGGTCCTGGGGCGAGACGGGCTCCTCACGGAACCACCGACGCTCACGGACGATGGATCCCTCGTGGAAGACGATCTCGATGACTTCCTCGGCTACAGGAACCGGAGTTGGGTGAGCTCCTCGTCCCTCTCGATGAAGATCTTCCCGCCTTCCTCCTGGATCTCGAGGAGGTGCCGAGCGAGGCTGAGGCTCCGGCGGATGGCGTCCGACTCGTTCGTTCGCTGGATCTCCTGCACGCTCCTCAGGTTGTCGAGATCCTGACCGTGGAGGACGACGGTCGTCCGCTTCTCTTCGGGGTCGTCGTTGGCCGCTCGCCCCCGGGCTCTCTCGCGTGCCCACGCCTGCTCCTTCGTTTTCGCCATGAAACCGCACCCCTCGTCGCTTCTGTCTTCTCGTGTTGTCACACTTGACTATCAAACAATGATAATTGTTGTCAACTCTGCTTCGCGTCGTGAGTGCTGCTCCCGGGTGCGGTCGGTGAGAACAGGCACCGTACCCAGGGGGTGCGACATTTAGATCCCCGATCCGTGCTTCGGCTCGGGCGACGACGCTGCGGGCGCGGCCGCGACGTCTCCACCCCGACGCCCCACCCACCGCCGCAGGTCGGCGCCGGAGCACCGCGCGCCTCGTCACGAACCACCGGGGGAGTGGGGGAGCGGGGAAGGGCTCCTAGGAGCGGGCGGGCTGTCCGACCGTGGCGAGCATGGCGTCGCGCAGGCGGTCGGGCTCGATCGGGATGTCGATGTCTTCCCACAGCACGGCGCCCACCGCGCTCAACAGGAGCAGGGTGGCGGCGCCCCGGGGGTCGATCTCGGGGTCGACCTCACCCTGGTCCTGGCCGTGGCGGATGGCGATCTCGAGCTGGTCGAGGACGCCGGTCATGATCTCGGCGTGGCGCTTCCGCACCGAGGTTCCCGGCTGGACCCCCCGCATGATCGAGAGGTAGCCGGCGCGGGCGTCGCCGTGCAGGGCGGGCCACTCCTTCTGGACGAGGGAGTCGGTGAAGCGCTCGATGATCTCACCGATGCCGGTCACGTCCTCGGCGGCCCGGGCGAAGAGCGTCTGGATCACGTTTCTGAGGAGCCACTCGAGCATCTCGGAGAAGAACTCGTCGCGGTCCTCGAAATAGAAATAGAAGGCGCCCCGCGTGTAGCCGGCGCGGGCGCAGACGGCGTCGATCGTGGGCACGTCGATGCCGCCGCTGGTGATCACCTCGGCGATGCCGGCCTCGAGGAGGGCCCGGCGGGTGGCCGCCTTGGCTTCGGCTTTGATGCGTTCGGCGGGAGTCTGCTGGGTCATGGTGCGGTCCTGGTTCGTCTCCGGGCGAGCCCGGGGATGTGGTGGTGGTGCGTGCAACGTAGCTTCCGTCTCGTACATTCGACATCAACAGATGCATTCCTGCATGCGAGTGGAACGGCTCGTAGCTGGATCCGCCCCCCGGTACGTGAAATTCGGCCCCTGCGCGGCCTCTGGCAGAACCCCTCGACGTGCACGTAAACAGTTGCGTCTGCTGATATACAGGTCTGCCATGGCAGAGATGACACCGGCTGAGCGGATCCGGGCCGAGATGAAGGAGGCGAGCCGCCAGGCGCTCCTTCAGGCCGGCTTGGACGAGACGATCGATGCGGGCGGGGTGTTCCCGACCATCGAGCGGCTCTGCGCGCGCGCCGGCTACACCCGAGGCGCCTTCTACGGCTACTTCCGCGATCGCGACGAGTTCGTCACCGCCATGCTCGACTGGGTGCTCAACGACATCATCCAGTCCCTCTTCGATTCGACCACCGAGGGCGACGCCGACGTCCACGAGATCGTGCGGCGCTTCAACTCCAGCATGCTGTCGGGCGATTTGCCCGATATCCAGCGCAACGTGCGGATCGGGTACCTGGCCGTGCTGCGCGAACTCCAGCCCGGCTCCCCGATCCAGCAGCAACACGCCGACCTCATGACCAGCATCGCCGACCGCCTCGAGGAGCGGGTCCACCAGGGCCAGGAGGCGGGGACGGTCAGCGGGCACGTCAACGCCCGCGACGCCGCCATGCTGCTCCTGCTCGTGGCCATCGGCACCGTGAGCTGGACCGGCCTCGGGATCGTCGATGAGGAGGAGAACCTGGGCGAGGTGCTCCTCCGCCTCTTCGAGCCACAGTAGGCACCCGGTAGGCACGTTCGGGGCCCGCACTCGGCGGGCCGCCGGCCCTTTCGTGCACGCGTGGGTATCTCCCCGCGCGGTTGCGTTGTGCGCGTCACCCCGCCACGGAAGGCGCGATGACCCGTAGATCGGGTGTTGTCGTCCGAGGGCGAAGTCCGTATGGTCACGTGCAGTGACATACGAGGCCGTATGCCAGCGTGATCAAAAATTACCGCGCTGTCGCGGTCGGATGTCCGTAATACCAAGTGGAAGACCGGAAGCTGGCGAAAGTCGGTTTTCGGTGGGACACCTGGCGGCGGAGTCGCCACGGCGACCGGAAGGGGAGAGCTGATGCGCCGACCGAGAGGCCAGCGCCGCGAATACCCCCCGAGAGGGAGGTGATCGCGAGGCGACTTGTGCCGAAAGATCCAAGAATCGCCCGGTTCTAACCGAGGCGAATTGTAAGGAAACATAACCATATCGCCAGGTATAACCTTTATGCCGAGGCGATCGTCGGATGCGAGATCCGATTGGACGGCGATGCGTAGCAGCGTCGCCAGAGAGGAGTTCGGAAACATGATCAAGCGCATCTTCTTGGGAGGGCTGCTCACGGCGCTCACGTTCGTGGCGGTGCCCATCAATCCGGCCTCGGCCGACCATGCCACGGACCCGCCGTGCGACAGCACGCACGACCTCGGCACTGATGTCGTGAACATGGTCTCCGGGTCGGTGACCGCGGCCGACTTCGATGTGTGGCGCGATCCGGACGGCATCGGGACGACCATCCGTAGTGACTACCTCGTGGTTGCGGACGGCCCCTTCAAGTTGTCAAGCCACGCCATTCACATCCCCGGAGGGTGCGTGCCGTACCCCACGTGTGAAGCGCTCACGGCTCCTTATGTGTGTCACGTCGGCGCCGTGGCCTTCTTTTCGAAGTACATCACTGTGTCGACGGGAGAGGCTACCGCGGTGAACTACGACCTTGTTCGCGTCACTCGATGAGAACAGGCGTCATCGACCAGCGACTGTGAGGTTGGCGTGGGGGGATGGTCCGCGCCGGCAACTCGGTGCACGGCAATGACGCTGACGTCGAGGCGATGCTGACGCAGGTTCCCGCGTAGCTGATCACGAGCGACAATCGCTCGAACGGCGGTCCCGGCCCATCGGCCGGGACCGCCGTCGCGTGGTCACAACGTTCTCATTGGGCGGACACCCCGAGCCGCTGGCCTCGTCGCACTCCCGCCGATCGGGCTATGCGAGATCCGATTGGGACGTGAGCGACGCATGTCGTCGCTGATGAGAAGGAGATCAACTGATGAAGCGACTGATGATTGTGCCGATCTTGGCGCTGGCGATGGCTGCGTTCGCACCCAACGCCCAGGCCGTGGACCCAGACCCACAGCCTTCCGGGGACGCTTGCGGGACGGACGTGCACGTGGCGCCCTCCGTTGTGGGAACCACCGACAGCGAGACGGACCCTGAGGACTGGTATGACGCGTCCTTCACCGAGGGCACCCTCACGCTCGAATTCCTGCAGACCCTGGTTCTATCGCCGGGTCCGAGCCAGTTCATCACGATCTTCGAATGGGACCGCGATGCGAACGTGTGTGAGCGGTGGGTGACCAATATCAGCTGCACCCCCCTCAACCCACTGAGTCCGTGCTTCCCCACCAACGGTGGACCGTTCAAGACCATCACGCTGGACGAGCCGGGCGATTACCAGATCAAGGTGTGGTCCGTCAGCGGCATGGCGCCAGCCGGTCCGCCGACCCCGTACATGATCAGGGCCACGCAGTAGGAGGCCCTCGCAACGGCAACAGCGAAGGGGCGGGCCTCGTGCAGGTCCGCCCCTTCGCTGGTTCGAATCGCCTGGGTCAGAGTTCTGCATCGGCCGAGAAGGACGGGGACCGACCCCCGGGTCGCCTACGGTTGGAATGTCCTTGGTGGAGCGATGGCCTTTGAGCGCATCACCGTCGAGTCCGACAAGATGGGCGGCGTCCCCTGCATTCGTGGGCTCCGCCTCCCCGTCGCCACCGTGGTCGGGATGGTCGCGGAGGGTATGACCAACGAGGAGATCCTCCAGGCATATCCATACCTCGAACCCGACGACATCCGCGAGGCACTCGAGTATGCGGCCGAAGCGGTCCGTGAACGGGAGCTTTCCCTCCAACGCGGCGCTTGAGATTCCTCCTCGGCGAAAGCATCTCGCCCCAAGTCGCACCCGATCTCAGCGCGGCTGGCCACGACGTGTCTCACGTCCATGACCTTGGTCTCACTGGCGCGTCTGACCCCGCCGTGCTCGACGCAGCTGAGTCCGACCCAGTTGACGGCGACCGTTGTCTCGAAGCTCGGTGGATTGAGGATGTCACCGTTCGACCCGTCACAGCTATCGCTCTGGCCGCGGCCGTTCGAGGCGTCGTTCGTCCCACTCGCTGCGACGCAGTTGACGGCGATGTGCCCGAACCGGCACTCGTCCGCGTTGGACGCCTGACCGGCGCCCGAGACGGAAACACACCTGACGCGGATGTCGCCGGCGTCGCGGTGAGCGCCACCCGTATGTCGCTTGAGAACCAGCAGCTCCTGAATGCTGTGGCATGACTTCCCTCGCGACTCGACCTGGTTCGCGACCCTCTGGTTCAGGACTACGAAGACCTCGAAGCCGGCTTCCCGCTCACCGACGCAGACAATCGCCACGTCGCTGCCGCTGCGAGCAGGGCCGGCGCCCGCTACCTGGTGACGGAGAACCTGAAGCATTTCGACGCGTCGGAAGCCGACGAAGCTGGATTCGAGGTCGTGCACCACGACGACTTCGGGCTTGTCCTCGCTGACCTCAACCTCGCAGCGATCGTCCGGCATATCCAGCGGGCACCCCTGGACAGGTACGAGCGGTACCTCGTGAACCTGGAACGCGAGATACCGAAGACGGTCGAGCGTCTGCAGGCCGTCTTGGAGGGCGACGAACCGCGCCTCTTCTAGCGAGTGACGGCGTCCGGCGCTTCCGCGTCGTCGTCCAGGAAGGACCAATCGACGGCGGCGGCCCGACGTCGAGTGTCCTCGCGTCGGTAGTCGAGCAAGTCGCCGAGACGGATACGGCGCTTCGTCCCTCGCTTCTCCGCCGGAAGGTCTCCACGGTCAACGAGATTGGTCACCCATACCCGCGATACGCCCAGGATCGCAGCAGCCGCCTGAGTCCCGACGAGGAGTTCTCGCGGCGCCGACGTGACGTCGCGGCCGTTGCTCAAGTCCTCCAAGAGGTCACCCAGCACCGTGAGGAACCATCCGGGGACCTCAACGTACTCAAGTCCGCCACCAGGCAGCTCCAGGCCGACCTTGGCTGTGGCGTCGCCGGTGTCGGCGGCAGCAGCCATCACTGCGTCGGCGAGCCGGCCAAACACCAACGCGAATCGGGCGTCCGCAGGGCCTTCCGGGCAGGCGGGAAGGGAGCGCTCCTCACCAGCTGCGTTGGTCGCGTACCTGGGCACCGAAGCCACGTCGATCCTCCTTGACATCCTCGACGCTACCGTGACTTTCGGTTAACTGCAACCTCATCTTGAGCAGTACGCACGTTGAAGACAGGCAGCACGAGGCCCGGCTTGCAGCAAGTCCGCTCTCTCGAGACTTCGGCCAGCCCTACCTCCTTCGGCCGATCGGGCTATGCGAGATCCGATTGGGACGAGGAGGAAGCAATGAAACGACTGTTGATCATCGTGCCCGTCGTGGCGGCGATTGCCGTCGCCGGGATGGCGCCTGCGCAAGCGGAGGAGCCGCCGCTCGTGCAGACGGCTGAGGGAATCAAGTCAATCGATGCCTGTCCTGCAAATGCGACGCCCCTTGGTGAGGTGCTCACGACCGGGCGTCACGACGGCCAGTATGCGGACGGCGAGTCCTTGTCGCACTTCGGTTTCACGGTTGAGCCAGGGCAGACCAAGGAGTTCACGGTGACCGCGCAGTCCCTGAGCACCGGCCCATTTGGCTTGGGTCATAGGGTCTTCTTCGCTGTCTACAAGCCCGACGTCGACGGCCGCTGCCGCACGGTCTGGTCAGAGTTTGTCCATCCTACGAACGGCGAGCAGCAGGGTCTGGCGCAAACGCCGGTATTCGGCCCCGGCGAGTACTGGATGAGCATCAGCGAGGGCGGCCGCGGTCCCAATTTCCACGGCAACCTGTACACGGTGCTCGCCAACGCCTAGCCGGGCGGTGTTAGCTGAGTTCCGACGGTCGCACCGTGGCCCCGGCGATCTGTGCCGGGGCCACGGCCATCCACGAGCCGGTCGGGCTATGCGAGATCCGATTACGACGAAACGTTCGTGGCGAATGTGGCCGCGATGAGGAGGAGATGAAAATGAAGCGTTTGTTGATGGTGCTGTCGATGGTGGCGCTCGCCGCCACGGTGTTCACCCCCGCCGCGGAGGCTGACGATCCTGACGTTCCGGGGTCGGGCGACGCGTGTGGAACGAGCGAGCCGGTGACTCCCGTTGTTGCGGGCACGCTTGACCCGAGCGATCCGTCGGACTGGTACGACGCGTCGTTCGCCTCGGGTTCGCAGACCCTCGAGGTGCGCGTTGTCGCCTCACCGCTCAACCCGTTTGGTTCGACGTTCAGCAACGGTGTGGAACTCAACATCTTCGAGTGGGACACGACCAACGACACGTGCGTGCAGATCGACACAGTTCAGTGCCTCATCGTGTTCAGCGGCACCAATTCGTGCCAGCCCGGCGAACACGAGGGGTTCGCGACCTACACGTTCCCCAGCCCGGGTGACTACCAGGTGTCGGTGACCCAGCCCTCCCACCTCGTCGGGACGGTCGGGCAGATCCCGTACCTCATCAACGAAGCCGTGGCCTAGCGAGCCGTTTCGTCGATCGGCTGGCGCGCGGCTGAGTTTGAGGCAAGGGCCGCGCTCCGGTGCCCGTGTCCTCGGGGACCTTCGGGTCCCCCGGGAGTTCTCGGGAGGCGCGCCAGCCGATCTGATGACCGGATGGCCGATGTGAACGAAGAACCGGAAGGAACCGTGACATGAGACGTTTCAAGATCATCCTGGCGCTGATGGCGGCGCTCACCTTGGCCGGGATTGTGAGCCCGGCTCAGGCGGAAGAGGCCCCGCTGATACAGACCGCCGAGGGCGTGAACAGCACCTCGTCGGATTGCGTGCCCGGTGCGCCGCTGCTCGGTGAGCGGTTGACCGTGACCCAAACCGACGGCGTGTACTCCGAGGATGCGAACGGCGACGATAAGAACATGGTTCACTACCGAACCGTCGTCGACCCCGGGGAGACCAAGCAGTTCACGATCGCAAATCGTAGTTACGTGTCCGCTGATCCAGATCGTCTCGATGCGTACCTCTTGGCCAGAGGGAACTTCGTATCTCTCACCCGGGAGGTCGAAGGGCCCAACGGCGAGATCAAGTGCGAGGTGATCTGGGGTCGGGGCATCAACAGCAGCCTCTTCCGAATCCATCGAAGTGTTGTTCAGACGCCGGTGCTGGAAGCCGGCGAGTACTGGCTGGCCATCTCGGAAATGGACCGGGGCCCAGGCGGTGGCGACGCATTCGCCATCGTCGCCCACTAACCGCACGCAGTGACGGCCAGAGACGACGGTCACGATCAGCCGAAGTGGCCTCGGGGGCTGCGGTCCCCGAGGCCCGGGGGCGACCCGGATCCCTCGGGAGCGCGTGCGAACCGATCTGATGGACGCCACCACGAACAACAGATTCGAGAGGAACGATGACATGAGACGTTTCAAGATCATCCTGGCGCTGATGGCGGCGCTCACCTTGGCCGGGATTGTGAGCCCGGCTCAGGCGGAAGAGGCCCCGCTGATACAGACCGCCGAGGGCGTGAACAGCACCTCGTCGGATTGCGTGCCCGGTGCGCCGCTGCTCGGTGAGCGGTTGACCGTGACCCAAACCGACGGCGTGTACTCCGAGGATGCGAACGGCGACGATAAGAACATGGTTCACTACCGAACCGTCGTCAACCCCGGGGAGACCAAGCAGTTCACGATCGCACAGCGTAGTTACGTGTCCGCTGATCCAGATCGTCTCGATGCATACCTCATCGGCAGAGGGAACCTCGTGTCTCTCACCCGGGAGGTCGAAGGGCCCAACGGCGAGATCGTGTGCGAGGTGATCTGGAGTCGGGGCATGAACAGCGGCCTCTTCCAAATCCATGGAAGTGTTGCTCAGACGCCGGTGCTGGAAGCCGGCGAGTACTGGCTGGCCATCGCGGAACGGGACCGGGGCCCAGGCGGTGGCGACGCATTCGCCATCGTCGCCCACTAACCGCATGCGGTGACCGCCGAAGACGACGGTCACGATCAGCCGAAGTGGCCTCGGGGGCTGCGGTCCCCGAGGCCACGAAGCAAGAAGCGAACAACGAGCGCTCTCGCGCACATCGAGTGGCCACCGCAGTCGTAGGCCACGAGAAACGCTCGAGCGAACTGCGAACGACGGCCCCGGTCCAACGGACCGGGGCCGTCGTCGCGCGCTTGTGAACTCACCTCGCAGAGCGACTCCTGGATCGGGGACAGCTCCTACCGACCATTCCCGCGGTCTGGCTATGCGAGATCCGATTGCGACGAGACACGTGCCGTGGATGACGCCGCTGTGAGGAGAGGGAGATGTATGAAGCGCTTGCTGGTGATGCCGTTCCTGGTCTTGCCGCTGTTGGCCTTCGTGCCGGCTGCTGAGGGTCAGGTGTTCGAAGGCCCCGGTTCTCAGTGCGCCGCGGATAATTCGGCCTTCGACCCGGCCGTTGTCCACACCCTGGATGTCCAGGAGGAGCACTGGTACGACGCTTCGTTCACTGGCGTGGATCGGACGATCCGCTTCGCCACATCTCATTTTGCGGGCGTGGGGCTGACCCTGTACCGCTGGAACGACGTCGATGGCACGTGCACCCAGGTGGCGGACAAGACGTGCGGACTGACGCAGGAAATCATCTTCCTCGAGCCTTGCTCAGCAGAGGTCTTCACCGTCTCCGGCGATGAGTACCGGCTGCAACTGCGCGGCCCGCTGAGCGGAGAGGCGCGGGACTACCTCTTGACCTGGACGCCGGCCATCCCGGAGTAACCGTGCACTTTCTGCCAGAGCGCAAGGAAGACAGCAGGCGCGACCTGTGACTGCTGCAACGACATGAAGTGGCGACCGCCGTCACATCAGAAACCGTAAAGGAGAGCGATGATGAAGAAGTTCATGGGTCTGCCGCTGTTGGCATTGGCCTTCACCCTGTTGGTTCCGGCCGCGCAGGCCGACGAACACGTAGCGCAGAGCCCCACGGAAGGGACGCCTGTCGAGTGCTACCCCGACCATGTGACGGGAAAGGTCACCGGAGAACTGGTGCCCTGCCAGTCGGCCGATGAAGACCCCTCCGACAGCGCATGCCAGGTGATGCGCTGGGTGGGCAAGGCGACCTGCACCTTGAGCGTTCCTGAAGGCAAGACCGCGACTGGCGTTGCGTCGACGCTCACATGGGCGCATGCCGAGGCCCAGGCCGATCGGTTCTACGCCGAGATCAACCTGAAGATCACCGACCTGTCAACGAATCAAGTCATTCACCAGTCGAGTGGAACCAACGTCCAAAAGTACGAGGACTCCCCTTGGCCATGGCCGGCGATCTTCGGTCCTATCAAAGCACGACCCGAAGACGGAGGCGTCGCAGTGACTGGTGGCGGGCCGTTCCTCTGCGAGGTCACTGGCACCCACTCGGCTTTGGCCGCACGGCCGAACATGCCCATCGCGCCGTCCGCTCCGTACAACCGCTTGAGGTGCCTCGTCCACAGCAGCTAACGAACCCGGCGAATTTCATGGGGAGCCCAAGTTGACAGGTCAGTGTCAGTAGAGATCCTGGTTCTGGCCCCGGGTTTCAGACCCGGGGCCAGAACCGTTGCGTCATCCCACCGGGCACGGTCGCCCTCCTCGAAGACGCCTGCTCTGTCTCCCGCAACTCCGCAGACCACCACCTCGGTGGACCGGGCTATGCGAGATCCGATTGCAACGAGACGGCGATGCGTTACGGCATCGCCGGAGAGGAGTTCAGACGATGAAGCGCATTCTCTTGGGAGTCCTCCTCACGGCCCTCACGGTCGTGGCGGTCCCCGTCAATCAGGCGTCGGCAGACCACGCCAGCGACCCGTGCAATGATCCGAGCGCGCAGCCGATCGGGCCTGTCCAGGTGGATTCCATCGACCACCCCGGGTACGACGTGTGGACTGACCCCGGCGGAGGCCTGCACCCGACCGACTCGTACCAGTGGGCCGTCGTGGCTGACGGGCCAATCAAGGTCAGCACCTACTACTCGGGTCCTGGTGGCCACTGCTTTGAGAGCACCTCGGTTGAGTGCACGGAAACGGACGCTCCGTTCGTCTGCCACAGGGTGTCCTTCAGCCCGAACCCGGAATGGATTGTGGTCGAGCACGGGAAGCCTGGACAGGGCAGCCCTGATGAGGTCGATTACGCGCTGATCTACGTGGGCGCTGACCCCCTGTAAGTGAGCGACGTGAGGGCCCACTCGCCCTCGCGCCTGAACTCGGGCGCGGAGCATCGGGGGTCACCCACAAGGGTGGCCCCCGACTCGCGCTGGCGTTGAGCACCCCGGCCGAACGGACAAGCGAGATTCCCATTGCGGCGTGAGCTGGGACACCCAGACGGGGCTTGTCGGACGGTGGTGAGCAAAGCCTCCGGAACTCGACGGTTGATTCCGGGCCGACCCGCAGGATGGCGTCAGGGTCTCGGTCCCGAACGCCGGTGTGGCCCACGGCGTGTCACCAAGCACGGACGCCGTCCCGTGTCCAGCCCCTCGTCGAGGAGCTTGTCGTCGTCGGCGTGCGCGCCGATCCAGAACCAGACCAGGCCGTCGTCCGCTTCGACGGCGAGCGCGCGATAGCGCAGCCCGATCCGGACCGACCACACGCGTCCGACCTTCTCGAATCGAAGGGAGAGATGCCGCGGATCTTCCTTGAGCCTGGCGTACGCCTGGTCGGCAAGCTTCCTGACCTCGACGGGAAGCGACTCGTACGTCTCCCAAACCGCCGGCGACGCGAGGTGCCTCAAAGAGAGGTCGTGCGCCCAGTTTCGTGGGCGCGGAGCGCCTCCTCCGCAAGGGGATCGAGCGTGCCGGCAGCCGCGTCACGCTCGACCTGCCGGTCCCACGGCGCCCAATCGAACTCGAGGAACCAGTCCCGGAACTGCGCCAGCTCCTCATCGGACAGGGACTTGACTTCCCGCTCGAGCTTCTCGATTCGGCTCATGATGCCCCCGATTCTACCGGCGACGACCTCGCGATGGGCAGAAGCGGTCATATCGCCGATTGATGCCATATCGCCTTGGCGGGCAACGTCGTTTTCGTTATTATCGCAATGAGCGCTCACACGCGCCTCGATGGGAGCAGGATGGTCATGGCGTACATCAAGACCCGCGACGTCGCGGCACGACTTGGAGTCTCGGAGCAGGCCGTGCGGCTGTGGTGCCGGACGGGAACGCTGCCCGCTCGTCGCCCTCACGGGACCCGTCAATGGTTGATCGACGAGGACGAGTTCCGCGACTGGCTCGCCTCGGGGACGGTGGCCGACACCGTCGACGCCCTCAACGCCCCCTATCGCGAGTCACGCTCGGATGAGGAGATCGCCGCCCGGTTCCACGACGACCGGCAGCAGTGGAAGGACGCTCCGGCTCACCCCGATCACGGCCGCGCCGCAGGGTGACCAGCGAGGTTCCGGCGCAGCGCCGTCTCCTCCTCGACGCCGCCACCATCATCACGGGGATCGTCGGTCGGGCGGACTCGCCGGCGAGTGTCATCCTCGCCACCGTCCGTCTCGGAGGGTTGGCCGCCTGCGCTCCCGACAACGCCATCGAGGCGGGCAGCCCGCCACCTGATGGAGCACTACAACGCCGGGCGACTCAAGATCTCCCATGCGGAGACCAAACGTGAACTCGACGCCCTGCGGGCATCACCGACCTTCGAAGTCCTGCCATGGGTCAATGCCCCGGCCGACCTCTCCGCCGCCAACCCCAAGGACGCGTACCTCCTCGAGACCATCCGGCGCCACGGTGGCATCTCGGCGCTGCTGACCTACGACAAAGAGCTTCTGCAGCTCGCGGAGTTCGACGGCATCCCCATCATCTCGCCGAGGACGTGGATGCAGGTCATGGATACGACCGATCTCTCGCCCCGACCGCACCTCCCCGGAGCGCGATCCCGCTCGCATCGTGCACTGAAGGTGACCTGCACCCGCCCGTACCCCTCTCCCACACCGAGCTTCAGCGCCGTTCCACCCTTGACCACTCCCGGCGGCAGCACCTGATCGACCACCGCGTTCGCCACCCCGCTTCCCTGTGTGCCTTCGCAGCCTTCTTCCTCACGACCCCGCAGATCGGGCTATGCGAGATCCGATGAGACGAACGAGGAAGGGACACGAGACATGGGGAAGCGAATCGTGATGGCTGTTGTCTTTGCGTTGCCGTCGCTGGTGTTCATGGGGCCGTCATCGGCGGTGCCGGTCCAGCCGGGCACAGAGTGCGGCGCCGGCAATCCGCAGCTCGAGGCTGCGGCCGCCAACGTGATCACCGAGGTCGGTGATCAGCACTGGTATGACGCGTCGTTCACCGAAGGTGATCGCACGCTCCGTCTGCACGGCCCCAAGGGCCACCAGGACGTGACTAGGGCGAGCCTGCAGATCTACGAGGCGGAGACTCAAGCTGACGGCAGTGTGGTGTGTGGAAGGCAGCTCATCGCCGTTGCGACCTGCACCGTCCTCCTCACCCCCAAATGCGATCTTGGTCACGGCCCGTTCCCGCCCGGCGAATACCAAGTAGCGGTTGGGAAGGGCAACGGTCCCTCGCCGTTGCCATACGTGCTGACATGGACCGAGGTGGACCCCATTGACCTGTAGGCCCGCGGATAAGCGGCGGCTTGCAGTATTGGACTGAGACCCATGTCAGCGGGCCGGGCGGCATCGTGGCGCCCGGCCCGCTGACATGTTCCGACGACTGTACGTCGAACGTATTACTCCGGTTACCATGACGGTATGACCACCTCGAAGAAGCAGCGGCTCACGGTGACCGTGGATCCGGAACTGATCGAAGCCGGGCAGCGAGCCGTCGAGGCCGGGGAGGCCGACTCGGTGAGCGGCTGGGTCAGTGCCGCGCTCGAGGAGAAGCTCCGCCGTGACCGCAAACTGGCGCTGCTTCAAGCGGCCGTCGCTGACTACGAGGACGAGTTCGGAGAGATCACAGCCGAGGAGATCGCGAGGCAGGCGCGAGTAGACCGCGAGGACGCGGTCGTCACCCGGGGCCGCAGGCGGTCATCGAGCACCACGAAGTCGGCGTGAGCCTGGTCCTCGACAGCGGGGCCCTCGTCGCCCTGGAGCGCAACGAACGGGCGATGTGGATCCGCCTCAAGGCCGCTCAACTCGCTGGCGAGCTCCCGGTCACCCACGCAGGGGTACTCGGTCAGGTATGGCGAGGAGGCTCACGTCAGGCTCGCCTGTCGCAGGCGCTTTCAGGCATCGAAGTGCACGCGTTGGACGAGCCGCTGGGCCAGGCAGCCGGCGAACTGCTCGCTGCCACCGGCCTGGCTGACGTCATCGACGCCGGCCTGGTCCTGCTCACCACCGATGGGGACGAGATCGTCACCGACGATCGCGACGACTTCGCGCGCCTCGTCGAGGCATCCGCGCGGCACATCGAACTGATCCGCCCGTAACGACGCCTCCTCAGACGCCGGTCCGGGGCGCGCCGCGTGCTGCTCAGGCCAGCCGAACTCATGGCCCCTCGATCCGGCACCGCCACATCGAGCCTTCGCCGATCGGGCTATGCGAGATCCGACTGCGATGAGACGAGCAGAAGCGACAGCTGTCGCTGCACCCTCAGCAACCTTTCCTGAAGGAGAATCACCATGAAACGACTCATCTTGATCTTGGCGGTAACCGGACTGGCGTTCGCCGGATTCACTCCGGCGCAGGCGAATGACGAGATGCCGCAAGACCACCCCGTGGTCTTCATCTGCAACGGCACCGCTGGCTACGACAGCACCGGTACGTGGAGTTTCGAGACGCGTGTTGAAAACTTGAATCCCCCGGGGCCCGGGTCCCTAATCGTCAGGGCGTGTGCGGTCTACGCCCCGGACGCGGTCAATCCGAATCCTCCACCCGAACCCTCCACCGACCCCTTCGGTCACCTCTTTTGGGCGGGCGGCGCGCAGCCATTCGGTGTCGGGAGCGTCACGCTTTCAGGGACCGGCGACTTCGCGTGCGGCAACGGCACCCTCGCAGATGAACCGAACCAGCACCAAGGTCGCCTCGAGTCACTCGGCGGGGGGGTCGTTACCAGATGGACCGTGACGGACTGGAGTGCCGCCTTCAGCGATGGTGTGGGCGAGATCTCCGGCGAGGTCGAAGGCGGAAGCTACTGGTACAGGCACTCCGAGCAGCAGACACGCTCGCTGAGCGGAGCGATCCAGGTTGACGACGGCGCGGCGACCGGGCACTGCGACGACTCGGCCGGCAACGTCGACTGGTCCGGCGTGTTCATCCTCGAATAGTCCGGGATCAGCTCAACCCTTGGACCGCAGTGGCCCCGGTCTTCGGACCGGGGCCACTGCGCGCGTCAACCGATCGGGCTATGCGAGATCCGATTGCGGACGAGACGAGGAAGGGACGACAGATGAAGCGACTGTTGATTGTGCCGATCCTGGCACTGGCGGCCACGTTGTTGGCACCGGCGGCTCATGCAAACCATGGAACAGCGCAGACCCCGGACATCGAACACGACTCAGACCAGCGCTGTGAAGTGTTCTTCGTCTTCCACGCGTCGTGCGAGGTCACTTCCGAGGCTGAGGGAACACCGATCACCTCGGCCAGAGTGGCGGGGGTGCCGACTGCCGATGGCTGGAACCTCCGGTTCCAGTCCCGGATTGTGGACAACATCGATGACCAGGTCGTGCTGAATCGCACCCACGAAACGACCTTTCCGTTCACCTCGGATTACGGGACGGGTACTGGCGCGCCTCTGCCGAACTCATACGTGAGGGGAGCCGGAATGGCTGCGTTCGGCGCCGATTCGACGGACGTGACGTGCCTTGTTGATGTTGAGATCGGGTCGGGACGAGCCATGCGCTGTGGCATCTGGAATTCTTCGATGGGGGATTTCCTGCTCCCGGCCTACCCGGGCTACACGCCCGTGTAGGTAACAGCTCGAACTGTTGTCGAAGGTGACATGGCGGGCCCCGGCGATACTGCCGGGGCCCGCCATCGCCAGAAGCCAGTCAGCAACGACGCCTGATCTGGCTATGCGAGATCCGATTGGGACGAAGAATGACCTCGGGCCGGCCCTGTTGTTGGGCGGCCCTCCAAAGGACGGAGGAGCAGAATGAGAAAGATGAGGCTTGTGCCCATGATTGGGCTGATCGCCGTGATGGGTTTGTTGTCGTCTGGAAGCGCGAGTGCGGTGACGGAGTGGGATCAGCGGAACGACGGTCCCCTCTTCCCCTTGCCTTCGGGGTCGACCCTGTCCAATACGAAGGCGCTTTTCACACCGACGCTTGATGCTGTCGATACCGTTCAGCTCTGCCTGGGCTCGCTGGGGACCTCCTCGGATGTCCAGGTTGAGATCCGCGAGGGGTCTGCGACAGGGCCGGTTCTGGGCACGAGCGACACGCAGACTGTGCAGCCAGGAGTGGACGGGGCGCCTGAAGCTCTCATCCCGCGCTTGACGACATTCCACTTCACGTCGCCGATCCCGCTCACCCCCGGCGACGACTACTACATCCGAGCGAACGTGGTCGCCGGCGCCAACGCCAAGGCGTGGCACACATACGACCACAACGATCTCCCGTATCCGTTCGGGGTCGCCGGACCTTGGTTCCGTGAGGGCCTCGGTGTCGACGTGGGCGACGCAGATCCGGCAGACGCGGCCTCGTACGTGGGCGCGCCGACCTGCCCGGGCGTATAGCGAAATCCGATTGAGACGAAGGTGACATGGCGGGCCCCGGCGATACTGCCGGGGCCCGCAGTCGCCGTGAGGGGTCATCGATGACCGAACGATTATGACTCGGGGCCACCAAAAGAACTGGGCGGTGCCAAGCCGCTTGCACCCTCGCGGGGAACGGTGGCAGAAGTTCAGCGCCTTGGTAGGCGTCCTTGTTGTGCTCGGGTCCTGCTCGGGTGGTAGCAGCGAGTCGAATGCTCCCGAAGCCTCGCCGGCGGCGTTCTGCGATGCCGTCACCGAAGTCGAGCTGACATCCGACGGCTACCGCCAACTCGCCGAAGTCACGCCAGAACCTCAGCGAGCCGACGTGGAGCGGTTCGCCGGCTTCCTGGCCGACCTCGAGGCCTCGGAAGGCGCAGAGGGCGAGGAGGCCATCACGGCGGATACGGAGTACCAGGAGACGCTCCAGCGGATCGGGAACTTCGTGACTGACGAGTGCGGGATCGGAGGCGACGCGACGCCGACATCTCAGCCTGAGGCCGAGTCGCCGGCCCCTGACGGCACGACGTCGACAACCAAAGCGCCCGTCCCTGACCCTGAAGCCCCCGATGCGGACGAACCCGACGAGGATGAGGACGACGGCGCCGACGACACGGGGTCCCGCCGCGAAGAACCGGCGGTTCCACCCGACGAGGTGAAGGCCGAGATGCGGGCGATCTTCGGCGATCGCCTCTGGGGCACCACCCACGGCTACTTCGCCCCCGACGGCAGCGAATACGAGGGCAACGTGCGCGACCTCACCGAAGACGAAGCTCTCTCTGCGTGCGAGGACCTGTCGGCCTTCATCGCCGAGCATCCCGACATGGAAGGCCAAGGCGTCCTGCGCCTCACCGACATCACCGTCAACAGCGACAACGAGGTCCTCACCAACCCGATGGCGCTCAACGACACGATCGGGTCCGGCGATCCGGGGACGTGCCGCCCGGCCGAATGACGGTGGGGGCAGGCCGATGCCGTCGGTCAACGTCGCTCCTGCGTATGCACCAGGTGCACGAAAGAACCGCGTTACATAACGATAAGTTTCTATCCTTGCGTAAGCCTGATGCGGTCGTCATAATAACCACGGGCGTTGCAAAAGGATATTGAACGTGCCTTTCGCAACGTGCTTCTAGTGAAAGGGTCCTTGCCTTGGCCGAGTTCGTCGACCGTGTCTGGGAGGGAAGCGGCTACGGCGCTCGTCGCGACCGCAAGCCCTTCCGCTATCAGGCGTTCGTCCCCGATGTCATCGCGGACTGGGACCGACCGCTTGCCGGTCGCGCTGCCGAAGCCGTGGCCGTCGCGACGGCAGCCGTTGGCGACCTCCAGGCCGTGGGCGAGGGCCATGAGTTGGAGACCTTGGCCGCCCCCCTCCTTCGTTCCGAAGCCCTCGGGTCCTCCTTCATCGAGGGGCTGCGGGCGTCGAACAAGCGCTTGGCGCTCGCGGCCTACGAACCTCGCGTGGGCGACGGCACCGCGCTCGCGGTGCTCGGGAACGTCCGGGCGATGGAACGCGCCGTCGCGATCGGCACCGTGGCGCGACCACTGCGCCTCGAGGATCTGGTCGAGATCCACCGCACCCTCCTCGAGGGCACTTCCGAGCAGCGCTTCGCGGGCATCGTTCGTGAGAAGCAGAACTGGATCGGTGGTCGCGGCCTGGGCCCGGCGGACGCGAACTTCGTGCCGCCGCCGGAGGATCGCGTGCCCGGCCTCCTCCACGACCTCGTCGACTTCGCCAACCTCGACGACCTGCCCGCCATCGCTCAAGCCGCCATCGCCCACGCCCAGTTCGAGACCATCCACCCCTTCGGCGACGGCAACGGGCGAGCCGGACGGTGCCTCATCCACGTCATCCTCCGCCGACGTGGGCTCACCCCGCGGTTTGTGCCGCCGGTGAGCGTCGTCCTGGCCACCGACGCCCGGCGCTACATCGCCGGGCTGGTCGACTTTCGAGAAGGCCGGCCCGATGACTGGATCGGTCTCTTCGCCGACGCCACCACGAGCGCCGCCGAAGCCGCCAAACGCCTGTCGGCCCAGATCGACGCCCTGCTCGAGGACTTGCTCGAACGAGCCGGCTCACCCCGGGCCGACTCGGTCGCTCGCAAGATCATCCTCGGGTTGCCCGCTCAACCCGTGGTCAGCGCCGAAACCGCCGCCAGTCGACACGACGTGACACCGACCGCCGCGCGGGCAGCGCTCAATCGCCTCCAGGAGACGGGGGTCCTCGTACAAACCCGAGTTGGGCGACGCCGCAACCGCGAATGGATCAGCGACGAACTCTTCCAGCTCCTCGACGCCTTCGAATACGACCTCGCCCAACCGATGGATGGCGAAGGGCCACAGCGAACCGCACCCCCGCCAACTCGCCCACCCCGGCGCCACTGACCCTCCCCCACGACCGACCCGGGCGTCTAGCCCTTCCCGGCCGGGAGTTGACCTGACAGGTGGACCCTCTGGTTGATGGTCATGCTGCCTGCTTTTTCTTGTGG
>CAZTOV010000010.1:0-45050 GCA_964615175.1 uncultured Burkholderiales bacterium
CGTCGGCGTCGACCTCGAGGATCCGGTTGAGCCGGGTGGTGACGATCACGACCGGATCGCCCGTCGGCGTGGCCCCGCCCGCGAGGCCGGTGCCGCTCCCCCGAGTGACGAACGCCCGGCCGTGCTCACGCGTGACCCGCACGGCCGCCGCCAGCGCCTCGGCCGAGCCGGGAAAGCACACCGCCACCGCCGCTCCCTCGGACAGGCCGGCGTCGCGGGTGTAGAGGGAGAGTTCGAGGGGCTCGGCCCGGGCGTGCTCGACGCCGACGGCGCGCTGCAGGTCGCCCACGAGGGCGTCGACGCTCGTGGAAGCCGAGTTCGTCATGGCCCCGCAGGCTACTGCCGGGATGCGACGGGATAGGGTGCCCACCGATGGCGGACCTCCCTGCCCTGGTTGCCGACCTCGACGCCGAGCAGACCGCCCTCCAGGACCTGCTGGCGGGCATCGACGACGACGCCTGGCTCGCCCCCACCCCTGCCGAAGGCTGGGATGTGCGCGACACCGTGGCCCACCTCGCCGACACCGACGACATCGCCGTCGACACGGTGACCGATGGGCCACGGAGCCTCAACGTCGAGGCGGAGAAATACGACTCCCCCGAGGATTTCACCCTCTCGGGCTGCCTCAAGGGCCGCGAGATGTCGGGCCCCGACGTGCTCGCCTGGTGGCGCCGGGCCTCAGAGCGCGAACGCCGGACCTTCCTCGAAGCCGACCCGTCGGCCCGGGTGCCATGGGGCATCGGCATGCAGGTGTCGTCGCTCGTGACCGCCCGGGTGATGGAGACGTGGGCCCACGGCCTCGACATCCGGGCGGCCCTCGACGCTCCCGCCCACGACACCGACGCCAATCTCGGCCACGTGGCATGGATCGGCGTCCGGGCGCTCCCCTACGCCTTCACCGTCGCGGGACGTGAGATGCCCCCGGGTGAGCTACGCGTCGAACTCGCCCTTCCCTCGGGTGCGACCTGGACCGCCGGACCTGAAGACGCCGACAACCGCCTCACCGGACCGGCCAGCCAGTTCTGCCGCCTGTTCGTACAACGGATCGACCGCTCCGAGGCGCCCGACCTCCAAGCCGAGGGCGAACTGGCCGAGGCCGCCCTCGACGTCGCCCGCGCGTATCTCTGATCCGACCCCTGATCCGCCCCACGCCCTGACCGAACGACCCAGAGAGCCCCCCGGCATGCCCCTCTACGCCTTCGAAGACCACGCACCCGAGATCCACGAGTCGGCCTTCGTCGCGCCGAACGCCACCATCATCGGCCAGGTGACGATCGAGGCCGATGCGTCGGTCTGGTATGGCGCCGTCGTCCGCGGCGACTACGCACCGATCGTGATCCGCGCCGGCGCCAACGTGCAAGACGGCGCGGTGCTCCACGGCAACGCCCTGACCGAGGTCGGACCCGGCGCCACCGTCGCCCACAACTGCGTCATCCACTCCGCCGTGCTCGGCGAGGAATGTCTGGTCGCCAACGGAGCGGTGGTGCTCGACGGCGCCCGCGTCGGCTCCCGGGCACTCCTGGCAGCCGGCTCGGTGCTGGCGGCGGATGCGGTGGTGCCCGACGGCATGCTCGCCGCCGGCGCTCCCGCCGAGGTCAAACGCTCGATCGAGGGCACGGCTTCGGAGTTCTGGGTCCAAGCCAACCCACCCGCCTACCGCGAACTCGCCCAACGCCACCGCGAAGGTCTCAGACCCCTCTGACCCCGGGTGTGTGAGCAAATGGTGGGGTCATGGCCCCACCATTTGCTCACACACCCGGGAGTTCCTCACCGGAGCAGGGCGCCGCCGTCGAGGACGTAGGTCTGACCGGTGATCCACGAGCCGGCCTCGGAGACGAGGAAGAGGACGGCGCCGGCGATGTCGTCGGGCGTTCCCATGCGTCCGAGCGGGTGCTGGTCGTTGGCGGCGTCCTCGTCGGGTTCCCACAGGGCCCGGGCGAAGTTGGTCTTCACCAGGGCGGGGGCGACCGCGTTGACCCGCACCCCCGGCGCCACCTCCAACGCGAGCTGGCGGGTGAGGTGCACGAGGGCCGCCTTCGACACGTTGTAGGCGCCGATGAACGGGGTGGCGTGAAGGCCGCCCACCGAGGCCACGTTGACGATGGCGCCGCCGTGCTCCTCCATCCACTGCTTCCACGCGGCCTGGGCGTAGTAGAGCGGCCCCTCGATGTTGACCTGCCAGGTCTTCTGCACCGCCGACGCCTCGGCCTCGATGAGGGGGCCGAACTGAGGGTTCGTGGCGGCGTTGTTGATCACGATGTCGCAGCCGCCGAGCGTCTCGATGCAGTGTGCGATGCCCCCATCGGCCACCTCGGGCGTCCCGGCCGAGCCCTGGTGCGACGTGGCCGGCGCGCCGAGGTCGCTGAGCGCTGACACCGTCTCGGCCAGTTCGTCTTCTTTGCGGGCTGTGACACAGACGGCGGCGCCGGCGCCGGCGAGCGCCTCGGCGATCCCCCGACCGATGCCGCGAGTTCCGCCGGTGACGAACGCCGCCTTGCCGTCGAGTCGCATGGCCTTCTCGGGAGTGAACATGCCGAGGAACCTAGTGCTCGCGACCGGCTCCTAGCTCGCCCGGGCGAGGCGACGTCGCGCCGTGGTGGGAAGGTTCCGCACGAGCCGCGGGATCCGCGGGAGCACGAGGCGCACCCCGGCCTGCGACGAGCGCAACAGGCGCTTGCGGTTGGCGTCCCACCGGAGCCCGTAGGCCTCCCGTAGGGGGCGGGGAAGCAGGTCGACGGTGACGAGCCGGATCGGCTCCCATGCCACGCCCGGCACCAGGGGTACCGGGGGTGCGAGGATCGCCCGGGCGAGCTGAGCGGCGGTGTCGGTGACCTCGACCGTGCGGCACTTGTGGTCGACGTAGGCCAGGAAGCTGGTCAGGTCGGGTGGGATCAGCTCGTCGGGTATCTCGAAGGCCCGGGCCAGCCGCTTCGACTCTTCGTAGTACTGCTCCCGATCGTCGTTCGAGAGGTAACCCAGGTACCGCCGTTCGACCTCGAGGACGGTGTCGACGAGGGTGGCATGCACCCAGAACAGCAGCTCGGGCTCGTTCGCCCCGTAGGACGATCCGTCGGCGAGCGAGCCGGTGACGGAGTCGTGCACCCGACGCAGACCGTCGAGCACGGCCTCGGCCTCGTCCGGAGTGCCGAAGGCGATGGTGGTCATGGCGTCGAGGGTTCGGACCAGCCGTCCGAAGGGATCGGCCTCGAAATCGGAGTGCTGCGCCACGCCGGCCGCCACCGCCGGCTCGGCGATCTGCATCAGAAGGGCCCGGGGCCCGCCCAGGAGCAGCACCGACTCGGTAACGACCCGCGCCGTCACGGTCTCGGGCCCGAAGAGTGCGTCGTCAGCGGTGAAACCCATGCTCCGAGCGTACCGACGGCTCAACGGCCGTCGCGTCTGCTCCCGTAGTCGCCGAAGGGGTCGTCGCGCTCACGGACCGCCTGGCGGAAGCCGACCGCCTGGGACCGCTCGACGAACTCGAGGCCCTCCTGGGTGTGGCGGGCCACGCCGTCGAAGATCGTCCCGAGCGTCCGGGTGCTCGCCATCCCCATGTTCTCGGCGCTCTGATTGCACAACAACTTCAGCATCACCAGCTGGGTGGTGGGCACCTGCGCCATCCGCCGTGCCAGCGCCATGGCGTGCTCTTCGAGGTCGGCGTCGGGCACGCTCTCGAGGATCAGCCCGATGCGGGCCGCCTCCTCGGCCGGGATCTCGTCGCCGGTGAGCAGATAGCGCTTGGCCCGCTCGAAGCCGAGGCGGTACACCCACATCGACGTGGTGGGCGTGCCCCACACGCGGGAGGGGGGATAGCCGAAGACAGCGCCTTCCCCCGCCACGATGATGTCGGCGCAGAGGACCAGGTCGGTGCCCCCGGCGATGCACCACCCCTGCACCGCCGCGATGGTCGGTTTCGCCGCGTACCAGAGCTTGAGGTAGGTGTCGACGAAGGTCGACATCATCCGGTAATCGGCGACCGAGTCCCACACCCGGCCGCTCGCAGGTTCGCCCTCCTCGGCCTGGGCGGCGGTCGACCAGTCGAGCCCGTAGCCGGCGCAGAATGCCGGGCCGTCGGCGCGCAGGAGGATGACCCGGACCTCGGGGTCGGCGTCGGCCTCGTCGATGGCCGACGCCAGTTCGTCGCGGAGGTGCGGCGTGATCGTGTTGTACTCGTCGGCCCGGCTCAGGACGATCGACCGGACGCCGGCCTCGGTCTCGGTGCGAAGGGTTTGGGGCATCCGGCGATCAGAGATAGAGGCCGGTCTGGCCTTCTTCGCGCTCGGATGCCACCGCGTGCACGTCACGCTCGCGCACGATGAGGTAGCCGTCGCCGCTGATGTCGACCTCGTAGGCGTCCTCGGGCGAGAAGAGCACGCGGTCGTCGGTCTCGATGTTGCGGACCGTCGGGCCCACCCCCACGACCACCGCCCAGGCCAAACGGCGGCCCACGGCGGCCGTCGCCGGGATCACGATTCCCGCGCGGGAGCGACGCTCGCCCGGATCCTCCCGCTGACGAACCAGGATCCGGTCCGCGGTCATGCGGATCGATTGTTTCCCGTCACCCGGCGCTTCGGTGGGCTCCTCGGCCGGCCGCAGTGCCATCTAGCTGCCCCACCAGCATCTCGGTGGGTCCGACGACAGCAGGGGTCCGGACGCCCCTCTGCGGATGACCAGTCTCGCCGTCATGATCGGGAGGTTACTCCCGACTCCCGCGAGACTCGCAGCTGTCGGTACGATCGGCAGCCACGTCAACCCCCCGTTCGAAGGAGCGCCCATGTCCGCATCCGGCCAGTCCCGACGTCTCTCCCGATCCGCCCGCCTCGTGGCCGTGCTGGCGGCGGCCGTCCTGGTATTCGCCGCCTGCGGCTCCGATGACGACGGCGACAGCGACGCTGTCGACGCGGGCGACACGCCCGCGGCCGAGGACGGCACCGATACCGGCACCGACGAGGGAGCGGAAGACGGCGCCGAGGATGACGCCGAAGATGACGCCGAGCCTGCCGAAGACGCCGACGTCACTGTCATCGCCGAGGACATCGACTTCCCGAACAAGGAGTTCACCGCGAGCGCCGGCGAGCTCACCATCGGGTACGTGAACGACGGGTCGATCCGCCACACGCTCGTGATCGAGGGCGTCGACGCGTGGGAGACACTCACCGTGAGCAGCAACGGCGACACGGCCAGCGGCAGTGTCGAACTCGAGGCCGGTGAGTACACCCTCTTCTGCGATGTGCCCGGGCACCGTGGCGCCGGCATGGAGGGCACGCTGACCGTCAGCTGACCCCGCCCGCTCCGAGGCGATCGATCGAACCACCTTGAACCGACTCCGCCGCCTCACGATCGTCACGGTCCTGACGACCTACGCCCTGGTCACCGTGGGCGGGCTCGTGCGCGCCACCGAGTCGGGACTGGGCTGTGGCGACGACTGGCCCCGCTGCAACGGCGAGATCGTCCCGGCCGGCGACCACCACACGTGGATCGAGTTCGGACACCGGGCGATCGCCGCCGTTCTCATCGCCCTGAGCGTGACCCTGGCCGTGCTCGCCTGGCGGCACGCACGTCACCGACGCGACGTACGCGGCCTCGCCTACGCGACCGTGCCGATCGTGCTCACACAGGCCGTCGTCGGAGCGGTGGTCGTGGTGCTCGAACTGCACGCCGCCTCGGTGGTGATCCACCTGCTCCTGGCCATGGGCTTCTTCGCCGTACTCCTGGCCCTGCTCGTACGCCAGGTGGTGCCGGAGACCGACCGCGAGGCTGACCCGTGGTTGGCGAGGGCGATCTGGCCGGTGGCCCTGGGCGCGCTGGGTGTGATGCTGCTCGGCTCCTATGTGAGCGGGCGCGAGGCCGGGCTCGCCTACACCAGCTGGCCTCTCTTCGATGGCGGGGTTGTCCCGTCGGGGCGGGGCGAGCTGGGTTGGCTCCACGGCTTCCACCGCTTCGCCGCGGCGGTGTCGGGGCTCTCGGTGTTGTGGCTCTTCCGGACCGCCCACCGCCGCCACGCTCACCCTGTCTTGATCCGGCTTGTCGGCGGTGCCGGAGTGCTGTTCGCGGCGCAGATCGTCGTGGGCGCGGCCAACGTGTGGACGGAGCTGAATGCGGCCACCCGGACCCTGCATCTGGCCGTTGCCGCCGCCATCTGGGGCCTGCTCAGCGCCACCGCATTGGCGGCCCCCCGCCTTGGCCGCGCCACCGCGAGCGCGGCCGGCCCCGCCCAAGTGCCGGTGGCACCACCGAGCATCGTGTTGCGGCGGGCGCGCGCGTACTTCCTGCTCACCAAACCGCGCGTCATCGAACTGCTCCTGGTCACCACCATCCCGGCCATGGTGCTGGCCGAGGGCGGATGGCCCTCCCCCGGACTCATGCTGGCGGTGCTCGTCGGTGGCGCCCTCGCCGCCGGTGGCGCCAACGCCATCAACTGCTACATCGACCGCGAACGCGACGCCACGATGGCACGAACTCAGCGTCGACCCCTCCCCACCGGCGAGATCAACCCCGACCGCGCCCTCGTGTTCGGGGTTGCTCTCGAGGTCGCCGCCTTCGTGGTGCTGGCCGCATCGGCCAACCTGCTGGCCGCCTCGCTCGCCATCTCGGCCACCGTCTTCTACGTGTTCGTGTACAGCATCTGGCTGAAGCCGCGTACGGCCCAGAACATCGTGATCGGTGGTGCCGCCGGTGCGGTGCCGGTGCTCGTGGGGTGGGCTGCGGTGACGAGCGACCTCGCCTCACCCGCCTGGGTGCTCTTCGCCATCATCTTCGTGTGGACGCCGCCCCACTTCTGGGCGCTGTCGATGAAGTACCGCGACGACTATGCCGCCGCCGGCGTGCCGATGATGCCGGTGGTGGCGGGCATCGACTCGACCACCCGCCAGATCCTCGGCTACTCCGTCCTGGTGGTGGCGGTGACGCTGGTCCTCCACCCGGTGGCGAACCTCGGGGCGCTGTATCTGGTCGCCGCGCTGGGTCTCGGCGGGACTTTCGTGTGGCGGGCGTTCCAGCTACGCCGGGAGGGGTCCCCGGGCGCGGCGATGCGGATGTTCACGTTCTCGAACGCCTACCTCGCCCTGCTCTTCGCCGCCCTCGCCGCCGACGTGATCGTCCTGTCAGGGGCGTGACCGGCGACCGACTCCCGGGTGTGTGAGCAAATGATGGGGTCATGACCCCATCATTTGCTCACACACCCTGGTTGGGTCAGCCGGCTTCGGCGGTGGGTTGGAGGTCGCGCAGCTCCTGCAACGATTCGAGAGCCCGGGCGAGGCGTTCGGGGCGCTCGTAGGAGTCGCGTACGAGCGTCTCGAGCACTTCGCTGAGGCCGCTGAGACCCTCACGGACGGTCGACTGGGCTTGTGCGAGCACGCCCTGAGCACGCTCCACATCACCGGCTTCGAGGCACCGGAGCGCCGAGGCGATGGCCCACGAGCCGGCCGAGACCAGCTCGACCGCCTCCGTGTACGTGCTCACGTTGACGTCCTGCGACATCACGACCCTCCCGCTTGCGAATTCGATCGCCCCCCGCCTCATCGGCACGACACGCGCCCAACTGAAGTGCGAGCCCCGTTCCCGGGTGACTCCCGCGTGTACTCCCCCAGTACGATCGCCCACATGTCTGCATCGATCACCCTCGACGAGTTCGAATCCGAAGCCCGCCAGTTCCTCGACGCCCACGCCCAACCCCGCCAGGAGGTCGGCCTCCAGTGGGGCGTCGGCGACGACTCGGTCTCGCTGTTCGAGGAGAAGTCCGAGGAGGAGGAAGCCGCCGACGTGACCGCCGCCCAGGAGTGGCGCCGCACGAAGTACGACGCCGGTTTCGGCTGGATCACCGGCCCCACCGAGTACGGGGGTCACGATCTCCCCGGTGCGTACGACCGGCTCTTCCGTCATCTCGAGGGCGAGTACGACGTCCCCGACCAGAGCCCGTTCGGGATCGGGCTCGGCATGGTGGCGCCGACGATCCTCGCCCACGCCCAGGACCACATCAAGGAGCGCTACCTCGCCCCGATGTACCGAGGCGACGTCATCGGCTGCCAGATGTTCTCGGAGCCGGTCGCCGGGTCCGACCTCGCCGGAATCCAGACCCGCGCCGTGCGGGACGGCGACGAGTGGGTGGTCTCGGGCCAGAAGGTCTGGACGTCGAACGCCCAGTACAGCCACATCGGCGAGTTGATCACGCGCAGCTCCGTCGACAAACCCAAGCACAAGGGCCTCACGATGTTCGTCGTCGACATGCACGCCCCGGGCGTGGAGGTCCGTCCGCTCCGCCAGATGACCGGCGGCGCCACCTTCAACGAGGTGTTCTTCGACGAGGTCCGCATCCCCGACGACCATCGCCTCGGTGACGTCGACGAGGGCTGGACCGTGGCCCTCACCACCCTGATGAACGAGCGCGCCGCGATCGGCGGCGGCAGCACGGCGCCGGGCAGCGGCACCGGCACCCTTCAGCGAATCTTCGAACTGGTCCGTCGTCTCGGGCAGAGCGACGACCCGCTGGTACGCCAACAGCTCATCGACGTGTGGATGCACACCCAGGTCTCGCGCTACACGAACCTGCGCGCCATGGACAAGATCCGCGCCGGACAACTCCCCGGCCCCGAGATGTCGATCGGCAAGTTGAGCCTCACCAACAATCTCCAGCGCATCAGCGACGCGCTCAGCCACATCCTCGGCCCGCGCCTCGCCGCCGACACCGGTGAGTGGGGCACGTACGCGTGGGCCGAGATGATCCTCGGCGTCCCCGGGATGCGAGTCGCCGGTGGCACCGACGAGGTGATGCGCAACATCGTCGGGGAGCGCGTGCTCGGGTTGCCGAAGGAGCCTCGGGTCGACCGGGAGGTCCCCTTCAAGGAACTGGTCTGACCGTGCGCGTCGGCCTGGTCCTCGGCGCGGGCGGCGTAGCCGGCCACGCGTTCCATGCCGGAGTGCTCCATGCCATCCACGAGGTGACCGGGTGGGACGCTCGCAACGCCGCGGTCATCGTCGGCACGTCGGCAGGCTCGATCGTCGGCACGGGCCTTCGAGCGGGACTGAGCCCCGCCGACGCCTACGCCCGGGTGGTCGGTGATCCGATGACGCCACCGGCCGAAGCGATCCTCGCCTCGGTACCGACCCGATCCGACGACGACTGGCGCAGAAGGGTCGACGGCGCTCGCCGGCCGTTCCCGGCGTCGCCCCGCCTGCTGGCGCGCCTCGCGACGCAACCGTGGAAGGCCCGGCCCAGCCTCGTCCTCGCCGGCCTGCTACCTCCGGGGCGTCTCGACCCGACGCCCATCGGCGAAGACATCGACGCGGTCATCAGTGTGACCGGCTTCGACCACGCCTCGCTGCGCGTCGTCACGGTGCGCCTGGCTGACGGGCGCCGCACGGTGTTCGGCGGAGATGCCGGGCTCCCCGACGGCGCCACGTGGGGCGACGCCGTCGCGGCCTCGTGTTCGATCCCCGGGGTCTTCGCCCCGGTCGAGGTGGGCGACGAACCCTATGTCGACGGTGGCGCGCACTCCCCCACCAACGCCGACCTGCTCGCCGACGACGACCTCGATCTGGTGATCGTCAGCTCGCCGATGTCGTCGGCGCGGAGGTCGGCCCACCGGGGGCTCGACGCCCCGGTGCGGGCGGGCTACCGCCTCCGGCTCGCCGCCGAACTGCGCCGCCTCCGCCCCACGCCGGTGGTGAGCTTCCAGCCCACGGGCCCGGTGTTGCGGAAGGCGGGGCTCAACGCCATGGATCCCTCGATCCGGGTTCCGGTGGCCCGGGCCGCGTACGACGCCGCTCGCACGCGACTGTTCGAACAGCCCGACCTCTTCGGCGGTCGCCTCGGCGAGCCGGCTCCGAGCTCTCCCTCGAGCGGTGCTGGCGGGCGCTGACACCGGCGGCACGTTCACCGACCTGGTCGACGACCAGGGCCGCGTGGCCAAGGTGCTGTCGCAACCGTCCGATCCGAGCCACGCGGTCGAGCGTGGTCTCGCCGAGCTGTCGCCCGGGCGGCCGGAGCTGCTCTCACACGGGACCACCGTGGCCACCAACGCGCTTCTCGAAGGGGCGGGCGCCACCGTGGCCCTCGTGACCACCAGCGGTCTCGCCGACGTGATCGAGATCGCCCGTCAGGATCGCCCGTCGCTCTACGACGTCTCCGCCACTCGCCCACCGCCGCTCGTGCCCCGCGATCTTCGCTTCGAGGTCGCCGGGCGCCTCGACGCCACCGGAGGCGAGTTGGCCCCGATCGATCTCGACGGCTTGCCCGACATTCCCCGCGAGATCGACGCCGTGGCGGTGTCGCTCCTCCACGCCGACCTCGACGATCGTCACGAACGGGCGATCGAGGAGGCGCTCGGGCACCACGACGTCGACGTGTCCCTCTCGTCGGTGATCTCTCCCGAGTTCCGGGAGTACGAACGCACCGTCACCACGGTGGCCAACGCCATGCTGCGCCCCCGGTGTCGCGACTATCTGCAGGGCATCGGACGCCTCGCTGACACCGTGTTGGTGATGACCAGCGCCGGCGGGTTGCTCCCGGCAGCGGAAGCGGCGGATCTGCCGGCAGCGCTGCTCCTCTCGGGCCCCGCTGCCGGTGTACGCGCCGCCGGGGCGCTCGTCCGGACACTCGACATGCCCGGCGCCGTGAGTTTCGACATGGGCGGCACCAGCACCGACGTGTGCCTGATCCGCGAGGGTGATGCCGCGGTGGCCCCGTCGCAGGAGATCGGCGGATACCCGATCCGTCTTCCCGCCCTCGACATCCACACCATCGGAGCGGGTGGCGGCTCGATCGCCACCATCGATGCGGGCGGCGCGATGAGGGTGGGCCCCGAGAGCGCCGGTGCCGTCCCCGGTCCGGTGGCCTACGGTCGCGGTGGCGCCGTTCCCACCGTCACCGACGCCAACCTCGTCCTCGGCCGCATCCCGAGCGAGTCGCCCCTCCCCGAGCTGGGTTCGCTCGACCTCGAGGGCGCCCGACGGGCACTGGATCGCGCCGGGGTCACCGCCGAGGGCGTGATCCGGGTCGTCGACACCAACATGACCCAGGCGGTGCGCAGGGTGTCGGTCGAGCGGGGTGTCGACCCGCGCGAACTGGCCCTGGTCGCGTTCGGCGGCGCCGGACCGCTCCACGCGTGCGCGGTTGCCGACGCCCTGGGCATGCCCCGGGTGGTGGTACCGCCCCGGGCCGGCGTGTTCTCGGCCGTGGGACTCCTCACCGCACCCCGCCTCCGCGAGTTCGTGCGCTCGTATCCGACCCCCGACGACCTCAGCGGCCTGAATGACGCGTGGAACAGCATCGAGGCGTTCGCCCGCGAGGCCGCCGGGAGCGGGGCCACGATCGAACTGCTCGCCGACTGCCGCTACCGCGGCCAGAGCCACGAACTCACCGTCCCGTCGCCCAGTGAGTTCCATGCCGAACACCGGCGGCGGAACGGTTTCGACCGGCCCGACGCCGCCGTCCAGGTCACGGCGGTGCGGGCCCGCGCCGTCGAGGCCGCTCCCCTCGACGCCGGCGATCTGCCGACCGTCGAGCGGCCATCCAGCGCCGTCGGGCCCGAGGTCCTCGCCGAGCCCGACTGCACGGTGTTCCTCCCCGAGGGGTGGCGCGCCGATCTGCACGACTCCGGAGCCTGGATCATGGAGCGCACCTCGTGACGCTTGACCCGGCCGACCTCCAGGTCCTGCTCTCGCGCCTCCAGGGAATCGCCGAGGAGATGGGCACGGTCCTGCGGCGCTCGGCGTTCAGCCCCAACATCAAGGAACGAGCCGACTGTTCGGCGGCCCTGTTCACTCCCGACGGCGAGTTGCTGGCGCAGGCCGAACACATCCCGGTGCATCTCGGTTCGATGCCGGCGTCGGTCCGAGCCGCCATCGCTGCTCACGGCGCTGATGTGGGGCCACGCGATCAGATCGCGCTCAACGACCCCTTCGACGGGGGCACCCACCTCAACGACCTCACGCTGGTCGCACCCTGTTACGAGGGCGACTCGCTCATCGGGTGGGTGGCCAACCGGGCGCACCACGCGGATGTCGGCGGGATGGTGCCCGGGTCGATTCCTCCCGAAGCCACCGAGATCCAGCAGGAGGGTTTCCGGATCCCCCCGGTGATGTGGTCGAGTGACGTAGAAGCCTTGGTCATGGCCAACTCGCGCACCCCCGACGAGCGACGGGGCGATCTCGACGCCCAGGTCGGTGCCAATGCGCTCGGGGCGCAACGCCTCGTCGGGGTCTCCGCGACCGCGCCGGTCCCGCTCGCCGAAGCCGTGGCCTACGGCGAGCGTCGGGCCCGGGCGGCCCTCGCCGGCATACCCGACGGATCGTGGGAGTTCGACGACGTCCTCGATTCGTGCGGTCCGCGCGACGACCAGCAGCACGAGACCCGCATCCGTCTCCGGCTCACGGTGGCCAACGACACCGTCACGTTCGACTTCACGGGGACCGATCGGCAACGTCCCGGCAACGTGAACGCAGTCGAGGCGGTCACCGTGTCGGCGGTCTCGTTCGCTCTCCGTTCCGCCCTCGACCCGACCCTGCCCGCGAACGGTGGTGTGATGCGCGCCGTCGACGTGATCGCCCCCGCCGGCACCGTGGTGGCGGCGACTCCGCCCGTGGCCGTCGGCGCCGGCAACGTCGAGGTGAGCCAGCGGGTCGCCGACGTGTGCTTCGGCGCCCTCGCCCAGGCGGTCCCCGAGCGGGTGGCCGCCGCCGGACAGGGCACGATGAACAACGTGCTGCTGGGCGGTGAGGGCTGGGTCTTCTACGAGACGATCGCCGGTGGACAGGGCGGTCGACCCGGCGGCGAGGGCATGAGCGGCGTCCATACGGGCATGACCAACACCCGGAACACCCCGATCGAAGCGATCGAGCGTGCCATCCCCGTGCGGGTGCGCGTGTACAAGCTCCGCTCAGGGTCGGGGGGCGCCGGAGCGAGCCCCGGCGGCGAAGGCATCTGGCGCGAGCTCGAGTTCCTCGAGCCCACCACGGTCTCCCTCATCTGCGAGCGCCAGAAGTCCCGACCGTGGGGTCTCCACGGCGGCGAGCCCGGCGCTCCTGGCGAGAACTGGCTCCTCCCCGGCGGTGACGAAGGGCGTGCACAGCGCCTCCGTGACAAGTGCACGATCCGCGTCGGCTCTGGTGACGTGCTTCGGATGCTCACACCGGGTGGTGGCGGGTGGGGCGACCCAGATTCTCGATAAGGACCTCAGCGGATAGGTCGAATTACCGTTGCGTTCTTGACTGTGAATTGCCCGCTGAGCGGGCAATTCACAGTCAAGAACCAGGACTCGACGTGCGCCTATCCGCTGAGGTCCTCAGGGGGTTGCAAACGTCCATCTCAGCGGCTGCGGGCGACCTCGCAGGGGCGGCCGGCCGGCTGGCTGGCACCCCTTGCCCCACATGACGATTTCGCCGGGCTCGGCACGCGCGCCTCGACACCACATCTCGGGATCGTCCTCCGCCACCACCGACGCGACTGCGACGCAGGTCAGCTGCCGTTGGGTGGGATGTTCTGGTTCTGGTCGAAGACGTTGTCGGGGTCGTACTTGCTCTTGAGCGCGGTCAGCTTGGCGTACTTCTCCGACCCGTAGGCGCGCTCGACGGCATCCTGGTCTTCGTCCGACATGAAGTTGACGTAGACGCCCTCGGCGTGGGGCTCGATGGCCTTCCAGTAGTCCCGAACCCACTCGATGTGCTTCTCGGGCTCGGGATCCTCGGGGAGCCACGACGCCACGATGTTGATGTCGTGGGCCGCGCTCCGGTTGGGGTAGGCGGTGGCGTCGTCAGGGACCCGATCGACGGCGCCGCCCTGGGTGAAGATCGGGATCGACGACATCGGTGACGTGATCTTCTCTGCCTCGGCGATGATCACGTCGATCAGTTCGTCGGTGAGGGGCGGGAGCTTCCACGATTTCCAGTAGTAGTGGTTCCCGTGCGGAAGGGCGGCGTCGAACATCGCCTGGTGGGCGACGTAGGGCTTGGGCACGAGGGCGTCGACCACCGGCTCCTTGAACTCACGCACCGGCTTCAAGACCGCTTGGCCTTCGTCGACCGGGCCGGCGTAGCAGGCGACCAGTCCGACCACCGGCTTCCCGTGCAGTTCTTCGGGCACCACCGGGAGCGGCGGGGCGAGGCGGAGGTTGCCGAGCAGGCCGACCTCGTCGGGGGCGCCGGCCATGAAGTCGCGGAAATAGGCGAGCACCTCTTGTGCCTCATCCATCGTGTAGAGCAGGAGGCCCGCGTAGACGTCGGGCCCGACGGGGTGAAGGTCGAACTCGAAGGCGGTGACGATCCCGAAGTTGCCGCCGCCGCCACGGAGGCCCCAGAACAGCTCGGCGTTGTGGTCTTCGCCGGCGACGACGAACTCGCCGTCGGCGGTGACCACGTCACACGACCGCAGCGAGTCGATCGTGAGGCCGTACTTGCGCATGAGGTGGCCGATGCCCCCGCCGAGGGTGAGGCCGGCGACGCCGGTGTGGGTCACGATCCCACCCGTGACGCCGAGGCCGAAGGCTTGGGTCTCCCGGTCGACGTCGCTCCAGAGGGCGCCGCCCTGCACGATGGCGCGGCTGGTCATCGGGTCGACACGGACGCCCGTCATCTTCGAGAGGTCGATGAGGAGACCGTCGTCGCGGAGGGCGTGGCCGGCGACGGCGTGGCCGCCACCCCGCACCGAGAAGGGGATGCCCTGGTCGCGGGCGAACCGCACCGCGGCCATGACGTCGGCGGCGCCGGTGCACTCGGCGATGGCCGCCGGCCGTCGATCGATCTGGCCGTTCCAGATCTTGCGAGCCTCCTCGTAGCCGCCGTGGCTCGGCGTGATGACCTCGCCGCCGAAGCCGGCAGAGAAGGCGTCGAAACTGCTCTGGTCGATGGGCATGCTGTGGTCTCCTGGCTCGAGTCTTCGTGTGCCGAGCATGACGGCCCTCGGGTCACCCGCCAAGTACGAACTCTGTACTGGTACAGAAGTGCGATCAGCCGTACCCTCCGACGTGAGGAACGCACCGCCCGAGGCCCCGAGAGGAACCCATGAGATCGTACGGCCAGTTCTGCCCGATCGCCATCGCCAGCCAGGTGCTGGGCGAGCGGTGGAGCGTCATCGTGATTCGCGAGCTTCTCTCGGGAAGCACGCGGTTCAACGACCTCCGCCGCGGCGTGCCGCTCATGTCGCCCTCGCTCCTCTCGAAGCGGCTCAAGACGCTCGGTCGGGCGGGGATCGTCGAGCGCGTGGAAGTCGACGGGAACGTCGAGTACCTCTTGACTCCCGCAGGCGAAGACCTCCGCCCCGTGGTGATGGCCGTGGGCGAATGGGGTCAGCGGTGGGCGCGCGGTCAGATCTTCGACGACCACCTCGACGCCAGCCTGCTGATGTGGGACATCCACCGCAACGTGGTCGAGGACGAGCTGCCCGACCACCGGGTCGTCGTGCAATTCCACCTCAAGGGCTCGACCGACGGGAAGCAGCGGTTCTGGCTGGTCCTCGAGCCCGGAGATGTCGACATCTGTCTCGTCGACCCGGGCCACGAGGTCGACGTCCACGTGGAGTGCCACGTGCGGACCATGGTGCGGTACTGGATGGGGGACGCGAACTTCGCCGAGCTGGTTCGAGACGGCGACCTTCAGATCAACGGTCGGCGAGCGCTCGTGCGCCGGTTCCCGAAGTGGTTCCTGCGCAGCGCGTTCGCCGATGTTGCGCGACCCACCCCCGCTCCGGCCTGACGGGACGGGTGCTTCTGCCCTGCGGTCGGGTCGCTTGACGAGCGAGAGCCTCACGCCGGTGCCGGGCCGACGCCCACTCTGCCGCTTGCGAAACGCTGTGATCAGGGGGTGGCGGATCGGCGGATGCGCTCGAGACGGTCCAGCCACGGGTGGCCGAACCCCATCTGCTCGTACAGCGCTCCGGCGGCATCGAAGTGCTCCGATCGTCCGGTGCGGCGACCCCACTCCTCGAAGGCCTCGACCTCGAGTACGGCGGTGTGGTAGCGACGGAAGATCTCCACCGCCTCGGCGAAGAGCTGGTCGGATTCGGTGTCGTCGACTGCGGTGACCGCCTCGGCGAGGGTCACACGCCCTTCGAGGCCCCGGTAATCCTGGTCGGGAGCGAGCCGTGCGCGCACCGCCGTCGCGTGCTCCAGCGCGTCGTCGATCCGCCCGACCTCGGCCAGGAAGAGCGCGAGGTCGATCTCCACGTCGACGAGACGGTCACGGTGAGAGCCGGGGAGGTCGCGGAGCAGCTCCTCGAGACCTTCGATGGCTTGCTCGGGTTCGCCCATCACCCGTCGGGTCCGAGCCGCCTGATGGCGCCCCCACGCCTCGTTGAACACATCCGCCTGTTGGGCAAACTCGTCCGTCAACTGGCTGAACACCGAGAGGGCGGTCTCCCAATCCCCCTCCGGGAATGCCACCTCCCCAAGCCACATGTCTGCGTACGGCGTGGACTCCGCCAACACTCCGGCTTCGGCGATCCGGCCTTGAGCCCACAGCGCATTGACCTTGCTGCTGCGGAGGAATCCGTCGAGTTGGGGCGCCTCGTCGAGACGGCCCGAGGTGAGTTCCTCGTCGACCCACGCCTCCGCGGCACGGGGGTCGTACAGGAAGTGCAGGGTCACCGATCCGTAGGTGGCGCCGAGCCACGCGGTGAAGACCTCGCCGATGCGGACCGCCTGCTCGTACCCCTTGCGCATGTGTTCGAGGCCGTCGTCAACCTGACCGAGCCTCGACAGGTGAGCGCCGAGGAAGACCCGGGCGTTTCCCTGCACGCCCTCGTGGCCGAGGCGCTCGCCGACCTCGAGGGCGCGCCGGCTCACTCCTTCTCCCTCACGTCGCCGCCCCGCCATCATGTGGGCCTGGGCGAGCCCGATCAGTGTGAAGCCGAGCGGCACCGAGTCTCCGCGTTCGCCCAGCGCCGCTTCGGCGGCCTCGAGGTGCCGGTAGGCGCGCGGGAGGTCGATGCGGTTCGGGAAGCTCGCCAACATCTGCCCGATCTTCGAATCAACCTTCGCCGCGCTGTAGGTGTCGTCCAACTCCTCGTACATCGCCCGGGCCCGCTCGAGCTGATCGAGGCCGTGCTCCCAGTCGACCGCCGTGAAGTACATCGCCTCACCGAGACGTTCGAGGAGCCGCGCGTGCTGCTCGGGCTCCCCGCCCCGCACCTCGAGCAAGTCGAGCGCGGCCTCCCAGTGGCCGGTGGCCTCCTCCCACGCGTGCTGCGACCGGGCAGATTCCGCCGCTGCCAGCGTCGCGTTCACCACCCGTTCGGGTTCGGCGGCCACGCCGGCGTGGCGCAGGTGCACGACGACCGCGCTCGGGTTCGCGCCGCGGGCTTCGAGGGCGTCGGCGGCTGCCAGGTGGTACTGCTGGCGCCGGGCCGTGCTCAGTTCCTCGGTGAGGGTCTGGCGCACCAACGCGTGGGTGAACGCATACGCGGGTGACTCGCTCCCGGCGTCGATCAACAGACCGGTCCGCTCGGCCTCCTCCAGGGGCCCCAACAGGTCGGACCCGCCCGCCATCTCCGCGAGCACGGAGACCTCGAACTCGGGCCCGAGCACCGCAGCCTTGCCGAGGACGTCGTTGGCTTCCTCCGACAGGCGGGAGAGCCGCCGACCCACCACCTCGCGGATCCCCTCGGGGATACCGAAGTCGTCGATCGAGGTGAGATCGCTCGTCCAGCGCCCCTCGCCGTCCTGATAGATGGTCCCGGCCTCCGTGAGGTGGAGAATGACCTCCTCGAGGAAGAAGGCGTTGCCCTCGGTCTCCGCATGGAGCGCGTCGGCGAGGGCTTCCCCCGGTTGGTCGAGGGCGTGGCCGGCAGCGGACTCGAGGAAGGCGCGGACCTCCGCGGCGTCCAGACCCCGGAGGGCGACCCTCGTGACCTCGCCTCCGCGCCGGAGGTCGGCGAGCATCTCCGCGAGGGGATGAGTGCGGTCGAGGTCGGTGTCCCGGTAGGTGCCGACGACGAGGGCCGCCATCTCCTCGGGCGAACGCAACAGGTGCCGCAGCATGAGCAGGGTGGGCTTGGCCGCCCAATGCAGATCGTCGAGCACGAGGAACACCGGATGCTCGGCGGAGATTGCGGCGAGCCAGGCGGCGACGGCTTCGAAGAGCCGCAAACGCTCGCTCTCCTCGTCGGACCGGAGCCGAGGTGGGAGTTCGCCGGCGCGCTCGGGGAGATCGGGAATGAGGCGGGCCAGGTCACCGCCGAAACGACCCAGGTGCGGCGCAAGGTCACCGTCGGGCCAGTGGTTCACGAAGTGGCGAAGGACCTCGACGAACGGTTGGTACGGAACACCGAGATCCTCGTCGCAGCGGCCCATCAACACCATCGCACCCTCATCGTGGAGCTGGGCCGCGACCTCGGTGACCAGCCGCGTCTTGCCGACTCCGGGCTCGCCGGAGACGAACACGCTGACGCGATCCCCCACCGAGGCTTCCTTGAACGCGTTCAACAGCTGGTCCCGTTCCTCGGCCCGTCCGACGAAGGGAAACGGCCGCCGCACCGTCAAGACCGACGGAAGCGGCACCTCGTTCGCCTCCGTCGGTGCCCACCGCAGCTCGAAGGTCGGCACCGGCGCCGGGAGACCCTTCAGCTCCAGGTCTCCCACCGCCACGAAGTCGTGCTCGCCGTCGCGTGTGAGCCGCCCGACCAGATCCGAGCACAGCACCTGGCCGCCGTCGGCCACGTCGCACAACCGCGATGCCTCGACCACCGGCTCGCCAAAACAGTCGCCGTCCTCGAATGTCACCTCGCCGACGGAGACACCGACACGGACCGAGAGGTCGGCCTCGACGCGGTTCGACAACAGGGTGATCGCCTGCTGGACGGCTTCAGCGACCGCCGCGGCGTCGGTGGCCCGCGCGAACGTCGCCATCAGGCCGTCGCCGAGACCCTTGACGACCGTTCCCCCGTGCCGCTCGACCGCTCGCCGCAGCGCTTCGTCGTGGGCGCGCCGGAGTTCGTCCGCCGCGTCGTCGCCGAGCTGGGTGCGCAGCTCCGTCGAACCCACGAGATCGGTGAACACCACGGCCGTGAGCCCACCTTGTCCGCCTGATGCCACCAGGCGATGGTACGGAACCCGCAGCCCGCCCGCATCCACGTGCTGTCGTGGCCGTCGAGATGACCGTGGGGCTGAACCCGGCGGGCGCGTCACCCGGCGGCGGGCACCGCCACGACTCTCGGAGCCCTCAACCTGCGTGTACTCGGTCGACGATGTCGGCCATCGATTCGACGGCGCCCGGCCTCATTTCGGGCGGAGGTGCCGGGTGCAGGTTGCAGCGGACCTCGTCGACGCCGAGTTCAGCGAACGCGAGAAGGCCGTCTGCGATCTCCTCGTGGCTCCCCGACAGCAGGAACTCGGCGAACGGTGACTCGCCACCGACCCCCAGATCCACCACGATGTCAACCGTGCGGCGGAGGCTCCCCGGGTCCCGTCCGACGTCGTCGCAGGCGCGTTCGAGTTCTTCGACCATGGGACGGAACGACTCGACCCGCTGATAGTCCCAGGCGAAGCTGTTCCAGACATCGGCGAACCGTGCCGCGAGTCGCATCATCTTGGGACCCCACGCGGCGACCACGATCGGGGGGCCGTCCGGCCGAGGCCCGCGGGGAGCCATCTCCGCGCGTCGCGCCGAGTAGTACTCGCCCTCGAAGTCGACCGCCCCCTCCTTGAGGAGTCCGTGGACGATCTCGACGACCTCGGCGAACCGTGAGTACCGCTTGTCAACCGGAACACCACCCGCGGCGTAGTCGTCGTCGCTCGTGTTCCCTGCGCCGAGACCGATCGAGTACCGCCCTCCGGAAACCTCGTCGAGCGTCTCCGCGATCTTCGCCATCAGCGTCGGCAGTCGGTACGGCGCGTTGAACATCCCGTGCGCGAGTTCGACGGTGGTCGTCGCCTCGGCGAGTGCTCCCACGACCGAGACCGACTCCCAGAACCCGCGCGCGCCCGCCAGTCCTGAGAACAGCGAGTCCTCCACGGTCACGAGGTCGAAGCCGGCGCGCTCGGCGGCGAGCGCCTGGTCGCGAAGGTGCATCCACCGCGGAGGTGGCATCGGAGCGTCGTCCCCGCCTTCGGACAGCTCGAGCAGGACCCCGATCCGCATACGCCATCCCTCCGTCTCAACGGTCCGCCCGTGCGGACCGTACCAAGCCTCCTGGTGGCACGCCGCGGCAGTGCCAGGGGTCGGCCCGGGATCAGCGGCACGAGACGAGGAACCGCGTACTCGCGCCTCCCTACTTCGTCGGCGCATTCCCGTCGCCCGGCGTCACACCCGGCGGGCGGGCGACGTCAGGCCACCTGAGACGTGATCCGGTCAGGTCGACGGGGCGAAGAAGCGAACGAGCTGCTCGTACTCGTCGGGCGACGGCGGCGGCCCGAGGGTGCTCCGGAAGTCGGTGTCGCCGACGGCCCAGGCGGCGAACGCCTCGGCGAAGTCGCCGGCCGGCGTCGAGAAGTCGGTGCAGCCATCGCAGGTGAACCACGACCTCGAACCGAGGCCGCGGAGTTCGAGGTACTCGGCCCGGCGGGCGTCGTCGTTCCAGGTCAGGTCGACGCCGTGGCCCAGTTCGTGCGCGGTCACGTGGGTGAGCAGCTCGAGGCTCTGGTCGGGGCGCACCCAGACGTCGATGCGACGCTCCTGCGGATAGGTCATCCCGTAGTAACCGGGTCGGGCGGGGAGGAAGCGGATCTCGTAGCCCAGCGTCCCCGGGTCGAAGCCGATGCGCGCCAGCGCCGCAAGCCCCCGCCGCTGCTCCCACCCGGACGCACGGTCGTCGGCGTCGAAGGGCGGCAGCGTCGTGGTGGTTGGAACGGCGGAAGTCGACGACGAGTCGGGGGGCGCAAGCGGTTGCGCTGCTCGTTCAGCGGCGACCGGCCGGGTGTCACGGGGTGACGTGGAAACGACGGCGTCGACCGCGTTGGCAAGGCCGGCAACGGCGATGAGGAACACGCCGAGCATGGCGAGCGCCAGCCGCAGGGACGAGCGAACAAGGGCAGGAAGCATCCCCCTTGGATTCGACGCCGCGACCCTCGATCTTGCGCCGTCGGACCAACGGGTCGGAAGGGGCGTTGCGGAGTCTCGGGGCGGGAGGCCCGAAACTGGACCGGCTCGGCGACCGGCCCCGGGTGCGCCATGATGGCGGTCGTGGAACGCGTGACACGCCACAACGGCGACGGGCTCGGCACCGTCATCTTCGACTTCTACGGCACGCTCGCCGAGGCGGTGTCGTGGGGTCCGAGCCTGAGCACGGTCCTGGAATCACACGGCTTCGGGTCGCCCGACGAGGGTGGCTTCTGGCGAACGGCCACGGTCGACGGCCTCGACCACCGGGAGCACTCCGTCTCGCGCGATGCCTACGTGGCTTGGGAGCGGCGGCGGCTCCTCGACCATGCCCGCAGCGCCGGTGTGCCCGACGACCGCCTCGACGCGGTGGTCGACGACCTCTACCAGGCCGCCAAGACGTTCGAGCTGGCGGTCTACCCCGAGACTCACGACGTCCTCGAGGCGTTGCAGTCGGCCGGTGCTCGTCTCGCCGTGTGCTCGAACTGGGACTGGGACCTGCCCGACATGCTGGCGCGGTTGGAGCTCGCCGACGCCTTCGACGTCGTGGTCACCTCGGCGCGGGCAGGTGCCCGCAAACCGCACCCTCACATCTACCGGCACACGCTCGACGCGGTCGGCGCCCCCGCGGACCAGGCGCTCTTCGTCGGCGACTCGTGGGAGCCCGACGTCACCGGTCCGCTCACCTTCGGACTCCGGGCGCTCCACCTGGTCCGTGAGCCATCCGACGATCTTCCCGACCTGCCGCCGGGCGCCCTTCGGGCCGACGAGCTCACCGCGGTGACCACCCTCTTGGGCGGCGCCTGAGATCCCGGTTCGCCGCCCGATACCGTGGTGGCGTGCATCCCATCGAGCATCTCCGCCACGTCGCCCGGGCGGGGCTGGTCGAGCCTGGCCTTCTGGCACGCGAAGCGGCCTCGGCGCTGCTCCCGTGCACCGCGGAGCCCGCGGAGCTGGTGGTGGCGTGCCGGCGCCTGCTCGACCGTCATCCGGCGGCGGGGCCGCTCTGGTGGGTTACTTCGACGGCACTCACCGCCGCCGAGCCCCGCAAGGCTCTCGCCGACGCCATGCGATGCCTCGACGACGATCCCACCCGGGAGTACGAGGCCGAGATGCGCTTCGAAGGCCCCACGTGCTTGGTGAGGGCGTGGGCCCTCGGGCCGACCGGCGCGTTGATCACCCTCGACGGTCTCGATCAGATCGAGGTCGCCGCTGGCAGCGGGCGCTCGGCATGGCTGGTGGCAGGGACCGGCACGGCGCTCCCCGAACCCGTCTACGCGGTGGCCTCGCGATGCGCCCTCGAACCCCTGATGAGCCGGTTCGCCGAGGTCTCGAGCGACCTCGTCACCGGCGTCGTCACCGAGGCAGGCCCTCTCGACTTCGCCGAGGCCGCACAGTCCCGGTGCCCGGTGGCCCCCGAACTGCTCGGGCGCTGAGTGCGTTCGCCGAGGTCCGCGCCCGGTCGGGAGCAGCAACCTACCCTCGCCGCCATGGACGCGGAACCCGAGATCGTCGGCACCCAGCCCACCTGCGACACTCCCGCGGATCTGAGCACGACGTGTTTGGCGTGCGGTGCGGAGATGGCCCCGGAGCACGCCCACTACCGGTGCCCCCGTTGCGGGTGGCGCGATTCCTGCTGCGACGGCCCCTACTGACGGGTCAGGCCCGCCCGCCACCCTTTCGCTGCCCACGATTCGCGCTGGCTCCTGGGGCATCGTCTGCGCCGTCGTTCGGTCCGGCGGCGTTCGATGAGCGCCCCTTCCCCGGATGCTCGCACCTGACCGGATGATCGGAGCACGTTTCCGGCGTGGGTTCGGGCTGGGGTGCGGGCGCAGGCTCCGGCTGAGGCGCAGGCGCAGGCGCCGGTTCGGGCTCAGGGGCCGGCTCGGGCGCAGGCGCAGGTTGGGGCTCAGGGGTCGGTACGGGGCCTGGCGCCGACTCCGCGGAGGCCGCCGGTTCCACCGCCGCGACCGGAGCAGCTTGCGCCGAGGGCTCGGTCACCGGCTCACCCAAAGCCGCACCCGCCGCTTCGGAGAAAGGCGCCAGGGCCACGCCGGGGGTGCTCTGAACGGCATCGGGCGGTACGAGTTCGATCGCCGGGCCGAAGAGCGTCGATGGGGTCGTCCCGAACCGATCGGCGGCAGGGCCCACGATCTGCGCCAGCCCCACGGCGACCAGCACTGCGACCATCGACGCGCTGACAAGCGAGAGGCCCCCCCGCCAGGCCTCACCGAGGCGACGTCGACGGCGCTGCCACGGCGTCGACCGATCGACCTGCGACACCGCACGGGGCGTGTCGACGAGGGTCAGGGCGAGGCGCTCGTCGCTCGCCTGCTCCACCGGGCGGGTGCCGTCGACCAGGTCGCGCACCAAACCGGCGAGACCCGCGCGGGTGGCCGGGAGGGCTTCGAGGCCCATCCGCAGCTCGGCGCCTTCCAGCGCCCCCTGTCCGGCGAGCGCCGCCTCGAACGCGGCGATACCGATGGCCAAGCCGGGGTGGCGGCGCACGAGGACCGCGAACCGTCCGTCTCCGAGCCACGCCACACGCTCGGCGGTGCCGAAGTGCTCGGCGATCAACTGCCCCAGAGCGTGGACGGCACCGCCGCCGGCATGCTCGGCACCGATGGCGACCGCGAGGAGGGCATGGGTGTCGGCCGGGATGAGAGGGGGATCCCAACCGTACAGATCGGCCAGGCGGGTACGGAGATCGCCGACAGCACCGAAGAGGCGTGCACGCGGGAACGAGCCCGGGCCCACCGTCTCGAAACCGGCGAGGAACGCCGTTCGCACCTCGGGGGCCTCGACGAGATCGGCGACGCCTTCAGGTAGCGAACTCGCGAATGCCTCGAGATCGGCCAGGCTCTCCGCTCGGCCGTACCCGGCATGCGCCCGGGCGGCGCCCAGGCGAACCAGCTCCTCGTCGATGTCGGCCCGGGCGAAGACGCCTTCGATCAGTTCCTCGGTCACCGGGTCGTACCAGGCGTCGTACCCGATGCCGGTAGCCACGCTCGAGCGTTCGTACCAGGCGCCGAGCGCGTGGACGGTGCGGATCCCCCGGGCGTCGCTGCCCACGGCTTTCGATTCGAGTTCCCAGCCTGCTGCCGTTCCGGTCATCGGTCCTCAGACGAGTCGCGGACGTTCCCCGTGGCGCTATCGGCACGAAACTCCCGCGTCTTGAGCAATTTTCTCGTCTCGGGCTGAAGCTGCCGCGCTCAGGCACGACTGAAAGAGGGTTCGCGGTGAATGTCCGCTTCGCCGAGGATCAAACGAGCGAGAGCACCAGGCCGGCCGCCCGAGGTGGTACGTCACCATGATCGCCACCCGCCCGCTCGGTAGCGGTCCGACGAGAGGACACCACCTCCCGAGGCGGTCACGAGTCGGTTCGGGCGATCTCGAAGATGGCCGTGTGGCGCAGGTGCCAGACGGGTCGGGTCCGGTCTGCCGTCACCAGCAGATCGAGGTCGACCATCTGATGGCCCTTGCGTTCGTACACGTCGGCCACTCGGCCGGCGGTGGTGACCACGTCGCCGTCGTGGACGGTCGAGAAATGCGTGGCCTCGGTGGCGGTGTGGATCCACGGGCCCAGGGCGACGTTGCGGAAGAGGATCTGGTTGGCGTCGTAGACGATCCAACCGGGGTGGGCCGGGCCGCCGGCCCCGTAGAGGGCGAATTCATCGCCGATGGCGCCGAGGAACTCGGGGGCGCGCTCGGCCCGGAACGTGCGCGCGACCGACCCCAGCGTCCCGAGACCACGCATGGTCTCGATCGACTCGGGTGGCCGCTCCTCGGGCGCCGGTAGCGGGGCTTCGGGCCAGGACGCGGGGTCGGGCGCATCAGCCGGCTCGTCGGGGAGGGTGGCCGTCGCCCCGGCGCAGACTCGCCCGGCTGCGTTCCGGGCCTCGACCTCCAGGACCTGGTCCGACCCGGCGGCCGGGCGTGACACCACGTCGATCGTCTCGGCGTCGTACACCGGGTGGAGGAGGCGGACCCTGAACGTTCCCCGGGCCAGCCACGCCTCACCCCAGTGTTCGACGACGGGACGGGTCAGATACGCGTACGTGGTGATTCCCGCCACCAGGCCACCTTCGAATCCGTAGCGGCGGGCGACGTCGTCGGCGTGGATGCGGTTCTCGCTCTCGGCGGCGAGGTTGCAAGCCGTCACGCGGTACGGCGAGGCGGGGGAGATCGGAGACATCCCGCGGACCATAGACTTCGAGAAGGATCGGCACCGAGTACGCGACGCGAAGAAGGGTGATGACAGTGGTGGCGACGCAATCCACGATGCTGACGCTGGGCACCGAGGCGCCCGAATTCGAGCTGTCCGACTTCGGTGGCCAGACCTGGTCGCTCGACGACTTCGCCGACCACCCGGCGCTGGTGGTGGCGTTCATCTGTAACCACTGCCCCTACGTGGCCCACATCCGCGACACCCTCGCCGAGGTGGCCAAGGATCTCCAGGGCAAGGGGGCGGGCGTGGTGGCGGTCGCCAGCAACGACACCGACGCCTACCCACAGGACGGGCCCGAGGGGATGAAGGCCGAGGCCGAGCAGGCCGGCTACACGTTCCCCTACCTATTCGACGAGGACCAGGCCGTCGCCAAGGCCTACCGAGCCGCGTGCACACCCGACTTCTTCGTTTTCGACGGCGACCGGCGACTTGCCTACCGGGGCCAGTTCGACGAGAGCCGCCCCGGCACCGAGACGCCGGTGACCGGTGACGACCTCCGCCGCGCTGTCGACGCCGTGCTCGACGGCGACGAGCCCCCCGAGGTCCAGCACCCCTCGATCGGCTGCAACATCAAATGGACGCCGGGGAACGAGCCCCCCTGGTTCGCCTGAGCGGCCCGCTCGACGACCCGGTCAGTCGACCGGCGACTCGGCGGGCTGCGTCTCCGTGACCGCGTCGCCGTCCTCCTGCCACACCACCGCGAGGAGGTGGCGCGGTTGGGAGATGCCCTTGAGGGTGCGCACACCGCAGTCGCGGAAGCTCAGGCGGGTGCCGAGGTAGTCGGCAACGGGCTCGGTGACGAGGATGTCGCCGGCATCGGCTTCTCCGGCGACGCGTGAAGCGAGGTTCACCACCCGCCCCACGAGGTCGCCATCGTCTTCGACCGCCTCCCCGGCGTGGATGCCGATCCGCACTGCGGGCACGACCGCGTCGTCTTCCTCGCGCTCGGCGATCGCGCGCTGCACGTCGACCCCGCAGAGCACCGCGTCGGCCGGGGCCTCGAAGCGGGCCATGAACCCGTCGCCCTGGGTCGCCACCTCCTCGCCGCCCCGGTCGAGGATCGCCCGACGGACCAGACTGCGGTGGGCTCGAAGAATCCGCGTCCACTGCTCGTCGCCGAGCGCCTCGGTGAGCTGTGTCGAGTTGACGATGTCCGTGAACATCACGGTGACCCACCGGCGCTCGGGCCCGGTGGGCTCGGGCTTCGCCCACTCTCGCCAGTCGTCCGATCGCCGCCGTCGGCGTCGGAATTCGCCGACCACGCTGCTCACGGCTCGTGTTCCCATTTCGCCGGCGCTGCGAGCGTGGTGGGCGAGCTCGGCCCGCTGGCGCCGCCGCTGGCGCCGCTGCTTTCGCCCGAAGAGCCCGTACGCGACGACGACGCCGAGGTGCACGATCACGGCCGCACCCCAGGTGACGATCACCCAGACCGGCCAGAAGTCGGCCGAGTCGAGGGTCTCGGGGTCCTCGACGAACCCCCGCAGCGCGCCGAACGACCCGGTCTCGCCCAACGCCCAGACGACCACCAGCATGGTGCAGATGGCGGCGTAGGCGAAGACGTGGGCAACGAACCCGGCGATCACGGTGTCCCGTTCGTGCAGATCGTGCGAACGCAGCGAGTGTACCGGCACCACACCGATGGAGACCCGGTGTCGTTGGTCACATCCCGCCACAACCACAGCGAACTTTGGGGGCGGGACCCCCCTATCGGGGGTCCAGGGAGCAATGTTCGCAACCTCGCCTCACTCGTCGAGACGGGGTTTCTTGCGAAGACGCTTCTTGTGGCCCCGGCGCCGCTTCTGTTCGACACGCCGACGCCGGGCAGCTCGACCGGGTTTGGTCCGGACCCGCTGCTTGGGTCGCTCCAGGGCCTTGCGCAGCGTCTCGGCGAGACGCTCGAGTGCACGTGCCCGGTTGCGGGCCTGCGACCGTTCGTCCGCCGCGGCGGCCCGTACCTCGGGCCCGAGCTTCTCGAGGAGGCGGGCCCGTTGACGGGGGCCCAACGACCGCGAGTTCGCGACGTCGAAGATCACTTCGGCTCGCGTGTCCGAGGTGTTGGCGTGCTGACCGCCGGGACCGCCCGAGCGGCTGAACCGCCACTCCAGTTCGGCGGCCGGGATGCGGAGGCTGCGGTTGACCCTCACGTCGTCGTCCGGCGCCGCGGTCATACCGCCCGGTACCCCTCACCGTCCCAGTGGAACTGCTCACCGTTGACCAGGATCTCGAAGACCCCGTCATCGTCGACATCGCGCGTGCGGACCGTCGTACCGCGGAATCGGCCGTCGAAGGAGCCGAAATCGTCGACCCTGTCGCCGTCGAACCGCAGTACGAGGGCCTGGGACTCGCCTCCGTCTTCGGCCACGGCCTCGAAGACCAACAGGGCGTTCCCGATGCGGTCGACTTCGACGCCCGAGATCGGATCGCCGCATACGAGATCGGGAGGCGATGACCAGAGCACCGCGTCATCGGCGAACAGGTGGAGGCTGCTCGCCGGCAGCCCCTGGCAGTCTTGTGGGCGCCCCACGACAGCCAGGGTGGCCGTCGTGCCCTCGAAGCGGAAGCCACCCCGCCGGGCGAGAACCTGACATCTCGAAATGGTGCAGCCGGGGACGAGGTCCAGCTCGTCACCGATCCGCTCCGGCGCGGCGTTCCTGCGCTCGCGCGCCGCACCGTCGCCCGAATCGGCGACGAGGCCCCACCAGACGCCGGCCGCCAGCACGACGGCGCCCGCGGCCATCAACACCGTCGTCTGTCGTCGGGTCCACTGCACGCCCTCAGATTAGGAGCGCGGGGCGGGAACGCGACGAGGCCGCCCGAAGAGGGCGGCCTCGTCAGTCGTTCCGCGATGAGCGGGACTTATGCGGGAGGGGCAGGCGGATCGCTGCCGCAGTCCTCCTGACCATCCTCTGCCGTTTGGTTCTGCGAGTCGAGGTTGCCGTTGTCGTCACCGCAGACCACGGTCGGGGTACCGTCGCCGTCGCCCTGGACGCAGGCCCAGCCCTGGGCCTCGCCCTCGTTGTCGGCGTCGCCGTCGGCACAGATCGACCCGTCCTGGGCAGCGGCGTCCCCCTGAGCGATGATCCGACCCTGCACCGGCACGGTGTCACCGTCGTTGCAGACCTCGAGGAACCCACCGGTGCCGTCCTGGTTGGCGTGGACCGACAACGATCCCTCTTCGGCGACCGTGGCGTTGTCGCCACACTCGACCTGGTTGTCGTAGACGTCGGTGCAGTTCTCACCGTTCTCGTCGCAGACCTCTTCGCCCTCCTGCGATCCACCCGGACCCGGGTTGGGCTCCGCGAACGCGCCACCGATGCCCATGGCCAGCGCCACCGCGGACAACAGAGCAAGCAATCGGATTCTCATTGGTGATCCCCCCTGTGCCGTTGTTTCCTTGGTTGGTTGGGTGTTTCCCACGCAACGCCCGTTCTACACCTGATCCGGGGGATTGCACCACCGTGGTCCCATTCGGGGCGTGCGCAGGCCTCTCCACCCAAACGGTGGGGTTTGTAGAACTCACAACTCCGGCCCCCGGGTTTTTGCCCCACGCCCGAAGGATTCCCATGGCAAGATCTCGAAATCCCCCAATCGACGGGCATCCGAGGGGTTCGGAGGGGCGACGGGTGATGGCGTTCACCGTGCTACGACACCGGCTGGGGATCCTCAGCCTGCTGGCATTCCTGGTGTCGACGGCCTGCACCGGCGCGCCGCGCCCCGACTCGGTGGCCGCCGGCGACCGACAGGGCACCTCCACCACCAGCACCCCGGAGACCGTCGCAAGTCCGGCCACCGACGACGACACGGGGACCTCGGCGGCGGCCCCCTCGGCATCCGACCCGACCTCGTCGGGCAGCACGGAGACCCCGGCCCCCGCCAGCGAGTCCACGCCCACCGACCCGCAGCCCTCGTCGGGTCCTGCGGATGACGGACCGTTCATGGCCGACCTCTACTCCGCCGGTGACGACCGCGTGGGCATCACGGACGATCGGATCCGCCTCTGTGGTCACGCGGCCCTGATCTTCGCCGATGCCTTCGACACGAACCGCGAGGACCTCAACGTCTACTGGGAATGGGTCAACGACAACGGTGGCATCTACGGCCGCGAGGTCACTCTCGACTGGAAGGACGATTCCTACTCCCCCGACACCGCCCGCCAACGGATCGAGGAGTGCTGGGAACAGGATCCGTTCTTCATCCTCGGCGGCATCGGTTTCGACCAGATTCCCGCGGCGCGCGACCGGGCGGAGGAGCTGGGAGCGTTCTACGTCCACCACGTCGCGATGGCCGACCCGGACGGGCTCCAGTACAGCTTCACCAGCCTTCCCTCGGTCGAGGAGCTGGGGCGGGCGTTCGGCGAGTTCATCACCGCGGAGCACGGCTCGAAAAAGATCGGCATCATCGCCCGTAGCAGCGAGAATTGGGAGCCGGGCCACCGGACCGGCAAGACCTACATGGAAGAACACGGCGTCGACATCGCCGCCGACCGGTCGGTCAACGCCAACCAGACCCTGTTCACCCAGGAGATCCTCGACATGCGCGACCGCGGCGTCGAGGTCGTCTGGATCTGGGACAACGCCCTCGCGGCCGCCGAGTTCATCCAGCAGAGCCACGCCCAGAACTTCCACCCCACGTTCGTGGTGGCTCCCTTCCAGACGACCCTCGACGTGGTCGGTGAGGACGCCCTGATCTCGCCCATCCAGGGCGTGTGGACCTCGTCCGCGTACACCATCGGCGGCTATCGCGGGAAGTACGCCTACACCGACCACGGCTACCAGCAGGAGATCGATCAGTTCGAGGCGGTGATGGAGGAGTATCGCCCCGACACCACCCTCAACGACATCCTCTGGCAGACGTGGATCGGCAACAAGGCGCTCCACGAGATGCTCCTCGACTGCGGTGAGGCCTGCTCGCGCAACCGCCTCGCCGGGATGATGATCGACGGGTACCAGAAGGTGGTCGAGCCCAACTGTGCGGCCGACTACAGCCGCCCTTCGATCCACGGGTTCACCGGCCACCAGGGCGGATGGGCCTTCTTCGTCCAGGAGGCCTTCGACAAGGGCGGCGGCGAACCCGGGTTCCGCACGACCTCGTGGTGCCGCGAGCACTTCCATCAGGGGTAGGGGAAGGTCAGAGAATGGGACAGGTCCTCGTCTCCGGGCTCGTGACCGGCGCCATCTACGGCATCCTCGCCCTCGGCCTCGTCATGGTCTACCGGGGCTCCAAGGTGCTCAACTTCGCCCACGTCGAGGTCGGAACCTTCGCCCTCTACATCGCCTGGTGGGCGGTGGTCGAGCAGGGCCTACCCTGGATCATCGGCGCGCTGATCGCGGTCGTCGTCGCCGCTGCCATCTCGGCCGCCTTCGAACGACTCGTGGTCGCCCGGATGGTCGACGCCCCCCGCCTCTCGGTCGCCGTGGCCACCATCGGGCTGATGCTCCTGCTCCTCGCCCTCGAGCTGCGCATCTGGGGAGCGGGGCCGAAGTTCCTCCGCGGCCCGGTCAGCGGGCAAGGGCCCGAGATCGCCGGCTACTTCGTCAGCACCACCGAGATGCTGGCCTTCGTCATCGCCCTCGCCGTCGGCCTCGGCCTCAATGCCTTCCTCCGCCGCACCGATTTCGGCCTCGGCGTCCTCGCCTCCGCGCAGGACCCGGCCGCGGTGCGGATGATGGGCATCAGCCTCACCAAGGTCTCACAGTTCACCTGGGTGACCTCGGGCGTGCTGGCCGCGGTGGCGGTGCTCCTCGTCGAGCCCACGGTCGGCGCGTTCGCTCCGGGCATCTTCAGTGTGAGCGTCAACGCGCTGTTCATCCCCGCCCTCGCCGCCGCCCTCCTCGCCGGCCTCACCAGCCTCTCGCGCGCCTTCTACGGTGGCCTCGCCATCGGCGTCCTCGACGCGGCCATCCGCCGGATCTTCCTCGACGCCTCGGTGCCCGGTCTGTCGTCGGTGGCGATCTTCGCCGTGATCGTGGCCGCGCTCCTCGTCCTCGCGCCCCGCCTCTCGATGCGAGGAGCCACCTGATGCATCTCGAGTGGGTCGAAGTCGACTATCGACCGACGAAGCGTCAGATCGTCACCGTCGTACTCGTCGCCGCGTTCGCGCTGATCCCGCCGCTCGTCGGACGGGTCGCCCCCGACCTACTCCCCGGCTCACGTGCCGGCACCCTCACGCTTGCTGCGGCGTTCGCCGCCATGGCGATCTCCCTCAACCTCCTGATGGGGTACTGCGGCCAGATCAGCCTCGGCCACAGTGCTCTGCTGGCCATCGGCGCGTACACGATGGGCCTCATCACCGCCCGCTACTACCTCCCGAGCATCCTCGGGTTCGTGCTCGCCATCGTCCTCGGCGCCGCCGTGGCGTTCATCATCGGTCTCCCTGCCCTGCGCCTCCGCGGCTTGCACCTCGCCGTGGTGACGATCGGCTTCGCAGTGATGATGGAGAACTCCATCCTCCAGATCCCGTGGCTGTCGCGGGGCTCCGCGGGGCTCAAGGTCGAACGGCCGTACTTCGGGGGCTTCGGCCTCACCGAGAACGCCGACTACCTCGCCCTCGGTCTGGTGGCCATCCTCTTCGTGTGGCTCCTCGACCACAATGTGGTCCGGAGCAAACTCGGACGCGCCTTCCAGGGGATCAAGGAGAACGAACAGGTGGCGCAGAGCTTCGGCGTCGACGTCGCCCGCTACAAGCTCCTCGCCTTCACTCTCTCCGGCGGTCTCGCCGGCTTTGCCGGCGCCCTCTTCGCCCAGCAGGTGGGGTTCATCGACTCCCGCACGCTCACCTTCGACGAGGAGGGCCTGCTCCTCGTGGTACTCGTGGTCCTCGGCGGACTCGGCAACCGCCTCGGCGTGGTGGTGGCAGCCGCCGCGTTCACGATCCTCCCCGACATCCTCGAGTTCTTCGACGACTGGAAGCTCGTGATCGGCGCCGGGCTCCTCGTCTACACCATCGCTCGCCATCCCGACGGTCTCGCCAGCGCCTTCCGTGAGGCGCGTGAAGCCCGCGAAGCCCGTGAGGTACGCCGCGGCAACGCCGTCCACGACGACCTCGAGACCGAGGTGCCTCCGCTGCCCGACATGCCCCGACCGGAGGGCCTCGAGGAGCTTCCTCGCCTTCCCGAGGGCACCCCGGTCCTCGCCGTCGAGAACGTGACCGTCCGGTTCGGGGGCCTTGTCGCCGTCGATCAGGGGTCGCTCGCCGTTCCCGAAGGGAAGATCGTCGGCCTCATCGGCCCCAACGGCGCCGGCAAGAGCACCCTCTTCAACGTCGTGTCGGGGTTCATCCGCCCCGACACCGGGCGAGTGAGCTTCCGCGGAGAGCCGATCGACCATTTGCAACCCCACCGGCGCACCGGGCTCGGGATCGGCCGGACCTTCCAGCACGTGGGCCTCGTCCACTCCATGACCGTCGAGGAGAACCTCCTCCTCGCCCAGCACCTGCTCGCCCGCTACGGCACCGTCTCGGCGCTGACCTACACCCTCGACGCCGGCGAAATCGAAGAGCAGCTGCGCGGACGAGCCGTCGAAGCCATCGACGCCCTCGGGCTGTCGTCGCACCTCGACGTGCCGGTCAAGAACCTCTCCGGCGGGCAGAAGCGCATCGTCGAGATGGCGGCGGCGCTGATCACCGCGCCCGACCTCCTGATGCTCGACGAACCGTCGGCGGGAATGGCCCCCGCCATGGTCGAGAGCCTCGCCGACCGTCTCCGTGACCTCCGCGACGAGCTCGAACGCACGGTCCTCCTCATCGAACACAACGTGCCCCTCGTGCTCGACGTGTGTGACGAGATCTACGTCATGAGCAGCGGGGCGGTCATCGCCTCCGGGACCCCCGACGAAGTGACGGCGCTCCCGGAGGTCGTCGAGGCGTACCTCGGCGACACCACCGTGCCGGCACCCTCGGGCCGAAAGGCCGCCGCCGGCGCCAAGACACGCGGGAGCCAGGGCAAGCGGGCCCGGGCTGCCACCGGGAAGAACCGGTCGTGAGCCCCCGCACCACCGCCGAGCCCGTACTCGCCCTCGAGGGCATCCGCGCCGGATTCGGCACCCACGCCGTATTGCACGGTGTCGATCTCGAGGTTCCCGAGGGCGAGATCGTCGCGCTCCTCGGCCTCAATGGTGCCGGCAAGAGCGTCACGATGAAGGCGGCGGGCGGCATCGTCCCCGCATGGGAGGGGCGGGTGACGCTCGACGGTGACGACATGACCACGCTCTCGGTCGAGCAGCGGGTGACCCGAGGCGTCGGTCACGTCCCGCAGCGTCGTCAGCTGTTCCCCGAGCTGACCGTCGAGGAGAACCTCCGTCTCGGCGGCTATCTCCTCCGGCGCCGCAGCTCCGGCGAGTACCAACGTCGGCTCGCCGACCTCTACGAGCGCTTCCCCCGGCTCGACGAGCGTCACACCCAGCTCGCGGGCAGCCTCTCGGGTGGCGAGCAGGCGATGCTCGCCGTGGCACGGGCTCTCATCAACGGCCCGCGCCTGCTCATGATCGACGAGCCGTCGGCCGGACTGGCACCGGTCATCGCCCAGGATGCGTTCGAACTGCTCCGGTCGGTCAAGGACGACAGCGGCGTCTCGATGTTGCTCATCGAGCAGAACGTGGCCCTCGCCCTCCAGGTGGCCGACCGCATCGCGGTCATGCGCAGCGGCCAGGTCGTCTACACCGCGGCGGCAGGTCGGATCGACCGTCGCCGCCTCAACCACGAGCTGGGCATCGGCCGACTGCTCGCGGGCGGCGGCGCCAACGGGTCCCGGGAACGCGGGGCCAAGCACCGGAGGTCGAAGAAGCCGCGGGCGAAGAAATCATGACCGCTCCCCCGGAACTCGGTACGCCCAGGCTCGATCCCCTCCGCCGGCCGAGCACCGAGACAGCGCGATGAGTGACGGTGCCGAGGTCCGACGCCTCCTCCCCAAGGACGCCCCGACGCGCGCCCAGGTCGCCCACCGGGTTCTCGAAACGATGGACGATCTCGTCGAGCGACTCGGCGAGGCCTACCTCGTCGTCCCCGAGTACGAGGCCCTGGGCTCTCACCGCATGAGCGAGGAGGTTCTGGTGGTGTCCCGCCAGATTGTCGAGGGGTTCCTCATCCCCATCATCGACGACGGCTCTCCCGACCCCGGCCGCCTCGAGGTCCTCGGCGAGATGGGACGCCGCCGGCTCGAGATGGGCGTTCCGCTCGAACCGATGCTCCACGTCTACCGGATCGCCGGCGGGGTCGTGTGGCGCGCCATCGCCGACGCCGTCGAGCCCGGCGAGGAGCATGTCCTCGGCGACCTGGGAGCGGCCTGGATCGGTTATATCGACGAGGCCGCCTCGATCGCGGCCGCCTCGTACCTCGACGCCTCCACCGAGGAGATCCGCCGGGTCGACGCCGAGCGACAGGCGCTGATCGAGGCGCTTCTGGCCGCCACCACCCCTGCCGAAGTGGCGGCCGTCTCCATCCGCTTCTCGGTGGTGCTCGCGTCCCGCTACTCCCCGGTCGTCGCCGAGGGCGACGACGTCGGCACGGGGGTCGACGCCGTGCTCGACGCCGCCCCCGAGGGAGCCGTCGCGGGCATCCGCGGCGGAAGGCTCCTGCTACTCGTTCCCGAGTCGCCCGGAGACCTGGGACCCATCTGGCGCGCCGCGGGCCGTCCTCATCTGGCATGGGCGCCACCGGTCGCCCCCGGCCCTGACCTGCTCCAAGCGGTGGGCCGCACGGAGCAGCTACTGGTGGCAGCGCATCGTGCGGGCACCCCCACCGGCATCTACGGGCCCGACGACCTGCTGGTCGAGCGCCTCGTCGCCGCCGACCCCGAGGTGGGGGCGGCGTTCCGCCGGGCGGTGCTCGATCCGTTGGCGACGGGCGATCACGACGGTGTGCTCGCGTCGACGCTGGCGACGTACCTCGAGTCGGGTTCGGTCCCCCGCACAGCCGAGGCCGAGTACGTGCACCCCAACACCGTCCTCTATCGCCTCCGACGGGTCCACGAGCTCACCGGCCTCGACCCCCGGGTCCCCACTCAAGCCGCGCGCCTCGTGCTCGCCCTGGGGCTGGAGGCCCAGACCGTCCCGCCGCTCGATCCACCGTCCGACCTCGACCCCGACTCCGACTCCGGAGGTGCACCGTGACCCTCCCCGGCCTCATGCAACAACCGCCGCTGGTGCTCCACGACCTCTTCCGCCGGATGCAGACCATCTACCCGGAGGGCGAGGTGGTCTCCTACGACTCCGAGGGGCGCACGGTGCGCACCTACGCGGAGATCGCCGACCGGGTACGCCGACTGTGCACGGTGCTGGTCGACGACCTCGGCATCCGGCCCGGCGACCGGGTGGCGAGCTTCGCCTACAACTCCTCCCGCCACTTCGAGCTGTACTGGGCCGTTCCGCTCGTCGGCGCCGTGCTCCACACCGTCAACGTGCGGCTGTTCGACGACCAGATCGCGGCCATCGTCAACCACGCCGGCGACCGCGTGGTCTTCACCGACGGCGACCTGGTCCCCAAGCTCGCCGATGTCGCACCCAAGCTCGATCCGGTCGAGGCCTACGTCAGGTTCGACGGCGACCGGACGGCACCCAGCCTGGACGCCCTCCACGACTACGAAACACTGGTGACGGCGGCCCACCCCATGACCGAGTTCGTCGAGGTCGGCGAGAACGCCGCCTGCGGCATCTGTTACACGTCGGGCACGACCGGGATGCCCAAGGCGGTGGTGTCGAGCCACCGGGGAATGTGGCTGCACTCCATGGCCACGTGCATGGCCGACGCCATCGGACTGCGCGAGTCGGACCGTGTCCTGCCGGTCGTGCCGATGTTCCACGCCTTCGGTTGGGGCCTCCCCTACTCGGCTCCCTTCACCGGAGCAGAACTCGTCTTCCACGGTTCCGACTCCTCGCCCGAGCGTCTCGGCACGATCATCGACGACGAGAGAGTGACCGTTTCCGCAGGCGTTCCGACGATCTGGAAGGAGCTCCTGCCTCTCCTCGAGAAGGGCGACGTCGATGGTTCGGCCCTCCGGCTCGTATTCGTCGGCGGGTCGGCCTCGCCGAAGTCGCTCATCGCCGCCTACGAGCGCGCCGGCATCGAGTACCTCCAGGTCTGGGGCATGACCGAGACCGGACCCCTTGCTTCCGCGTCCCGCCCCCGCCGCCGTCACCGCGGGCTCGACGACGAAGGTCGCCTCGACGTCAAAGAGAAGACCGGCACCATCATGTCCGGGCTCGAAGCCCGGGTCGTCGGCGACGACGACACCGAGGTCGCATGGGACGGCACGACTCCCGGCGAGCTGGAGGTGCGGGGTCCCTGGATCGCCTCCGACTACTGGAACACCGAGGGGTCATCGGAGCGGTTCCACGACGGCTGGCTCCGCACCGGCGACATGGCCGTCATGGAGCGCGACGGGTACTTCAAGATCGTGGACCGGGCCAAGGACCTGGTGAAGTCGGGGGGCGAGTGGATCAGCTCCGTGGAACTCGAAGGCCATCTCCTGGCCCACCCCGAGGTCGCCGACGCCGCCGTCGTCGGCGTCCATTCCCAGAAATGGGACGAGCGCCCGATCGCCATCGTGGTGCCCGTCAACAGCGAGCCACCCTCGCTCGAAACACTCCATGAGTTCCTTGGCGACAAGGTCGCCAAGTGGTGGCTGCCCGACGCCGTGGTGGCGGTCGATGAGATCCCCAAGACCAGCGTCGGCAAGATCGACAAGAAGGTGCTGCGACAACAACTGTCCGACATGGAGCTCGACTGATGACTACGTATGAAACGTTCACGGTTCCGGTTGAGGGCGGCGACCTGCACGTCGCCCGTTGGGGATCGGGCGGCCCCACGGTGCTGTGCTCCCATGGGATCACCGCCAACCACACCGAGTTCCACGGCCTCGCCGATCAGCTCAACCAGCAGCTCGAAGCCGTGACGGTCGTGGCGGTGGACCACCGTGGTCGCGCCCGCAGCCGCGAGATCGCCGGACCCTGGGGTCTCGATCACCACGCCGCCGACCTGGCCGCGGTCCTCGACCATCTCGCGATCGACCAGGCCGACGTCGTCCTCGGACACTCCATGGGGGGCTTCGTCGCGGCCGTGTTCGGCGCGACCTTCCCGGAGAGGACCGGCGCCGTACTGCTGGTCGACGGGGGGATCCCTCTCATGGACGAGGTCCCGGAAGGCCTCACCATCGAGCAGGTCATCGAAGCCATCATCGGACCGGCGATGGAGCGCCTCGACATGACCTTCGAGTCGTTCGAGGCGTACCACCAGTTCTGGGAACAGCATCCTGCACTCGGCTCGGACTGGAGCGCGTACGTCGAGGAATACGTCGACTACGACCTCGTGGGCGAACCCCCCGGGCTGCGCCCGAGCACTCGCAAGGAAGCGGTGATCGGCGACACCGAGAGCATGCTCGTCGGCGACCTGCTGCCGCGTTCGCTCGAAGCCCTCGCCGGGCCGGTGCGGCTCCTCCGCGCTGAGCGGGGCATGCTCGACGCCGATCCGCTCTACGCGGACGAACGGATCGGAACGTGGGGCCCGAAGATCAGCGGCTTCAGCGACCGCACCATCGACGACGTCAACCACTACACGATCGTGATCTCCGAGCGCGGAGCGAAGACGGTCGCCGACGAGGTGCGGGACCTCCTCGAATCCTGACCCTCCCTTAGCAGGGTGCTGAAAAAGTGGACGCTGGTGTCTCGCCGGCCATCGCCACCCCTCGCTGTGTCCTCGCCCTCGACGCAGCTTGTGGCTGCGCCTTCGGGCTGCGTCCTTGCGAGATGACGACGAATGGCTCGACGATCCACTCCATCGCCACCTTTTCAGCACCCTGCTAGGGAGATCAGGAGAACTTGGTGACCGGGCGCTCCCACGCCTCGCCGTCGACGATCAGGTCGACCTTCTCGTTGTAGAAGCACAGGAGATCGTCGATCTTGTCGGCGTCGTGGAGGGGGTCGGGGTAGTACCAGACGAAGTTCTCGTGCTTCGTGTCCCCGACGTCGAGCGTGTAGTACGACGCCAGTCCCTTGTAGGGGCAGCGCGTGTGCGCGTCGGATGCGATCAGCAGGTCGCTTCGGACGTCGTCGCGCGGCAGGTAGAACCGAGGCGGGAGCCCGGTCTCGAACAGCATCACCGGGCGCGTGCTCTCGGCGAGCACCTCGCCGTCGAGTTCCACGCGTACATGTCGGCTGCTCTCACGGATGTCGACGCGGTGATACGGGTCGATGGGGTGGACGAAGATCTCCTCGTCCTCCTCGTACCAGTGGTCGACGGCGTCCCAGTAGATCGCGTAGTAACCGGCCAGAGCCGGCGCCCCGGCGATAGGCGCGGGGTAGCTCCACACCGCGTTCTCGGCCACACGCTCCTCACCGTCGCCGGTCTCGACGCGGATCGTCCAGTAGCGGGCGTCGCCCTTGTAGGGGCAGTGGGTCTGCTTGTCACCGGGCTCGAGCACCTCGAAGTCGATGCCGTCCTCGGGGAAGTAGAAGACCGGTAGCAACGTCGTTTCGTGCAACAGCTTCATCCGTGCGGTCTCCGCCACCGTCGCCCCGCCGAATTCGGCCCTCACCTTGCGCGGATGGTCCTCCCAGAAGATCACCCGTTCGGGGCCTTCGCGCGTGAAGTTGAACTCGCCGCCCGGCTGGTCACCGAAGGGTCCGGTACCGATCGTGAGGCTCATATCTCACCCGTGCTCGTCGCTCGCCAGTCCTGCCCGATGTTCGCGCCCCCTTGGTGCCCGGAGCGGCTGTGTCATACACAAACCCGGGCCGGTCAGGCAGGAATTCCGCTCCGGTTTGACGAAACCCGACCTGATCAGTCAGATTTCCGGAGATGAGCATGATCACACCACAGCACATTCCCCGTGCCCTGTCCCTCGCCGGCATCGCCGCCGCCGCAACCGTCCTCGTCGTGGCACCGGCGTTCGCGGCCCCCGTGACGGGGGTCGACGCGGTCGACGAGACCGTCGACACCGTCGAGGGCACCAACGGTGCCGAGGGCGAGTCGACGCAGCCCCGCCAGGCCGGCGAACCCCTCGTCGGCACCTTCCACATCACGGCCGGCGAGTGCGGCGGCGACGGCATCAGCAGCGGCTCCTACTTTCGCATGGCGACGCCGGCGGGCAACCCCGACAACGGTCCCTGGGTGAACAACACCTCGTCGCCCTGCGACGACAACACCTACACGCCCCTCTCCCCCGGCACCGACGGCGGGCTCTCCACCGAGGACCACCAGCCCCATCCCGACCCGGCGTTCGACGACGACAACAACGCGCTGGCCTCACTGATCATCCAGCCCACCGGCTTCAACGGCACCGACTTCTCGGTGGCCACCAGCCCCGTGGACCCTCAGACCGAGACCGAGGTGCCCGTCCCCGAGATCAGCGCGTCCAGCGGTGACCTGTCGGGACAGATCACCGCCTGGGCGGCGGCCTGGAACGGCCAGCACTTCAACCAGGGCTCACCCAAGCCCGACGGCGACCAACCCGGCGACACCTTCGGCCCCGCCGGCACCTACGATCCCGCGACCGGCGCGTTCACCCTCGAGTGGGCCAGCCTCATCGTCGACGGACCGTTCGACAACTTCACCGGCGTGTGGCATCTCGAGGGCACCTTCGCGGCGGCCGGCGGCGGCGGTTCCGGCGGCACGACCACGACCACCCCCGGCACCTCGACAACGGGTCCCGCCGGATCGGGCAGTTCGACGGGCAACGGCGACACCTCGGCCGATACCGGCGCCACCGGCGCAGGGCCCACACCACGCACGGGCGGACCTCTCCCTGCGCTCGCGGCGCTCCTGCTCACGGGCAGCGGCCTCCTCAGCCGCCGCTTCCTGACCTCGTCACGGTGAGCGCCCCGTGCTGAGCCGAGGTGGCACCCGCGCGGTCGTCGCCGTGCTCGTGATCGGCCTCGGCCTCGCGCTCGCGCCCGTCGGCTTCCAGATGTTCACCCGAGCGCCCCGGGGCGGCGAGATGCTCGACGACTTTCGCCCCTACATGAACGACCGGACGATCACCGACTTCCGCGGCTACATCACGTCCATCCGGGCCGCCGAGGAGGAGAGTCGCGCCGAAGTCCTCCCGGTCGCCGAGGAGGCCGGCGTCGAGGTGCCGGCCCAGGTCGAGCGCTGGCACGAGCAGTGGAGCGCCATCGACACCGAGATGAGCGACATGCTCGACGACATCGACGACTCCCTCGGCGAGTACCGGGCCGTCGATGCCCTGCCCCCGTTCGCACTGTTCCCGTACTTCTTCCTCCTCCCCGGACTGATCGGCGCCGGGCTGGCGGTCTGGGCGTTGAGGACCCACCGGCCGCACCGCGCCCTGGCCGTGACCGCCGCCCTCGGCGTCGGCCTCATCGCCGCGCCGGCGGTGTTCCAGATGTTCACCCGGGCTCCCGAGGGCAAGGAGATGATCGACACCTTCCGTCCCCTGATGACCCAGGAGAAGGTGACGCGCATCCAGGGTCACTTCATCACCATCGGCGCCGCCGAGGGGCGCCTGCGCAACAGGGTGCTCCCCGACCTCGAGGAAGCCGCCGCCGGGGCTGACGGGGTCGACATCCCCGAACTCGAACAGATCGACGGGTTCGTCGGCGTGTGGCCGACCATGTCGAACGACATGGCCCCGATGATCGGCGCCATGGCCGACAACCTCACCGCATTCGAGGGCATCGACGCCCTGCCCCCGTTCTCCCTCTTCCCCTGGTTCTTCGTCCTGCCCGGCGTGCTCGTGATCGGCCTGGCCGTCTTCGCCCGGAGCACCACCGACCTCGCGACGATCAAGATGGAACCCCCGCCCCGTGAGCGGCTCGACCCGCCCGCAGGGGACACGGGCCCGTCATCGACCGAGTCCACCGACACTTCGAGGAGTTCACCGTGAAGATCCGCCGCCTGCTCGCCATCCTCGCCGCCCTCACCCTGGTCGCCGCCGCCTGCGGAAACGGAGACGACACCGAAGTCGAAGCCACCGACGGGGGCGACACGGACGTCGAATCCACCGATGGTGAAGCGACCGACGGGGGTGGCGGGCTCGAAGGCCTGATCCAGCTCACCGCCGGCGAATGCACGGACGCCGGGGTCACATCAGGCACGTACTTCCGCATGGTGCAGCCCGACGGGACCGTCGAGGAGGGCCCCTACGTGGAGAACGGCGACTCACCGTGCGGCGACATCACCTTCACACCTCTGGCGCCCGGCGCCGACGGCGGGTTGAGCCTCGGCGAACACCAGCCCAACCCCGAACCCGCCTTCGACGACGGCGGCAACGGGGCCGCATCCCGAATCGTCGAGCCGGCGCCCTTCTTTGCGGTTCAGTTCGCCGTCTCGACCAATCCGACCGACCCGCAAACCGGCGACGACGCACCGGCACCGACACTCGCTTCTGCCGACGACGGCTCCCTCTCGGGGAACCTCGCCGCCGTCGCGGCCTCGTGGAACGGCCAGCACTTCAACCAGGGGGCCCCCAAGCCCAACGGTTCCCGGCCGGGCAAAACGACCGGACCCACCGGCACCTACGACGAGGCCACCGGGGCGATCGTCGTCGAGTGGACGAGCCAGATCGTGGGCGGTCCCTTCGACAACTTCACCGGCCTCTGGCACCTCGAGGGCACCCTCCAACCCGCCTGAGGGACCACATCCTGAGTTCTTGACGGTGTTCTGCCCGATCAGCGGGCAGAACACCGTCAAGAACAGCGGATTTGGGTAGCACATCCACTTTCGGCCCCTCTCCGAAGACGGGGCAGAGGCTTAGGGTGGATGTATGCGTGACCATGAACGACTCGACTCCAGTGGCGGAGTCGGAGGTCGTTCCCGCGTGCCCAGCTTCCTCACGCGCTCACCACTCTCCCGGCTGCTCGCCGCGGTCCTGGTCTTCGTCGTGGGTGGCGCCGCCGCGGTCTTCTCCCTCACGCTGGCGCCACCCACGCGGGGCGACGTCGGCCCCGGCACGCTCGCGGTCAAGGCGTCGTGGCGTCTCGACGGTGAAACGCGCCTGCAGGTCCCCCCGCTGGGGTCACTGAGCGCCCAGACCCACGCCGCGCCGCTGGGGCTCCACGGACGCATCGACGCGGTCGACATCGACCGGCTCGAGAAGCTCATCGCCGAAGACCGGCCCACCGCCTCTCTGTACGCCCAGGCCGAGTCCGACCTGCGCGCCCTGGCCCGGAAATTCGCGATGCGGGCACTCCTCGGCGCCGCCCTCGTCGGAGCCGTCGTCGGCGCCCTCGTGTCCCGGCTCCGCCCGGCGCTCATCGTCGTCGGTGGAGTCGGCGGCGTCATCGCCGTGGGCCTGCTGCTGACGGTGACCTGGCGGGGCTTCAATGCCGACGCCTTCGCCGAGCCCGTCTACGAGGGGGCTCTCGAACGGGCGCCCGAGATGGTCGAGAGCGCCCAGCGTCACGTCGACGATTACGGCACGGTGCGAGCGCGGATCGGAACCCTCGCCGCTCAGGTCAGCGATCTCTACGCCATGGCCGCGACCGACCCCGGCCGGGCCGGGCGACCGGGCGAGGTGCGGATCCTCCACGTGAGCGACATCCATCTGAACCCGCTCGGCCTGGAGGTCGTGCAGGAACTCGCCCGGCAGTTCGACGTGCACGCGGTGCTCGACACCGGAGACCTCACGAGCTTCGGATTCCCGGTCGAGGCCGAGATCGGTCGAGCCATCGCCGACGTACCCGCCCGCTACCTCTTCGTGCCGGGCAACCACGATTCGGAGGCGAACCGGGCGGCGCTGGCCGAGATGCCCAATGTCGAGGTCGTCGACGGCGTGGTCGAAGTACGCGGCGTCCGCATCCTCGGCGTGCCCGACCCCTCGTTCACCGCCGACAACCGAACGTCGGCCGACGAGGCCCGAATCGTCAAGGAGGCGACGGCAGGCGAGGTCGCCCGGCGCGCCCGTGCCGATGGCGCCCACATCCTCGCCGTCCACGACCCGGTGCTGGCCGGAAGCTCCGCCGGCTCCGTACCTCTTGTCGTGGCGGGGCATCGGCACCAGCGGGACGCCTCGCTCGAACGCGACACCATCACCTTCGTCGTGGGGTCGACCGGGGGCACCGGCCTCGGCTCGTTCACCGGCGACGCCGACCTGGAGTTCGAGGCACAGGTGCTCCACCTCGGTCCCCGCGGTTGTCTCCGGGCGCTGGACTACGTGGCCCTCGACGGCATCGGCGGCAGTTTCGAGATCGAGCGGCGTGTGTTCGACCTCGAGCCCGGCGAGATCGGCTTCGGCGAGTTGATCCGCCCGACCTGCACGCCCCCCACCGGCTGACGGGCCGGCTCACTTGCTCAGTCGTCGTTGGAGGCGTCTGCGGCTTCCGAGGAGTCGGCAGGGTCGAACTCGAGGGCCGCCGAATTGATGCAGTAGCGCTCGCCGGTCGGCTCGGGGCCGTCGGGGAAGACGTGGCCCAGGTGGGCATCGCACTGCGAGCACACCACTTCCGTGCGGACCATCCCGTGGGAGGCGTCGCGGGCGGTGTCGACGTTCGCCTCGTCGGCGGGTTCCCAGAAGCTCGGCCACCCGGTCCCCGATTCGAACTTGGTATCCGAGGCGAACAGCTCGGCCCCGCAACCCACGCACCGGTAGGTGCCGGGCTCCTTGTTGTCCCAGTACTCGCCACTGAACGCCGGCTCGGTGCCGGCCTGGCGGGTGACCGTGTACTGCTCGGGTGTGAGCCGGGCTCGCCAGTCCTCGTCGCTCAGCTCCCGCGGATCGGTGTCACTGCTCAAAGCTCCGGGCTCCTCACTCCGCATCGTCGCCCTCACCAGCACACGACCAGGTGCACCAGTCGCGCACTGCGCACTGCCCCCGGTCGCTTCGTCGCTCGTCCGCTCAACATGCTCCGAAGCCGGGAAACCAGTGTGCCACGCGGCTGTGCGGCGCGATGACGCTCCCCGTGGCCGCGAATACCGTGGAGAGGGATGAGCGCGCCCAGGCTTCCCGGCGGTCTCCACGGTCACCCCCCGTTGACGCCCGCCGCCGTGGTCCTCAAGTACCGCTGGACGGTGCCGGTCCTCGCCGCCATCTTCACCGTGCTCGCCGTGCTCGCCTGGCGCAACAACGGGTCGGCTCTCCGGACGTGGGACGACCCGGTCCAGCGTTGGGTGGAGGGTGCCCGGACGGACGATGGCGACGCTCTGTTCCACGCCCTCAGCCAACTCGGCGGCATCACCGTCGTCGTGATCGGACTCACGATCCTGCTGCTCCTGCTGTACCGACGCTGTCACTCCCTGGCCCTCGTGCTCTTCATCGCCGTGATCGCCCGGCCCCCGCTGGAGTTCGTGCTGAAGCTCTTGATCAGCCGCCCCCGTCCCGATCTCGAACGCCTCGTCGAAGGGACCGGCTTCTCGTTTCCCAGCGGCCACGTGATGGCGGCGATCGCCCTGTGGGGGCTCGTACCACCGGTGGTCGGTCTGCTCACCCACCGCCGGCGCTGGTGGTGGGCCTCGGTGATCGTCAGCGGCTTGGTCGTCCTCGCCGTCGGAATGAGCCGCATCTATCTCGGGGTGCACTGGCTCTCCGACGTCGTCGGCGCGTTCCTCCTCGGCTCGCTCTACCTCCTCGCCGTGGAATGGCTCCTCGAGTGGCACCACGACCGCCGGGGATGCCCTGCCCTCGACGAGGCCGAGGCGGACCTGATCGCCGACACCACGCCGGTGCAACGACTCCGTCGAAAGGGTGCGAACCGGACCTGATACCGAAGACGCGCGGTTCCGCCGCGGCTACCGTCGACGTCATCGGTCAGGGACGGGGGGTCGTCAGCGGGAATGCCCAGTGGCAGGTCCCGAGTTCATCTCGACGAGCCTGGCGAGGAGGCATCGTGACCGACGCCATCGCGGCCGACAGCGGGC
>CAZTOV010000011.1:0-40519 GCA_964615175.1 uncultured Burkholderiales bacterium
CGCTCGAGCTGGCCAAAGCGCTCACCGCCCACCTCTCCGCGGCCATCGAGCGGGCCCATCTCCAGGAGAGCCTGGCGCTCGAGACCGAACGGCTCCGGGGACTGTGCGCGCTGTGGGGCTTCGAGGCCGACGCTCTCGAGGCCTACTCGGCCGCCATCGAAGAGGCCATCGGGCCCGCCCTCGGGTTCCGTCTCGTGCGGGTGAGCGTCGCCGACGACGAGCTGCGCTCGCTGGCCTACTTCTCGGCCCCGGACGAACTCGACCAGCAGCTCATCAAGCGGTGGCAAGGCGGCAACCCCACTCACCGAGAACCTCTTCGCGAGGGCGGGCCCGGCGAACTCGCCGCGCCGCTCACGGTCCGCGGGCGCATCGTCGGCGTGGTGCGGGCACGGTCCCGCGAAGGCGGGCTGTCGCAGCGGGAGGCCGAGATGCTCGATGTGCTGGCCGCGGCGTTCGGACGGGCCATCGAGCAGGAATGGGAGCGGCGCGAGACCAGTCAGACCGAACTCGACCTGGCCCTGGCCGAGGAACGTGAGCGGGTGGCAGCCCGGCTCCACGACACGGTCGGTCGGCTCCTCTACGCCCTCAACCTGAAGGCCGGAACGCTCCGCCTCGCTGCCGGTGACATGGCTCTCGCCGACGAGGCCCGCCAGCTCGAGGGGCTGGCCCGCTCGGGCCTCGCTTCGCTCCGCAAGGCCGTGGCCACGCTGGCCTCGATGCGGGTCGACGACCGGGGGCTCGTGGCGTCGCTCGAGCGGCTCGCCTCGGAGTTCCAGGACGCCAACGACGCCGCGGTCGCCCTCGCGATCGACGGCGGCGAGAAAACCCTGCCCGGGCCGATCGAGGACGCCCTGTTCCGGGTCGCCCAGGAGGCTCTGGCCAACGTCGAACGGCACGCCCGGGCCGGCAGCGTGACCATCGCCCTCGATCTGCGTGACCAGGAGGTCGTCCTGCGCGTGCGCGACGACGGACTCGGCCTCGGAAACTCGATGTCGCCGTCGGGCACCGGTCTCGGCCTCGACCTCGCCCGCAAGGCCCTCGTCCCCGTGGGGGGCACCCTCGACCTCCGCGACGGCGCACCCGGCGTCGAGGTCGTGGCCCGCATTCCTTCCCGAACTCCGACCCTGGAGAACACCTGATGGACGCCTTCGAATCCGACCGGGCGCTCGACCTGCGCGACGACGATCAGGGCGAGGCCCGGACCCGCGTGGTCGTCGTAGAGGACGAACCGCTGGCCCGGTCGGCCCTCGCCGAGCTGATGAGCAGGCACCCGGGACTCGCGCTCGCCGGCGAGGCAGCCACGGTGGTCGAGGCCGTCACCGTGATCGAGGAAGCGCTGCCCGACGTGGTGCTGTGCGATCTCTTCCTCCCCGACGGCGACGCCTGCGGGCTCACGCTGCGCCTCCAACAGATGGACCACCCGCCCGAGGTCGTCGTCACCACCCTCTTCGCCACCCCCTCGGCGGCGGCCGCCTGCGTGTCGGCCGGCGCCCGGCTGTGCCTGCAGAAGGAGGCGCCCCCCGAGAGCATGGCGGCGGCCTGCCTCGCCGCCGCCCGGGGCAAGGACTGGGCGGGCCCCGGAGCGGTGCGGCCGCTGTCCCGGCACCACCTCACCTACCTCGAGGCCCAGGTGCTCGCCGAGGTCGCATCGGGCTCGACCAACGACGACATCGCCGACCGGCTCGGCTACTCGCCCAACTACATCAAGGACGTCCTCGCCTCCGCCCGTGAGCGGCTCAACGCCCGCGACCGGGCCCACGCCGCCGCCATGGCGGTGGCGCTCCGCCTGGTGCGCCCGGGCTCCGACGGCCGCTTCGCCCCGGCGATCCCCCTCGAGGATGCCGGGAGCGGGCGCGAATCCCGGGGCTGAGCCCGCCCCCGAACATCACAGAGGGTCCCGGACAACCTCACGCGGCGTCACGAATCGGCGAGCACGATCTGCAACGAACCAGCGACGAAGAACTCGTAGGCCTGGTCCCAGGTACACAGCCAGCTCAGAGCGTCGAGGGAGTGCGCCTGGATCGCCCCCGTGCCGACAACCTCGCCGTCGTGACTCAACGTCACCGGCCAGGTCTTGCCGCCGGACTGGACCCACTCGAGTTGGACGCCTTCGAGCATGAAGGCCCCCACCGACACGTCAAGGAGGCCGCTCCCACGGCTGTTCGTGCACCAGGTCGGCTTGTCCAGACTGAGGGGCAACGACGACCGCATCACACCCTGGAACGCGAGGGAACATCGACCGAAGTTCTCGCCACGAAGGCTTGCCCCGAAGACACCATTGCCCTGTCCAGCGCAGTGCGAGTCGTGGAGATTTGCTCCGAGGGACGGGGAGAAAACGAGGCTTCCACCGGGACCGTCAAAGCCACCGGGATCGTAGACCGCGCGTCCGGTGAACGCGACGGTCATCTCCTGCAGGTCCTGCGGGCTGCTGTCGGCGTGGACGGCTTCCGGGCCCGGAAGTAGGCCGACCACAGCAACAAGAGCCATGAGCGCCCTCGACGGATTCCACCAAGATCTGCGCACAAGGTGCTCCTCATCTCCGGCAATTGATGTCCTCCCCCCTGTACGTACAGAAGAATTTGACGTCGCGACGTGCAGGTCGTGTCTCAACCCCGTCACAGCAAAGCGCTCCTCAAATGCGCTGGGACCCTGGGTCCCCGGAATCCCCTCCGATCAGGGGTACACAGCGGTCAAGCGCACCCGTTTCACTGGGACTGAGTGCGTACGGCACGAAGCACATCGGGGCAGAAATACCCCGGTTCAACAAGATTCGTAGAGATTTGAACGCGACGTGTCACCGGCTCGTTCGTAATGAGGAGTGAAGCCGGGGGCGATGCGACTCCCCCCGGAGCGCAAAGCAAACCAACCACAACCAACCGTGGCCGCCCCCGGCAGCCACGAACGACAGGGAGGAATCCACGTGATTCGCAAACTTCTGATCGGAATCAGCGCCGCGGCGTTGGTGGCCGTTCTCGTACCGGCGTCGCCGGCGCACAGCCAGACCCCGAGCGACAGCATCGCGGTCGTGTTCACCGCCGGCGCCGAAGTGTGCCCGGGTGGCTTCGACGCTACGACCGGCTCTTGCCCAAGCGACCCGGACGGAATCTTGGCGCCGGTGGCACCGCCGTCACCGGACTGTGGTGCAAACCTGTGCCCGGGTCGTGACTCCGACTACCGGTTCACGACCGGTCTGCCCGGCGCGGGCGGCCTCGTGCTCTGCATCGGCGTGGGCAACGGTGCGCCTGGCTTCAACATCGACAACCAGGCGAGTGCTGGAAATTGTGAGCTGTCGTCGGAAGGCATCGTAAGAGACGGCATCCTGCCGACCGAGCCCACGCTCCAGGACGGCCCCTGGTGCGGCTGGTCCAGCGGTAGCGGAAACACGGGTGGCAACGTCGGAAACGTCGACGTGGACAACTTTGACGTCAGGGTCGAGTGGCAGCAGTCCGCTGGCACCGTCCTGCCGCTCGAGTACTACGACAACAGCAACAACGAGCTCGTGGGCCACGGTGCCGTCCAGACCACCGGCGCCTCCGGTCCGTGCGGTCTAAGCGGTGACAGCGGCGCCCGTTTCTTCGCCGTCACTGGCTACAGCACCGCCGCTGCCTGAGCACCGTCTCAGAGCGGCTCGGCGGAGCCACGTTGAAGGAGCGGGGGTCTCACCGACCCCCGCTCCTTCGTTTTCCTGAGCAGCGGCCGTTGCCAACCTCTCCCATATGCCCCGTTGCCTGACAATGTGCCCAAAGATCGAGCGCGACGTCAGGCGCACCCATGCGTAATGAGAGTGAGCACCACCGTTGCGCCCTACCCACACGCTCTCTACGACACAGCCAAAGGTTTTCCCCAGTGACCACCACACCACCGCAAACCCACCGGCCAGCCGTGCGCACCCTGCCAGGGATCATCGCAATCTTCGCGCTTGCGGCGGCCCTTCTATCTCCGGCAGTGATCAATCGCCCCGCCATCGCCGATGAGTCGGCTTCCGGCTTCCGAGAGGTTGCTCGACTTCCGTTCGCCCCTCACTCCATCACCGGCACTCAGGAACTCCCCTCGACGATCCTGCTCAACGTCGAAGAGCGAACCGGCTTTCGGATCATCGGCGGAAAGACCCAGAGCACCGCGGAACCGACGACGATCACCCGCTTCAACCTCGACACGTTGAAGGACGGTCCGACCAAGGCCTACCCAACCATCAGCGGGCAGACCAACGGCGGATCGGCGGAGAACGACCTCATCGCCACCCTCGGTGGCGGGAAGATCTATCTCGTCGACAACACCTCCGCGGTGCGAGTCATCGACCAGAAGACCCTCGAGGAAGTGGCCTGGTTCCCTCCGCCGCTCCCCACGCTGGGCACGGCGACGAACGCGGTGCCGAGCGGCGGCGGCGGCGGTTTCGACTTCGACGGCTGGCTCGACGAGGAGGCCTGCAAGGGATCGACCGGCGTCGTCTCCGCTGACTGCGTCCTGGCGGCACCAGATCACCTCAACACCGAGCCCCCCGACACGAGCGGCACGAAGGGACTGACGCAACGGCGCCCCGTGAGCAACATCCCGGTACGGATCGGTGCGCTCGAATTCTTCCCCACCGACAGTGAAGGAGGGGGGAAGCTCCTGGTCCTCACCGAGAGCCCCAACGACGGCACCACTCCCGTCGAGGCACCCCAGGTGGTGGCCCTCTCGCAGTGGGACGCCGAGACCGGCTTCGAGGATTGGGTCGCTCACCTCGACGCCTGCCGTTCCGGTCGCGGGCCGCAGAAGCCGAAGTACGGCTTGGGGCTGTCGGTCGCCGACGTACCGGATCAGCCGGAGCTCAAGGAAGCGATCGTCGGCTGCATCAGTCGTGGAGCAGCGGGCGAGATCTGGCGAGTCAGGTTCGAGCCAGTGGACACGCTCCATCTCGACGAAGGCTTGGCGGACGAACTGCAACCGGTGAAGGCCCAGGCCAAGGTCGCCGATGTGCCGGGCGCCCTCGATTTCTACATCGACGCGAAGGCTCGCCGAGTCCATGTCCAGACCAGCGGTGCCGTCTCCGGGCAGACCTTCACCGCGGTCGATCTCGATCGCGGCGGCGTCTATGGCCTGGTGTTCGTCTCGCACGTCCCTGACAACTCGAACGACACCACGGCGAGTGTGTCCGCCGGGCTCGATCCGAAGACGGGGCGCCTCTATTCGATCCAACGGCGTACCGAGCAGTCAGGACGCGTCAACGAGGCCGGAGTGCTGCTCGTCGACGCCCGCCGGCAGCCTCTTCCGCAGGGAAACCTTCTCCCAGAGCTGAGTCTCATCGGCGGTGACCAGCCCGTCGGGAGAAGCGGGATCAACCGGGTCCGGGTCGACCCCGCCACGAAGGATCGCCCGGCTCGCGTCTACCTCCGATTCAGGGGCGAAGAGTTCATCCGCGTCTTCGAAGACCGCGTACCCGTCCGGGAAGACATCCCCCTTGGCGACGTCGACCGGTTCACCCTCGATATCCCCGAAAGTGACGACACCCGGGCCGCGTTCAACGCCACCACCAACAGCTACGGCGTGCGCTCGATCCTCGTCGGCGGTCTGTACGCGACGATTCCCACGATGGGAAGCTTCGGCACCGCCCAACTACCGCGCGACTTCCTCCAGGGCGACCCCAGCGGAGAGACCGGCGCGCCCTTCGGATGCGAGTCCGAGCGGCGCGAGGTGGTACTCGCCGACCTCACGCCCGGCGGTAACGGACTCTCCGACACCGGCGTCACGGCCGACGCCATCCCGGTCAGCGCCGACTCGAAGACGATTCAGGACGGTGGCCGCCCGGCTGCCGCCTGCTGGCCCACGGCTGGTCTCATTCCCACGACGGTCGACAACCTCGCCGGAGAAGACGACGACCCGGTCATCAACGATCTCCTGAAGACGGTGTTCAACAGACTCGGGAAGAACCCGCCCGAGACCGGTCCGATCCCGCCGCCGTGGCCGGACAGCCCCCCCGATAACGATCTGTTCCACGACGACGACAATGAGGACGGCGAAGTCGACGAACACTGCGAGGAGAACGAAGAGCCGGGCATCGACTGCGACGAGAACGAGTCGGACCCCGACGAGCTCTGGGGACAGACGATTCGAGATCCCTTCCCCTACTCCAGCGCTGCGTGCAGCGGGCCGGGACGCAGCGACTCCGCTCCACACGAAGGTGACGACCTCACGATCACTGCCGGAGGGATCCAACTCGTCAACGATCCTCCCCCGGGCTTCATCGCCGGCGTCGAATGCTCCGAGGACGGCCGCTCGGTGACCGCCTTCGCGGCCGCCGCACGGAAGGTCGGCTTCGGGACCACCCTCACCGTCGATGGCACGGCGACGGCAACCGAGATCCGGTGGCGAAAGGATGGCGGAGCCGTGGTCACGACGACCTCGGTCGTCGAAGGGTTGTCGTTCGCCGGCGTCACCATCGACCGCGTCATCAACACCGTCACCTCTGAAGCCGCTGGACGTCCGGACACCGCGAGCGCGAGCGTCCAGCGCGAATTTTGCGGGGTCGTCGGCCCGGGCATCGAGGAACGCGCCTGCATCGACCTCGACTCCGAGGAAGCCCGGGCGTTCATCAGCGGCATCAGCGAGAACATCCTGGAGCGCCGGGGCCTCACACTTCGAGTGCCGCAGTTCGACAACGAGCTGAGGCAGGGCACCCCGAAGGGTGCTCAAGCAGCGCTCCAGAAGGACCGGTTCCTCTCGGAGGGCGAGCGGCTCCTGAACAGCGACCCCCGGACAACCGTCGCCGCCCTCGAGGTGGTCCACACCAACGACAGCCCTCGGAACGGGCGCGCCCGTCAGATCTATCAGCTCGCCGGAGCCGAAGCCTCGACCGCGTACTTCATCTCCAAGCGACCCCCCGACTTCGAATTCGACTTCGGGGGCTTCGACGCACCGCAGCAGCAGTTCGCGGCGCCGGCACCGGTCACCATCCCAGGTGAGGAGGCAACGCCCCCCACCCCGCCACGGGTTCTCGCCGAGTCGGCCAGCAACTCGCCCTCCCCACAACCCGCGCCGGCGATCCAGGGCGGCCCACTCGAGGCGCTGAGCCGAGGCCTCAACTGGCTCCTGCGTAACCCGTGGGAGGCCCTGAAGATCGGCATGCTCGTGTTCACGGCCTTCGGACTCCCCATTCACCTGCACTCTCGCCGCCGGGCGATCACCACCGCACTCGTCAAGGAAGCCTGACCACCATGAAGATCTCGTCCACCGCCATCGTCAACATCGTCGTCTTGGCGATCGTGTCGCTGTTCGCCGGAGTCATCGGATTCGTCCCCGACAACGAGCCGCAGATCGTGAACGCCACCGGGGGAACCGGAAGCGGCGAACTGCTCCTCGAGGACGACCAGAGCGATACCGGCGGCGAGGGAGGACAAACCGTCGTCGGTGGCTCCGCAGGGTCCGAAGGGAGCGCTGCCCAGGTCGTCGAAGGCGGAGGCGAAACCGGGACCGGCGGCGGTGACCAGGCCGGCGCCAGCGGTCCCGTCGAGTGCGCGGCGGGCAAGAACGGTGGCGATACCGACGTCGGCGTCAGCGGGAACCGCATTGGTCTGGCCTCCACCATCGTGACCACCGGACCGGGCTCGACGTTCCTCAAGCAGTCGCAGTTCGGCATGCAGGCCGTCGTGGCCAAGGTCAACAGCGCCGGCGGGATCTGTGGTCGGGGCCTCGACCTGAAGCTCGTGAACGACAACTGGGAGGCCCAACGTGGCCACAACGAGCTCCGGAACTTCCTGAACGACGAGGGAATCTTCGCCCTCCCCGTCGTTCCTTCGTCCGAGGGTCTCGCCGCGGCGGATCAAGACATCGAGAAGCACGGCAAGCCCGTGGTGGGAAGCGACGGAATGCGCCGTCAGCAGTACACGAACTCCTGGATCTGGCCCGTGGCGCTCCCCACCGTCTCGCAGGTCCGCATCCTCGCCCAGCACGCGGCCGACAACGGGGCCGACAGCTTCGCCATCGTATGGGACAACTTCTACAAGTTCGGCGTCGAGGGCAAAGACGCGTTCAAGGAGTTCGTCGAGAAGACGCTCAAGAAGGACTTCGTCCACGACGAGGGCATCCAGCCCAATCAGCCTGGCTACAACACGCAGATCAAGAACCTCAACGACGCGTGCGAAGACAACGACAACGGATGTGACGCGGTGCTGATGCTCGCGGACCCCGGCACGGCAAACACCTGGATCGAGGGTGACGGCAACTGGACGTCCCGGTCCGAATTCCGGATGGGCGCCCAACCCCTGTTCACCCAAGACTTCGGCCAGGACTGCGGGCTCCGGTGCGACGGCATGCTCGTGATCTCGGGCTACCGGCCGCCGCTCGAGAGCAATGCCGGTCTCCCGGGAATCAAGACCTACGTCCAAGACGTCAAGGCCATCCAGCCGAGCGCCGACGTGTCGAACCAGTTCCTCGAGGGGGCCTACCTCGGCATGCAGGTGTTCGTGGAAGCGCTCGACCAGGTGGGACCGAACCTCACCCGTAAGGGTGTCCAGTCCCTCCTCAACGGTAACTTCAGCTTCAAGTCAGATCTGGCCAAGGAACTGAGCTGGAGCAGCGAGCAGCGGAAGGCGAACATCCACGGCCAGATCTGGCAGATCAAAGCCGGCTCGGGCTCGTTCGACGGCTTCCGCTTCCTCGAGGACTTCCAGCCCGACCCCCTGCCCGACAAGATCTAGTCGACTCACGGAGCCACCGCACTCGTGTTCACCGACATCATCGTCTCGATCCTGCTGTCGATCTCGCTCATCGGCGCCTACTCGCTGATGGCCATCGGCATCGTGTCGATCTACCGCGCCTCCAAGGTGTTGAACCTCGCACACGGAACGATGGCGATGGTCCCGGCCTATGTCGTCTTCTCCCTGAGCGGATGGGGCATCCCGGTGATCCCTGCGCTGATCCTCGGCGTGGGCTCCGGCGCGGGGCTGGGCTGGCTCGTCGAGCGGGTATTCGTACGCCCCCTCCGAGAAGAGTCAGAGACAGCACAGACGGTGGGTACCGTCGCCGCCCTCGGGCTCATCCTGGCGCTGGCTGTTCGGACCTGGGGAGCCACACCACAAACGGCAGTGGGCATCTTCCCCAACGGCGGCTTCGACATGGGCGGCTCGAGCATCAGATGGGGTGAGGTCGGCCTTCTCTTTGTCATGCTGGGCGTGGCCGGAGCCCTGTTCGCGGTTTTCAAGTACACCGATCTCGGTCTGGTGATGCGGGGAACGGCAGAGAACCGGACCGCGGCCGCCCTCATGGGTGCCAACCCGCAACGCGCGACCAACATTGCGTGGATGCTCGGCGGGGGCCTCGCCGGCTTGGCGGGAATCCTCCTCGCCGCCATCACCAACCTCGACGCCTTCACGCTCTCCCTCCAGGCCCTCCCCGCCTTCGTGGCCGCGCTCATCGGCGGACTCGGCAGCTTTCCCGGTGCCGTCGTAGGCGGCGCCATCGTCGGACTCGCCTTCGGCTTCGTCCCACAGCTGCCGGTGATCGGCGGGATGACCGGTGCTCCCCAGTTCGTCCTCGCCGTCATCGCGATCGTCGCCATGGCCAACCGCGGTGGCGGTGGCCTCGCCAGCGCCACCATCCGAGGCTGATCATGGCCGAACGCGAAACCAACGAAGTGGAAGAGGGCCAGCTCGTCGAATCGGCGCCGGAGGGTGACGAGCCGAAGCGGGCGGCGCGGTCACTTCCATCTCCTGAGGGAATCCCCGTGATCGCCATTCTGGTGATCGCGTTCTTCATCGCCTTCCCCCGCCTGCCGTTCGTCGAGTTCTCGCTGGTGGGACGGGCCATCCAGGCCGGACAATTCACCATCGTGGCGGCGTCGCTCGTGATGCTCACGGGGTGGGTCGGGCAGATCTCGCTCGGGCACGCCGCCCTGGTCGGCATCGGCGCGTACGCCACCGGCTGGGCAGTGGGGAGCTGGAGCTTGCCCTTTCCCCTCAACATCCTGGCGGCCGGTGTCATCGCGGGCGCAGCCGCCGCCGTCCTCGGAGGGGTGGCGCTCCGCGTACGAGGGCTCTACCTCGCAGTCGCCACGCTGATCTTCTCGTGGATGGCCGACGCGTTCCTGTTTCGCATCGACACGGTCGTCAAGTATTCGTTCATCGACGTACCGGTCATCGGGAGTCCCGATGGCGTGCCGCGGTTCGACCTCAACGATCGCACCACGATGTTCTACGTGACCTGGGGGATCGCCCTGGGCGTTCTGTTCCTCGTGGCGAACCTGCGTGACTCACGGACCGGCCGCGCGTTCTTCGCGTTGCGAGGCTCCGAGATCGGGGCGGCGTCACTGGGCATCGACGTCACCCGGTACAAGCTGGCTGCGTTCACGTTCTCCGGATTCCTCGCCGGAGTGTCGGGAGCCTTGGTCATGCTCGACGCGCGCTCGCTGTCGCCCGACACGTTCAACTTCACGATCAGCCTCTTCTACCTGGCCGTTGCCGTCGTTGGCGGTCTCCAGAGCCTCGGGGGAGCCGTCGCGTCCTCCGCGTTGTTCGCAGGTCTCAACGAGCTGTTCTTCCGGGTCCGCGCCCTGGGCGACGCCCTCGACCTCGTCTCTGCTGCATTGCTCGCCATCGTGCTCCTCCTCTATCGGGGCGGATTGGCCGCCATCCCCGGAAGCATCGCTGACTTCTTCGGGAGGGCTCGTGACTTCGTACAGGAACGTCGACCCGCCGTCGCCGACGAGATCCCGCGCATCGCGCGCCGTGAAACGTCGACGGTCCGCCGGGCCATGACTTCCGCCACGAACCGAGTCGCCGGGGCCATCAGGGTGCCGCTCAGAGCCGCCAAGAGAACCTTCAATCGTCTCTCGAACGCACTTCCGGCACCGCTCGCGAAACGATTGCCGACGTTCGAGGAACGGAAGCCCACGGTGGAGGGCCAGGCCTACCAGATTCGACGGCCGATCCTCACGGACGCCGAGGGGAATGCAATCGAGCTTTCGCCGACAGGTGAAATCCGCCGTGCGATCGAAGCCCGCGACGTGGACGCCGACGAACTCGAAGATGTCGAGAGCGGCGACGCAGGCAACGGGCACGCGGACGAGGTGCGACAATCCGAGTTGCGTGTCGTGCTTCCGGAAAACCGCGACGATCGCCGGCCACTCCTCGAAGCGGAGGGGATCACGGTCAGGTTCGGTGGGCTCACCGCGGTAAACGACGCTTCGCTGGCGGTTCGCGAGCACGAGATCGTCGGGCTCATCGGCCCCAACGGTGCTGGCAAGACCACGTTGTTCAACGCCATCTCCGGGCTGAACAACCCGACCGAGGGTGGGGTACGGCTCTTCGGCCGCGACGTGACCGAGCTTCCGGTCCACATGCGGGCGCAGCTCGGGGTTGCGCGGACCTTCCAGGCCATCCAGCTCTTCCCGCAGCTCGACGTGTTCGACAACCTGCTGGTGGCCACCCACAACCACAACGAGACCGGATTCTTCAACCACATCTTCGCCGGCGACGCATCGCTCCGAGCCGAGGCCGAGATGCGTGACCGAGTCACCCAGGTGATCGAAGAGCTGAAGCTGACCGATGTCGCCTACCGGCGAGTGTCCGATCTCCCCTTCGGCGTACTCCGGATGGTCGAGGTGGCACGGGCGATGGTCACCGACTTCCCCCTCATCATGCTCGACGAACCGGCATCGGGACTCGACAACAACGAGACCGACCGCCTCTCCGAGATGCTGTTGGAGATCCGGACCCACGGCGTCACCCTGCTCCTCATCGAGCACGACGTGCGCATGGTCACAGGCGTCTCCGACTACATGTACGTACTCAACCGGGGCGAGATCATCGCCAACGGGATCCCGACGGACATCCAGCGGGACCCGGCGGTCATGGCCGCCTACCTGGGCGAACCCACTACGGCCGAAGCCGACACGGCCGACGAGACCGACGCCGTCGAGGTGAGCTGATGCGATCGCGATTCACGGTGCTGTTGATCTCGCTCTGTCTCCTGGCAGGCGCGTGTGGGGGTGGTTCGAGCGGGAGTGACAGTGAACCGGTTGGGGAAGGCGTCGACTCCCGTGTTCTCATGGGTGATTTCGTGCTCACGGTGACCGGGGCCGTGGAGACGGAATGGTCGGGACAGACCCCCCTCAATGTCCTCACACACCGCAGCGAGGGCCTCGATCAGGAACTCTGGCAGCTCACGGTCGGAATCCTGCCGCAACACGCGTTGGAGACCGAGGATGGCCTGCGGCTGAGGACGGCGTTCGACCTGATCGGGTTCGACCGCGACGGTTCCTACACCATCGAGCCAGAACGACGTGGGGGACTCACCGACGAAGAACTCAGACGTGTACGCGAGCAACCCGAGGTCCTCGATCGGATCAACCAGGGCACGGTGACCCGCAGCAACTCGTTCATGCTCGTCGGGCCCGAGATCGCGTCCCTCACACAGTACGGAACCCTTCTCGAGGTATGCACCCTGGAAGTTCGAGAAGGGGGTTTGGAGGGATCGATCGAGTGCCCGCGGCTTGCCAGTGACGACGGCGAAGAAATCGGCTTCGAGTGGTCTTGGAATGCCGACCCGAACCATGAGGTCGATCCACAAGAGGAACCTGAGGGCACTGAGCCCGGGGAGGAAGACTCGTCAGACTCGCCGGCCACCACCCCGAGTACGAGGGCGACCGCGCCGACGAACCCCCGACAACCGAATGGCCCATCCGAAGATGATCCGTACGGGCTCTATGGCGACTTCCCCCTGGAAGCCACGATCACGCCGGACGACTGCGCCACCCGAGGCACCGTCGCAACGGTCACGGTAGATGCGATTTCGGACGCCGCGATCACGCTCCTGATGGCCTACTCGGACGGCGACCCCCACGCCAACGCCATCACCGGACAGACAGGACCCACGGGGCGATTCAACTGGGCGTTTGCCGTGCCTCCCACAGCACCCAACGGACAGGCTGACCTTCTCATCAACGTCACCTCGAACGACGGGCAGGAGGGTGCCGGAGGGATCGTCCGGGCGTTCGAGGTTCAAGACCAATGCTGACGATCACAAGTCGCTCCCGTTTCACCCAACTCGTGGCCGCAGGTGCGGCGATCGCCGCCGTCGCCGGCACGTCCGCGGCGGCCAGGACCGTCGAGCCCGCCACCGAGGCGCACCTCACCTACGAAGACGCGTTCCTCGACATCGCCTTCCGCATCGGGGGTGTGATCGAGGTCGGCATCGGTGATGCCCAATCGATGAAGCGAGCGGTGGGAGCGATCGAACGCGGCGAACTCGAGGGTCCTCGTCTCCACGCGGAAGCGGAGACATGGATGGACGCCATCGACGCCATCGCCGCCGAACTCAGCGCCCTCCACGTCCCTCGGAATCTGCACGGCGCTCAGGCGCGGTTCCTGGCCGCCCTCGAACACTACGCAGAGTTGGCGCGGACTCTCGGTCGCATCGCCGGCGTCTCCGATCCGTCCACCATCGACGCCCTGCTCGACGAGGCGGTGGCCCTCGGGCAACAGGCCGATGCCCGCTTCGACCACGCAGCGGCGACCCTCCAGCGTCACCGAAAGATCGTGGGTCTCGGAACGAACCCGAACTTGCCCGACCCCGACGCTGAGCTGCCGCCCGGCGTGACGGTGGTGAATCCCGGCGAGACGGGGGCTGAGAACCGATGAAGCACGAACACGACGACAGCCAAGAGACGCCGGACGCGACGGCGGAGGATCGCCGTGCACGGCGCATGAACCGCAAGGCCGAACGACTCGCTCGGAAGGCTCAACGCGAGGCCGAGAAGGCGGAACGTCTCGCTCAACGCGCGGAGGCGGCACGGCGGGGCGAGGAAGTCCCCGAGACCTCGGCGCCAGACGAGAGTGAGGCAAGCCCCGAAGGCGGTGCAGCGAAGTCGGTCGGCGCTACCCCGCTGAAAGCCCCCAAGAAGGCCCGGGAGGAGGGCCTGGTGGTGGCTGAGATGGACGTCCATTACGGCCAGATCCAGGCGCTCCGCGGCGTCTCCCTCCACCTCAAGCCCGGCGAGATGGTCGCCCTCCTCGGTGCCAACGGGGCAGGCAAGAGCACCACGCTCAAGGCGATCTCGGGCATGGTGGCGCCCTCGCAGGGACGAATCGTCCTTCAAGGCGACGACATCGGGGGTCTCCCGGCCTACGACGTTGTCGGCAGAGGCGTCGCACACATGCCCGAAGGGCGGGAGCTGTTCCCGACCCTCACCGTCGAGGAGAACCTCCGCTTCGGCTATTACAGCAAGCTCAAGACCGACAAGGCCGGCTACCAGGAACAGCTCGAGCATGTCTTCGACCTGTTCCCCCGCCTCCGCGAGCGCCGGAGCCAGGCGGCGGGGACGATGTCGGGTGGCGAGCAGCAGATGCTCACCGCCGCTCGGGCGATGATGTCGAAGCCTCGCGTGCTGCTCGTCGACGAGTTGTCGCTCGGTCTCGCGCCGATGATCGTCTCCGACCTCTTCGCCGCCCTCCACGCGGTCAACAAGGAGGGCACCGCGGTCCTCATCGTCGAGCAGTTCATCCACCTGGCCCTCGAACACACGAAGCGCGCGTACGTGCTCTCGAAAGGTGAGATCGTCCTCGAGGGCAAGAGCAAGGACCTCGCTAACGACCCCGAGCTGATCGAGGCGTACCTCGGCGGCGAAGGCGGCGACGAGGGCGGCGAGAAAAACCCCGCAAACGGCGCGAAGGAAGACACTTCCAAACGTAAGAAGAGTGAGGCCGCCCGCAAGGGCTGACCACCACCGCATGGAGACTCCCCACCGATGACCAGACGACCTGTACGACGCGCACTCATGGCCCTGGCCGGGGCCGCCGTGATGGCGGCCGGCCTGCTCGCGGCTCCCGGTGCCGGAGGTGCCATCACCGGCGACACCGAGCCCACGGTCGAAGAGCCCGACCTCTCGACCACGTCAACGATCGAGACGCCCGAGCAGCTCGACCCGGTCATCAAGGCCGCCGAGGAGCTCACCGGCTCGACGGTCACCACCACCAGCACCACGACGACGTCGACCACGACCACCACCACGACCACCACGGTCCCCGACGAGCCGGACCCGGAGCCCGAAGAAGACCCGGACGACGAAGGCGACGAGGAGGACCAAGAGCCGCTCGTCTTCGAACCCGAACCGATCGATGACTTCGACATTCCGGTGGTCGACGTCGAGGAGCTGAAGGCCGACTACATCCGCACCGAGTTCCCCGCGTACACGCCGCGCTTCGGAAAACGCTCGACCCTCTCGGTCGTCGAGCTGCTCCGCAGCCACGACATCCCGCTCGACGTGCAGGCCCAGGTGCTGGCCCCGTTCCCCGTGAACGGGCCCTCGTCGTACACCGACGACTGGGGCGCCGCTCGCTTCTCGCCGAGCTTCCACCTCCACGAAGGCATCGACATCTTCGCCGAGCGGGGCACTCCGGTCATCGCCTCGACTGACGGCACGGTGACCCGAGCCGCCTACGGCACCGGGGCGGGTGGCAATGTCGTCTACCTGACCATGGACGACGGCACCTACTTCTATTACGCCCACCTCGACGACATCAGCCCGGTGATCCAGGCCGGCATGGAGGTCGAGGCGGGCACCGTGCTGGGCACCGTGGGTGACAGCGGGAACGCCGTCGGCACCCCGCCGCACCTCCACTTCGAGATCCACCCCGGTGGTGGCGACCCCGTTCCGCCGGCGCCCTACGTCGACGCGTGGCTGGCCGCCGCCATGGAAGAGGCCGAGGCCCTCGTCGGCGACGCCGAGACGACCGTCACCGAGACGCGGGCCCCCGTCCCCATCCCGGGACAAGTCGAGGAGACCCAGAACGCCGGTGCCTCGTCGTTCGCCCAACAGAACGACTGGGGCAACGCCGCGCTCCAGTGGCTGATGATCCTGGTGCCGAGCGCCGCCTTCTGGTTCTGGCGACGACGCCGGGCCGCCCTGGCCGGCGCCCTCGCCGTTTCCGACATTCAGGACGACGACCGCGACCTCACCGGAGTTTCCACGTAAGACCCACAGAGACCAAGAACGCCCTCCCGAGGGCTCAGGCGCCGCACGGGTGGTGACTGGCGCAGCGGCGGACGCAAGGTGGTGCGGTGGCCATCAGCGACGCCATCTGGGGGCCAGCACCGCCCGTGCGGTGAGTGCCGGGGGACGGCTCAACGACAACCTGCCGGAACTTGACCCCCCGGGTCGGTAGTCGACGAGTCGCCCCCGGCACCCAAATCTCCGAATCGCTCCTATCTCTCGAAGATCACAACATCCACGCCGGCACCGCGACGTACGTAGGGCTTCTCCGTAAGAAGGGTGGGGACATCAATCATTGGCTTGTCGCGGGCGCGATGCGTGGCGTCCGCTCGAGCTCCAGAGGCGACCCGGGAGTCCAGGTGCGACGTCTGATCACCCTCATCGCGGTTCTTGCGGCAGCGCCGCTCCTCGCGCCCGCACCGGTTCAGGCGGACCACCGAACCGTGACAGTCACGACCACGGGTGAGATCACGCTCTGGGACTGCTTCCGGGCGCCGGATGCCAACATCCCGTGTTCAGACCCACCCGAAGCGCGTCACCTGTGGGCACCTTTCTCCCCGGCCTGCGAGTCGACGCCATGCCCGGGCCCGCGCCTGTCGAGCGGACAGGTCGACTGGGTCCTCGGGAGCGGCGAGGCGGGGTCAGAACCCGACGACGGGGTGGAGTGTGTGATCGCCGGCTCGGTCGGCCCCTGCCACGTCACCGCGTACGGCACGCTCGCGTCGTCGAACTTCCTGATGCCGCTGTGGTGCGGAGGTCCGGCGCTCGGTCAGATCCGTGCGTTCGTGGATGTCGGCGACGAGACCATCGTTCTCGGCGGACCGTGGATCTTCACCCACGTCGGCCCACAGCTCGTGTGGCGGCTCTTCCAGAGCGGCGGGCCCGATGGCGCGGGCGTGGGGACCATGACCCTCACCAATCCCCAAGGGGGCTGCGGGCTGAACCCCGCCGACGAATTCGCTCCGGCACATTCGTTCACGGTGTCGCTGAGCCTGGACTGGCACGCCACCGTCTGAGGCCGGCCCGGCATGAACCGGGGCGGCGACCGTCAGACCCCGAGGACCTCGCGCCAGCCGTCCACGGTCAGCGGCGGATCGGCGAGGACGAGGCTTCCCTTCCACGTGGCGTTGGGGTTGCTCGTCGAGCACGTCCCGCCCGTGCGATGGAACACGCCTTCGCCGGCGGTGACCGCCGCGCCGGTCAGCTCGAGCACGTCGATCGACAGCTCCTGCGACGTGCCTCGGATGCGAGTGTCGACGCCGAAGGAGTCCTGGAGAGCTTCGATCTCGACGACACCTTTGGTAGCGGGCCCGAACTCCTGCCCACTGCACAAGTTGTCGACTTCGGCCGGGGTCAAGATCTGGTCGAACCAGGTCTTGGTCGTGGTCGGCGGCTCGGTAATCGGTCCCTGGAAGCGAACGTAGTCGCACAACGCCGGAGCGCCGGACCGTGTACCCAGGCGGTAGTGGCCGTTCTGGAACCGCAGTTCGAACACGACGGTGTCGTTCGACAGCGATTCTCGGCAGGCGTTCACGAACAACCTCGTCTCGGCCTCGGCAGGCGACACCGGTACCAGGCTGAAGACGGTGATGGCGGCGAGGAGCAAGACGAAGCGTCGCATGACGCCTTTCGGGGAGTGGGGGGCTGAGCTGTTGTTCCCTGGTTCGCCGACGGTCTGCCTGATTCCTCGATCGTACCGACACCTTTGTCGGTTTTCTACAGGTTCGTCAGGGCGGGAAGCACTCACCCGCAGCTGGGCGCCCAGGTCGCTCCGCCGTCACCGGAGCACAGGAAGCCGCCGGTGGCCGGAGCCGCCAGCACCTCGCCGGAATCGAGGATGGACACGGAAAGGACCCCGTCGGCAAGGGCAGTCTCTCCGCCGACCGAGACCCAGCTCCCATCGGGCGTCCTCTTGAACAAACCACCCTGCTGGTTCTGTGCGCTCAGCTCCGTACCCAAGAACAGCGTGCTGCCGTCTCCCGCCACGCCGGTGATCCGGCCGTGGGTCGGGAGTTCGGGCTGTTCGAAGGTGGATCCCCCGTCGCTGGAAAGCCAGAGTCGCTGGCCCGTCCAGGCGGCGAGGGCGCCGTTCACGGCTTCGACCTGGGCGAGCTCACGCAGGCCCTCGAGGGCGACAGGGTCGGAGCATCCGTCTTCGGTACAGGCATAGACCCCCGCCTGCCACCATCCGCCAGGCCCGAGATACGTGCTGCTGGCGAAGGCGACGCCCGTGTCCGCGTAGTCATGGGCGAAGGAGAACACGACCTCGTTGCCCGGCAGGCCCTCGTAGGGACCGGGCTGTGCGAGTTCGTCCTCAGCGTCGAACCTCCACCCGGGGGCATCACCGCCGAGGATCAGGTCGTCGTCGGCGAAGGTCGGGGAGATCGCGCCGTGCTCGGTGAACGTAGCGCCCGTGATCGAGCCGAAGCTCTCGCCCCCGTCGACCGAGATCTGGAGGCCGTCGGGACCGAGGGCGTAGATCCGGTCGATGTCGGGATACGTGGGGGGAAGAAGAAGCTGGGTGGCTTCGAGTCCGCGGGCGTCGAGGCGGGCCCAGGACTGGCCCCCGTCCTCGCTCGCGAAGAGCACCGAGCAGAAATCGACCTCACAGTCACGCGCCTGCCCCAGGGCCATCAGGTGGCCGTTCTGGGCAGTATCGACGTCGGTGAAGTCGGCGTCGTCGGGGTCGTCAGCCTCTTCCTCGACGGGATTCTCGGAAGCAGGCTTGGGCGCATGACGCTCGTTCCCCGGCTCACCGTTGTCGATCGTGGAGAGATCGGTGAGGCCCTCTCCAGCATCGCCAGGCCCCTGCGTGGAGACGCTGATGGACCTCTCGGACTGCTTCTCGGGCTTCACGTCCGGGCTGGTGGACTCAACCTCGGGCGTCGAGTCGAGGGTGGGTGACAGATCGCGGTACGGAACCGCGGGCGACGCCGCGTGCTCGCTCGAGACCTCCACGGTCTCGATGGCGGCCTCTTCGCCGCCGGAGGAGGAGGCGCCGGCGGGGACGAGCGCGCCCCCCACGGCGAGGGCGGCCGCGGTCACGGAGGCGGTGGCGATCTCACCCAGGCGGTCGTAGCTGCCACCGACGAGCGGGGAGGCCTGCTGCACCTTCACGTTCAGGTCGGTCGTCTTCCGCCTCAGCCAACCGCCGAGCACCCCCAAGGGGCCGATCACCCGGGCGCCGGCGTCGGAGAGGGCATCACGGAGCTTGCTGCGAGCCCGGGAGAGCACCGAGCGGACCGAAGCCACGCTGGAGTCTTCCGACTCGGCCAGCTCGGCGAGGCTGAGCCCCTGGTTGACCTGACGCATGAGGAGGTCGCGCTCGCGATCGCTGAGGGCGGTCAGCGCCTCGCGGACCTGGGTGACGGTCTCGTTGACCGCGGCCGACTCGCCCGGGTCGTACTCGGGCTTGGTGCCTTCGTCGGGCAGCTCGTCGACCGGATGTTGGTAGCGGCGGCGGCGCAGCTCGTCGATGGAGCGCCGGCGGGCCACGGTGGCGAGCCAGGGCATGAGCGAGGGGCGCCGCTCGAGCGTGTCGAGGTTGCGGAGCGCCCGCATGTAGGTCTCCTGCACCACGTCGTCGGCCGTGGCGGCGTCGCCGACGATGCGTTCGCAGATGTCACGCAACGCGGCGCGGTGCTGCCACAGATCTTCGAAATCGACCTGTGTTGCTTGCCCGCCGCGCTCGCCGCCGTCGTCGGCGGCGTCGTGTGCGTGCAGTGGCACACGAAGAGCCATGAGACCCCCGGTAAGGATTGCTCGTCTGTCGGTGTGACATTCGACATTGTGCCTGTCTGATCCTCCCCGTAGCGCACCCTTCGTGGCTTTCTCACCACTCACCCCCCGATCAGGTGTTGGATATATCGGACGATCGTGTATGAATCGGACGGGCAAACGCGCGGCGAGTAGGCTGCGCGCCTCGTGATCGACCTCCACACGCACTCGACGGTCAGCGACGGCACCGATGTGCCGGAGCGGCTCGTGGGGCGGGCGGCCGGCGCCGGGCTCACCGCCATCGCCCTCACCGACCACGACACCATCGACGGCCTCGGCGCCGCCCATGCGGCAGCCGAGCAACTCGCCATCCGGCTGGTCCGCGGCTGCGAGCTGTCGTGCGCGGTCGACCACGGCACCATGCACCTGGTCGTCCTGTTCCTCGAAGGCGACACCGGGCCCCTCCAGGACCGCCTCGCCGAGCTGCGGGCCGGGCGCGACACGCGCAACGAGCAGGTGGTCGCCGCGCTCGCCGACACCGGCATCGAGATCGGGCTCGACGAGGTGCTCGAGGAGGCCGGCGAAGGGGTGGTGGGTCGGCCCCACATCGCTGCCGTGCTGCTCCGCAAGGGCTACGTGAGCTCCATGAACGAGGCCTTCGACCGCTGGCTGGCCCGGGGCCGACCCGCCCATGTCGAGCGCGAACGACTCGACCCGGCGGAAGCGATCTCGCTGGCCCACGCCTCGGGCGCGGTCACCGTGCTCGCTCACCCACGCTCACTCGACCGGGGGGACGCCGAGCTGTCAGCCGCCTTGGAACAACTGGCGTCGGTCGGCCTCGACGGCATCGAGTGCGAGTACGGGCGCTACACGCGCCACGAACGCACCGCCCTCCGCGAGCTGGCCCGCCGCCACGACCTCGCGCCCAGCGGAGGCTCCGACTACCACGGCGCCTACAAGCCCGACCTCTCGGTGGGAGTGGGAACCGGGGACCTGCACGTTCCCGACGAGTGGTTGGACGAGTTGGAGGTGCGACGACCCGACTGATCCCGGCTCACGCCTGGACCGGCGTGGCCTCCATCAGGGACGGGATGGCGTCACGCCACGCCGATGCGACCGCGGTCATCGGGAGATCGACGCAGCCATCGACCACGAAGCGGTCGCCTCCCGCGACGCCGATCTCGGCGGCAGGGACGCCACCGGCATCGGCCGCCGCCAGCACCTCGGCCAGCCGGCTCTCGCCCACCGCGACCACCACCCGGTTCGCGGATTCCGAGAACAACGTCGCGGCCGGCGCGAGGTCGGCCGCCCCGGGTACGCGCTCGATCTCGACCCGCATTCCCGTCTCGGCGGCGATGGCCATCTCCGCCAGGGCCACGGCCAAGCCGCCGTCGGAGCAGTCGTGCACGCCTCCCACGATCCGGTCGACCACCAGGGCGCGGACGACGTCGTGGAGCCGCACACCGGCCTGGAGGTCGGCTGCCGGGGCCGGGCCTCCGTCGAGGCCGTGGACGACGGCGGCCCACTCGGATCCGCCCAGCTCGGCCGCGGTGTCGCCGAGCACGACGAGGCGGTCCCCCCCGGCCGCGAACACGCCGGGTGGCGGGGTCGTCAGCTCGTCGACCAGCCCGAGCACACCGACCACGGGAGTGGGGTCGATGTCGCGGCCGAGCGACTCGTTGTAGAAGCTGACGTTCCCCCCGATCACCGGGAGGTCGAGGGCTTCACACGCCTGGCTCATCCCCTCGACGACCTCGGCGAACTGCCACATCACCTCGGGATGCTCGGGATTGCCGAAGTTGAGGCAGTTGACCAGCGCCTTCGGCGTAGCTCCGACGCAGGCGAGGTTGCGGGCGGCCTCGAGCACGACGAGCCGACCCCCGGTGCGGGGCGCCAAGCGGCAGAACCGGGCCTTCCCGTCGGTGGTGAGCGCCAACCCCTTCCCGGTCTCGCGTCCGGATTCGGGGTCGCGGAGGCGCAACACGGTGGCGTCGCCGCCGGGACCGGCGACCGTGTTGAGGAACAGTTGGTGGTCGTACTGGCGCCAGACCCACGACTTGTCGGCGATGGTGGGCGTGCCGAGAAGCGCGAGTACCTCGTCGGAGAGGTCGGTCCCGGCGGGGAACCGGTCGGCCAGCGACGCCCACGGGTCGGCGGCCTCGAGAGCGTCCTGGCCCTCGGGTCGCTCCACCGGCCGACGGTATCGGGGACCGTCGCCGAGGCTGTCGGCCGGCACGTCGGCAATCGTCTCGCGGTCCGACGACACGTCGGGTTCGTCGTCGCCGGGCGGGCGCGGGGGGTTGGAACCCGCCACACCGAGGGCGTCGAACAGACCGTCGTAGACGCGCATCCGGCCGGAGTCGGTCACCCGTCCGACGACGTCGGCCGAGATCTCCCACCGTTCGCACAGCGCCAGCACGTCGTCGAGCCGTTGGGGATCGACGATCACCAGCATCCGCTCCTGACTCTCGGAGGTCATCAGCTCGACCGGGTCCATCCCCGGCTCGCGCCGCCGCACCCGGGCCGCGTCGACGTCCATGCCCCGACCGGCCTTGGCGGCGGTCTCCGAAGCCGCGCACGAGAGCCCGGCGGCGCCGAGGTCCTGGACGCCTTCGGCGAGGCCGCGGTCGAGCAGCTCGAGGCACGCCTCGATGAGCTTCTTCTCCTCGAAGGGGTCGCCCACCTGAACCGACGGCCGCTTCTCCTCGCTCCCCTCTTCGAATCCCGCTGAGGCGAGCACGCTGGCACCGCCGATGCCGTCGCGGCCCGTCGACGCCCCGAGCAGGACGGCGAGGTTCCCTTCGCCCTCGGCGCGGGCCAGCACGAGTCGCTCGGCCGGAAGGATCCCGAGGCAGAGCACGTTCACCAGGGGGTTGTCGGAGTAGCAGGGATCGAAGACGACCTCCCCGCCCACCGTCGGCACCCCGACGGCGTTCCCATAGCCCGAAATCCCCGACACGACGCCCTCGAAGAGGAAGCGATTCCGGGGTTCGTCGATGGGACCGAAGCGGAGTGGATCCATGAGAGCGATCGGGCGGGCCCCCATCGAGAACACATCGCGGATGATCCCGCCGACGCCGGTGGCCGCACCCTGGTAGGGCTCGACCGCCGACGGGTGGTTGTGACTCTCGATGCGCACCGCCACCGCCAACCCGTCGCCGACGTCGATGACCCCGGCCCCTTCACCGGGCCCCACCAGCACCCACGGGGCCTCGGTGGGGAACCGCCCCAGGTGCACCGCCGACGACTTGTACGAGCAGTGCTCCGACCACATGACGCCGTACATGGCCAGCTCGAGGTCGGAGGGGGCGCGCCCGAGCAGTTCGCGGATCCGATCGAACTCCTCGTCGGTGAGGCCGAGTTGGCGGTGCAGGGGCTCGTCGTCAGGCACGACCCGAGCCTACGTCGGTGCCGGCGCCGGGGGTGGACCCGAAGGTGTCCCGACGGACCGAAAATGGCTCGTCGTCGGCTTGCGTATATGCTGCATCGTGAAATTGCCATGTGGAGTCAAGCCGACCAGCCACAAGGACCACCGCCGAAAGAGGAGTGTCGATGGCAGCAGCAAGCGGCAAGATGAGCGAAGACCACAAGAAGGCTTTGGCCGAAGGCCGGCGCCTCAGTCAAGCAGTACGCGAGTATCTCGAGGCGCTCGAAGAGCACAAGCCGAAGCGGGGCCGCAAGCGCACTCCCGAGAGCGTGCGGAAACGCCTCAATGACGTCAAGGAGAAGCTCAAGGACGCCAGCGGCATCGACAAGGTGCAGCTCGCCCAGGACCGCATCGATCTCGAAAAGGAACTCGACCGCCTCGAGAACAAGCCCAACCTCGACAAGGTCGAAGCCGGCTTCGTCAAAGCCGCCAAGGACTACAGCGAACGCAAGGGCATCAGCTACGCCGCCTGGCGCGAGGCCGGAGTCCCCGCCGACGTCCTGAAGAAGGCCGGCATCACCCGCGGCTTCGACCCCTCGAACTGACCGCACCCCCCGGCGAACTTTGGGGGCTTCACCACCTCATCGGTGGACAAGCCTCCAAAGTTCGCCAACTGGGGGTCAGCCACCGGGTTTCGGTCACGGCCCGTCAGGAGGCCCGGGCCGCCGGCGCCGCGCCCTGCCCCGCGGCCGCGAGCAACGACCGCAGCATGACCAGACCGTCGTCCGAGCCGAGCAGCGGGTCGGAGGCCCGTTCGGGGTGGGGCATGAGCCCGACCACGTTGCGGCCTTCGTTGCACACGCCGGCGATGTCGTCGAGGCTCCCGTTGGGGTTGTCGACGTAGCGCACCACGATGCGGTCCTCGTCGCGCAACCGGTCGAGCGTGGCCTCGTCACACACGTAATTGCCCTCGAAATGGTTGACCGGAACCGCCAGCACGTCGCCGACCGACGCCGCGTTGGTGAGCACCGTCTCGGTGGTCTCGACCCGTAGCTCGACCGTCGTGCAGAGGAAACGGAGACCGGCGTTCTTCTGCAGCGCACCCGGGAGGAGCCCGGCCTCGGTGAGTACCTGGAAGCCGTTGCAGATGCCCACCACCGGACCGCCCCCGGCCGCGAAGTCGGACACCGCCTGCATGACGGGCGAGAACCGCGCGATGGCACCCGTACGGAGGTAGTCACCGTGGGCGAATCCGCCCGGTAGGACCACGGCGTCGACCCCCGAGAGATCGGCGTCACGATGGAACAACAGCCTGCCGTCGGCGCCGAGGCGCTCGACGGCGGCGACCACGTCGTGTTCGCAGTTGGAGCCGGGGAACACGACGACGCCGACCGTCGCGCTCACGTGGTGTTCTCCAGCGCGCGGACGTCGAGTTCGTAGTCCTCGAGCACCGGGTTCGTGAGGAGCCGCCGGCACATCTCGTCGATCTGCTCACGAGCCGCGGTCTCGTCGTCGGCTTCGACCGTGAGGTGGATGCTCTTCCCGACGGCCACGCCCGAGACGTTCTCCCACCCGAGCGCGGGGAGGGCGCGCTCGATGGTGGCGCCCTGAGGGTCAAGGATGCCGGGTCGGTGGGTGACGTCGATGCGAGCCTCGTACTGGGGCACTTCTCCGGGCTCCTCCCTACGCTCGCTACCGCTCGCTCCGGACCGTCGCCCTCACCAACACATGAGTTCGGTGCCACCAGTCGCGCGCTGCGCGACGCCCCCGTGTGACTCGCCCGAGCACGTAGCGAATCTCGTCGATACCAACATGAGCCTATCCGCCACCCCGTCGCGGGAGGGGAAGTGCCTGGAACAGCCGCAAGCGGCGACGATGCCGGGCGCCGGCGACAAGGACGAGCATGGCGCTCGCCAACAGCAGGCTGATGATCGCCACGAGGATCACGAGCTCGGAGATCCCGCGGTCGAACGGCCAGTTGACCTCGTCGACGTCGGCGAGACGCACACCGTCGGCGTCGGCCACAAAGGGGATCCGCGCCGAGCGCCACACCGCGTTGGCGTTGCGGGCCCGGGCCACGACCGACAGACCGCCGGTGGTGTCGCGGAGTGCCTCCGCCGGGAATATCAACTCTCGCTCCGACGTGACCTCATCCCACACAAGACGACCGTCGCTCGTCTCGGCGAGCGCCCGATAGTCCACGTCACCGGCCGGGTGCGGCGACCAGCGGAGCACCGCGTCGCCCGCTTCTCCAGGCGACAGCTCGAGCGAGGGCTGCCAGATGGCAAGGTCGCCGACATCGGTCTCCTCGGAGACAGCCACCGTGACGGAGGCGCTCGGCCCCGTGAGCTGGCCGGAGTCGACCGGCGCCCGGATGGCGATCTCGACGGTGACCGGACCGGCCACGACGCCCGGTGGGGGTTCCGTACCGGCAACCGAAACCGCGAAGGTTCCGTCGGTCCCGGTGCGCGTTGCGCTCGCATCCTCGGTGCACTCGGGAGGCGGCCGCTCGTCGACGCAGGCGAGACCCAGCTCGCCCAGAGCGTTCAGCCGGGCGCTGGCCCCCTGAAGCTCCTCGACGGACCTCGACTCGACCCTGATGTCGTCGAGGCCGACGCCCTCGACATCGGTGACCCGACCGTGAACCACGATCGAGGCGTCGGGGGCGTCGGTCGAACACGCGGCCAGGACGACGCCGAGCAGCGCCGCGACTGCCGCTCCGAGCCGGCGTCGGCTCAGCCGCGCACCGCGCCGGGGGACCAACTCACGAGCCGTTGGGACCGAACCACTCGTCGAAGCTCGACTGGGTGATGCGCTCGTAGGCCTCGACGTAGCGCGATCGCGTGCCGGCGATGACCTTTTCGGGGAGCGGAGGGGCCGGTGGCTCGTGGTCCCAGTCGACCGAGTCGTAGTAATCACGCACGTACTGCTTGTCGAAGCTCGGAGGCGAGGTACCGGCCTGGTACTCGTCGGCGGGCCAGAACCGGGACGAGTCGGGGGTGAGCACCTCGTCGATGAGCAGCAGCTCGCCGTCGACCTCACCGAACTCGAACTTGGTGTCGGCGACCATGATTCCCTGCGAGGACGCCAGCTCGGCGCCGGTCTGGTACAGCTCGATCGAGATGCGCTCGAGTTCGTCGTGGCGGTCCGGACCGATCAGGTCGCGGGCCTCCTCGGGCGTCAACGCCTCGTCGTGACCCACTTCGGCCTTCGTGCTCGGGGTGAAGATCGGCTCGGGGAGCGGCTCGGCCTGCTGCATGCCGTCGGGCATCTTCACGCCGTTGACCGTTCCCTCGCGCTCGTACTCCCGCCACGCCGAACCGAAGAGGTAGCCCCGCACCACGCACTCGATCGGCAACGGCTGCGCCTTGCGCACCAGCATCGCCCGGCCCGCCACCTCGGACCCCGCGGTCTCGGGAAAGTCGGTGGGATCGGCGGAGATGAGGTGGTTGGCAACCAGGTCACGGGTGCGCTCGAACCAGAATGCGGAGAGCCCGGTCAACACCCGGCCCTTGTCGGGAATGGGCTCATCCATCACCACGTCGTAGGCGGAGATCCGATCCGACGCCACGATCAACAGTCGATCGTGGTCGACGTCGTAGATGTCGCGGACCTTTCCCGACCGGACGTGCTGGAGTTCGAGCGTGCTCACCTACTGATACCTCCTGAGTCAAGGGGAAGTTTCTTGGGAAGCGCGTCGAGTACCGCGAACGTACGCGACACGTGCTCGACGGCCGCGGAAAGATCGAAGCGACCCTCGAGGCGCTCGTGACCCAGGGCCTCGACCACCTCGGCGTCCTCCTTCAAGACCTCGAGGAACGGACGCTCCTCCTCCCACGTCTTCATGGCATTGCGCTGCACCATGCGGTAGGCGTCGTCACGGGCGAGCCCGGTCTCCACGAGGGCGAGGAGCACGGCCTGTGAGAACACGAGGCCATGACTGGCTTCGAGGTTGGCCCGCATCCGTTCGGGGTGGACGACCAGGCGCTCCACGACCTGCCGGCACCGCACCAGCACGTAGTGGGCGAGGATCGCCGAGTCGGCGAGCACCACCCGCTCGACCGAGGAGTGGGAGATGTCGCGTTCGTGCCACAGGGCCACGTTCTCGAGACCGGCGCCGAGGTTGCCGCGCAGCACCCGGGCCAGACCGCTGAGCTGTTCGGACTTCACCGGGTTGCGCTTGTGAGGCATGGCGCTCGAGCCCTTCTGGGCTCCCTCGCGGAACCCCTCCTCCGCTTCGCGGACCTCGGTGCGGGCGAGGTGCCGGATCTCGGTGGCGAACGACTCGACCGTGGCGCCGATCGAGGCGCACGCGTAGAGGAACTCCGCGTGGCGGTCGCGGGCGAGGACCTGGGTCGCGGGAACCGGTTCGAGCCCGAGCCGCTCGCACACCGCCGCCTCGACCCTCGGGTCGACGTTGGAGTAGGTGCCGACGGCCCCGGAGAGCTTGCCCACCGCGATCGCCCGACGCGCCCGGGCGATGCGTTCGCGATCGCGTCGCACCTGGAGTGCCCAGAGGGCGAGCTTGTTGCCGAACGTGGTCGGCTCCGCGTGGATGCCGTGGGTGCGTCCGGCCATCGGCGTCTCGCGGAACTCGTGGGCCCGCTCGGTGATGGTGGTCTCGAGCTCGGCGGCCGCCTCGGCGAGGATGTCGCAGGCGCGGGTGAGAAGGAGGGCCTGGGCCGTGTCGACGACGTCCGACGACGTCAGCCCGAAGTGCACCCAGGTGCCTTCAGGCTGACCGATCCGCTCCTGCACGACATCGACGAAGGCGGCCACGTCGTGGTCGGTGACCTTCTCGCGCTCCTCGATGGCGGCGACGTCGAACCCGGCGCGCTCTCGCACCGCCCGGGCGTGGTCTTCGGGGACCACCCCCAGCTCGGCCCACGCCTCCACGGCGAGCACCTCGACCTCGAGCCACGCCGAGAACTTGGCCTCGTCGGTGAACAGGTCGGCCATCGGCGGGAGCGAATACCGCGGGATCACGGTCGCCCTCCTCCTCCCGTCCCGTTCTTGACTGCGAATTGCCCGCTAAGCGGGCAATTCGCAGTCAAGAACCGGGCCGGGATCACTTGATGCCCTCGGCGATGTCGGAGCGGTACTGCATGCCGGGCCACTTGATCTTGGCGGCCGCTTCATAGGCCCGCTCGCGGGCCTTCTTGAGGTTGTCGCCCCGGGCGGTCACGTCGAGGACGCGGCCACCCCCGGTGACGATCCGGTCGCCGTCGCGCCGGGTCCCCGCGTGGTACACGATCACGTCGTCGAGGTCGGTGGCGTCGTCGAGCCCGTTGATCACGTCGCCGGTGCGCGGGTCGGTCGGGTACCCCTCGGACGCCAGCACGACGGTGACACAGCCGCCCTTCCGCCATCCCACGTCGGTGCGCAGTTTGCCCTCGGCGGCCTCGATGCAGTGGATGGCCAGGTCGCTCGAGAGCCGCGGGATCACCACCTGGGCCTCGGGGTCGCCGAACCGGACGTTGTACTCCAGGATCTTGGGGCCGTCGGGCGTGAGCATGAGCCCGGCGTAGAGCACACCCTTGTAGGCGATGTCGCGGCCCCGCAGCTCGGCGAGGGTGGGTTCGACGGCCTCGTCGATGATCTTGTCGACCGCGGCTTCGTCGACGGCGGGGACGGGAGAGAACGCTCCCATCCCCCCGGTGTTGGGTCCGGTGCCACCGTCGCCGATCCGCTTGTAGTCCTGCGCGGGGACGAGCGGGACGGCTCGCTCCCCGTCGCAGAGCACGAGGAGCGACAGCTCCGGACCGGTGAGACCTTCTTCGATCACGACCGTGGTGCCGGCGTCGCCGAAGGCATCGCCGGCGAGGTAGGCGCGGACGGCGTCCTGCGCCTCGTCGAGCGATTCGGTGACGAGCACCCCCTTCCCGCCGGCGAGGCCGTCGGTCTTGATGACGTAAAAGCCGGGGAGGGTCTGGAGATAGTCCAGCGCCTCGGCCTCACGATCGGCGCTGAACGAGGCATGGGCCGCCGTGGGGACCCCCGCTGCGACCAGCACCTCCTTCATCCACGCCTTCGAACCTTCGAGGCGAGCGCCGTCGGCGGTCGGTCCGAACGCCGGAACGCCCCGGGCCTCACAGGCATCGACGAGCCCGGCGACGAGGGGCGCTTCGGGCCCGACGACGACCAGGTCGACGTCGTGGTCGTCGGAGTAGGAGGCCACCGACGTCGGGTCCGAGAGGTCAAGGTCGACGCAGATGGCCTCCTCATCCATCCCGGGGTTGCCGGGAGCAGCGAGGACCTCGTCGACCCCGGGCGATCGGGCGAACGAGTGGACGAGCGCGTGCTCGCGTCCTCCGGAGCCGACGACGAGGATCTTCATGGAACAACCATTCAGGCGGCCGCCGGGAGGACGACCGTCTGCTCGCGTCCCGGCCCGACGGCCACGTACGAGACGGGGACGCCGGCCTGCGCCTCGACGAAGCGCACGTAGTCCTGGGCGGCGGGAGGAAGGGCGGCGAAGTCGGTGATGTCGTCGATCTCGGACTGCCAACCCGGCATCGTCTCGTAGATCGGTCTCACCTTGTGCAGGACCGACTGGTGGTAGGGGACGTGGTCGACCCGTTCCCCGTCGATCTCGTAACCGACACAGACCTGGATCTCGGGCAGGGGGCTCAGCACATCGAGCTTCGTGAGTGCGATGTCGCTGAGGCTATTGAGCCTCACGGCGTGACGCAGCATCACGGTGTCGAGCCAGCCGGGGCGGCGGCGGCGCTTGGTGTTGGTGCCGTACTCGTGACCCCGGTCGACGAGCAGGTCGCCGGTCTCGTCGCCCTCGACCAGCTCGGTGGGGAAGGGCCCGGAACCGACCCGGGTGACGTAGGCCTTGGTCACGCCGATGATGCGGTCGAGGTCCCGTGGTCCCACGCCGGCGCCGATGCAGGCGCCGCCGGCGACCGGGTTGCTGGAGGTGACGTAGGGGTACGTGCCGTGGTCGAGGTCGAGGTAGGTGGCCTGGGCACCTTCGAAGAGCACCCGCTTGCCGGCGGCCAGCTCGTCGTGGATCAACGCCACCGTGTCGGCGATGAGCGGCTCGAGTCTGGGCACGTAGGAGAGGTAGGTCTCGATCATCTCGTCGCGGTCGAGGGGCAGCCGGTTGTAGACCTTGGCCAGGACCTGGTTCTTCTCCCGGAGGGCGAGGTCGAGCTTCTCGGCGAAGATCTTCTCGTCGAGGAGGTCCTGCACCCGCAGGCCCACCCGGGCCGCCTTGTCGGCGTAGGTGGGGCCGATCCCGCGCTTGGTCGTGCCGAGCTTGTTCTTGCCCAGGAAGCGCTCGGTCACCATGTCGAGCTCCTGGTGGTAGGGCATGATCAGGTGGGCGTTCCCCGACAGCCGCACCCGTTGGGTGTCGATGCCCCTCCCCTCGAGCATGTCGAGCTCCTCGACGAGCACGGCCGGGTCGACGACGACGCCGTTCCCGATCACGGGGGTCACGCTCGGGTAGAGCACGCCGCTGGGCACGAGCTGGAGGTGGAGCACCTCGCCGTCGGCGACGATGGTGTGGCCGGCGTTGTGCCCGCCCTGGTAGCGAACGACCAGCTCGCTCTCCTTGGCCAGGAGGTCGGTGAACCGCCCCTTGCCTTCGTCGCCCCACTGGGTGCCGACGATCACAGTCGCGGGCACGGGCGACCTCCAGGACGGGGGTGAGAAGACGGGCGCGGGTGGGGAGAGATCATCATCAGGGAGTGAGCCGGCCGGAATGCCGGAGAGGGGCGGCAGGACGCCGCGAAGCATCGCTCACTTGGGGAGAGCGTACCAGACCCCGGCGCTCGAAGACGGCCCGATTCGTCCGAGTTCGAACATGACATCCATGTGATGTGCGAAGCCATGGGGCTGAGTCCCTTCCCCTGTGCGTGTCCGCGTTTCCGTCACATCCCTCTGGTTGACTCCCGGCATGCACGTCACGGTGTCGTCCACGTTCCCCGAGGCCCTCCGGCCCGCGATCGACTCGCTCGTGCGCGAGGGCTTCGCCGACGTCGCCTGCGACGACGTCGAGGTGCATGTGAAGGCCCGGGCTCGGATCGAGCGCCGCTACCAGGTGCGCCGGCCCGACGACTCGCGGCCGATCCGGGTGTTCCGCCGAAAACGCGATGCAGCCGCCTTCATGGACAGCCTCGGGCCGCCGGCCCAGATGTGGGTGCACCGGCGCGCCCACCCCAAGGCGACGTCCTGGACGGCTCGCTCCTACGACGGGGTTCCCCGCATCGCCCGGGTGCAGGACAGGATGCGGTACCTGGTCACCTTCAACATCCCGGCCGACCCGCGCGACTGCAGCTACCCGGTCACCCATCAGGACCCACGGCTCAAGACCTCACCGGTGGTGACCTTCGAGTGCTGGCAGGAGAACCTGCTCCACATCGCCGCTCACGAGGCGCGCCACATCCACCAGTTCCGTCACGGGTTGTCACGCTCGGAGCTCGACGCCGAGCGATGGGCGGCAGGGCTGTTGACTTCTAGATTCTAGATGCTGTATTCTCACTTCATGCCCAAGACGACGGTGACCCTCCCCGACGACGTCCACCTGCGCGTCCGTGCGCTCGCGCGACGGAGCGACCGGACGGTGAGCGACGTCGTCGGCGAGTTGCTGTTGGAGGCACTCGCCGCCCGGACCACCGCGGGGTTCGCCTCGCATGGCGCCGGTGATGCTGACGTCGACGACCTCGGGCTCAATGCGGAGAAGTACATCGCGGAGGGCCTGCGCTGATCGTCGTCTGCGACACGGGACCGCTCGTCGCCGCCATCTCGAGGCGCGATCGGCATCATGAACTCTGCCGGGACCTGATCGAAGCGCATGCGACCGACGCGTTGATCGTCCCGATCACGGTCGCCGTCGAGGTCGACTACCTGGTGCGCGCACGAATCGGGAGCGACGCCGCCAGAGCGTTCCTCGCCGACCTCGACGAAGGCCGGTACGTGGCCGAGCCGGTCGACGCGGCCGCATTCGCCCGCGCGCGCAACATCGACGCGCAGTACGCAGATGCCGACCTCGGTCTGGTCGATGCGAGCGTCATCGCCACCGCCGAGATACTCGACGCCGATGCGGTCATGACGCTCGATCACGACCACCTTCGCCTGGCCGGCAGCAGCACGCTCGCGCTGCTGCCGGAGTCGGTCGAACGCTGAGTCAGCTCTTGAGCGTGGCCTGCAGGCTGATCTCGCCGACCCCACCGAGGGCCTTCGAGACCGGGCACCCGGCCTTGGCCCCTTCGGCCGCTTCCTGGAACGCGGCGTCGTCGATGCCGGGGACCGACGCCTCGGTGACCAGCTCGATCTTGGTGATCTCCCACCCGTCGTCCTGCTTCTCGATGTGCACCGAGGCGGTGGTCTCGATGGAGTCGGGCGGGTTGCCGGCTCGAGTGAGGCCCCCGGAGAGGGCCATCGAGAAACACCCCGCGTGGGCGGCGGCGATCAGCTCTTCGGGGTTCGTGCCATCGCCTTCTTCGAAGCGCGACGGCACCGAGTAGCTGCCCTCGAAGGCGCCCGACCCGAACGCCATGGTGCCCTTGCCGTCGCCGATGCTGCCGTCCCACCGTGCGGTGGCGGTGCGTGGTGCGGGCATGTGATCCGTCCTCCTGGTCGCGAGCTTCCTACGACCCGATTCTTAGCAGCCGCGGCTCGCGACGATCGTTGCTTCTTGGTCCACCGATGAGGGGGTGAAGCCCCCAAAGAACCGAGGAAGGGTGGGTCAGCCGGAGGCGGCGGGTTCTTCGGGGGTTTCGACGGCATCCGAGGCAGGTGCACCCTGGGTGAGGACGACCCCGCCGTCGGGGGCGGCGTCGACCATCACCGTGTCGCCCTCGTGGAACTCGCCTTCGAGGAGCCGCAGGGCCAGGGGGTCGGCGATCTCGCGCTGGATCACCCGCTTGAGCGGTCGGGCCCCGAAGTCGGGGTCGTAGCCGGTCCGGGCGATGTGCTGCTTGCCCGCGTCGGTCAGGTCGAGGTGCAGTCCCTTGCCGGCGAGGCGCTCGGCCAGACCCTCGACCTGGATCTCGACGATGTCGGCGATGTGCTCCTCGCTGAGGCGGTGGAACACCACGATCTCGTCGACCCGGTTGAGGAACTCGGGCTTGAAGTGCGAACGCACCGCGCCCATCACCTTGTCGCGCATCTGATCCTCGTCGGCCTCGAGGGTGATGGCCTGCGAGCCGAGGTTGCTGGTCATGATCAGGACCACGTTCGAAAAGTCGACCGTCCGGCCCTGCCCGTCGGTGAGGCGGCCGTCGTCCATCAGTTGGAGCAGCACGTTGAACACGTCGGGGTGGGCCTTCTCGACCTCGTCGAGCAGCACCACCGAGTAGGGCCGGCGACGCACCGTCTCGGTGAGCTGGCCGCCCTCCTCGTAACCGACGTAGCCGGGCGGTGCCCCCACGAGGCGCGACACCGCGTGCTTCTCCATGTACTCCGACATGTCGATGCGCACCATCGCCCGCTCGTCGTCGAACAGGAAGTCGGCGAGGGTGCGCGCCAGCTCGGTCTTCCCCACGCCGGTGGGGCCGAGGAACAGGAACGACCCGATGGGCCGGTGCGCCTCGGACAAGCCCGCCCGCGACCGGCGGATGGCGTTGGCCACCGCCGCGACCGCCTGGTCCTGACCGACGACCCGACCGTGCAGCTCGTCCTCCATGCGGACCAGCTTCTGCACCTCGCCCTCCATGAGCCTGGACACGGGAATGCCCGTCCAGCGGGAGACGACCTCGGCGACGTCCTCGTCGTCGACTTCCTCCTTGAGGAGCCGCGACTCCCCGTGCAGCTCCTCGAGTCGCTGCGCCTTCTCCTCGATCTCACGCTCGAGTTCGGGCATCCGCCCGTAGCGCAGCTCGGCGGCCTTCTGGAGATCGCCCTCGCGCTCGACCCGCTCGGCCTCGGTGCGAGCCTCCTCGAGCTCCTCCTTGAGGTCGCGCAGCTCGGTGATCGCCGACCGCTCGGCCTCCCACTGGGCCACCATCCCGCTGCGCTGCTCCTCCAGCTCGGCGATCTCGCGCTCCAGCGCAACGAGACGCTCCTTGGAAGCGGTGTCGGTCTCCTTCTCGAGCGCGGCCTTCTCGATCTCGAGCTGACGGCGACGGCGTTCGACCACGTCGATCTCGACCGGCATCGAGTCGATCTCGATCCGGAGGCGCGCCGCCGCCTCGTCGATGAGGTCGATGGCCTTGTCGGGCAGGAACCGCCCGGTGACGTAGCGGTCGGAGAGGGTGGCGGCCGCCACCAGCGCCGAGTCCTGGATGCGGACTCCGTGGTGGACCTCGTAGCGCTCCTTCAGCCCGCGGAGGATGGCGATCGTCTCGGAGTCGCTCGGCTCTCCCACATAGACCTGCTGGAAACGGCGCTCGAGCGCCGCGTCCTTCTCGACGTGCTTGCGGAACTCGTCGAGGGTGGTGGCGCCGATCATCCGCAGCTCGCCGCGGGCCAGCATCGGCTTGATCATGTTGCCGGCGTCGACCGCGCCCTCGGCGCCGCCCGCACCGACGATCGTGTGCATCTCGTCGACGAAGGTGATGATCTCGCCCTCGCTGTCGGCGATCTCCTTGAGGACCGCCTTGAGCCGTTCTTCGAACTCCCCGCGGTACTTCGACCCGGCGACCATGGCGCTGATGTCGAGCGCGACCACCCGCTTGTTGCGGAGGCTCTCGGGCACGTCGCCCTCGACCACCCGCCGGGCGAGCCCCTCCACGATCGCCGTCTTGCCGACGCCGGGCTCACCGATGAGGACGGGGTTGTTCTTGGTCCGCCGCGACAGGACGTGGATGACGCGGCGGATCTCGTCGTCGCGCCCGATGACCGGATCGAGCTTGCCCTTGCGGGCCTCCTCGGTGAGGTCGCGGCTGAACTTCTCGAGCGCCTGGTAGGTCGACTCGGGGTCTTCGCTGGTGACCCGCTGGCTCCCGCGGACGTGTTGCAGCGCCTCGACGACGGCGTCGCGAGTGACGCCGAGGTTGCGGAGGAGGTCGCCGACGCCGCCAGCCACCTCGGCCATGGCGAGGAGGATGTGCTCGGTGGACAGGTACGCGTCGCCGAACGGTTCACGCTCGCGGTCGGCTGTCTCGAGGACCTCCAGGGCCGAGCGCGCGAGCTGCACGTCCTGGGTGGCACCGTAGACCTGCGGGAGGTTCCCCAGCGCCTCCTCGACGGCGTCGCGCACCCCCTTAGGGGCCACCCCGATCTGCTGGAGGACCGGCAGGACCACCCCCTCGGCCTGGCCGACGAGCGCGGCGAGGAGGTGCTCGGGGAGCACCTCGGCGTGGTTGCGCTCACGGGCAAGGCTCGAGGCGGCCTGAACCGCCTCGGTGGTCTTGCGGGTGAACCGATTGGGATCGAGCGGCATGGTGCGAACCTCCGAGTTCTTGGTCCCGGATCTCGCGCATATCGCGAGATCCGGGACCAAGAACGGGGATGGAAGTTGATGACGGCGTTGTCAGGTTCTTCAACGCGCGCGAGGGCTCAGGCATTCCCGGCAGCAGCCCCGCGAAGCGTACGAAGCGGGCTACTCGTTGAAGACCGGGCCGAAGAGATCTTCGGTCGGGACCCGCGGGTCGTCGGTGGGGAGATCCGTAAAGCGGAGGCTCGCCAGCACCTGGTCGGTGAGCTGGAAGAACTCCGGATCCGAGACCACCACCGTGGCCAGCCGCATCACGTTGTCGGTACCGACGAAGGCCGCCACGCCCGTGGAGGATCCGTCGGGATGGTCGACGAACGCCGCGCTCCCGGTGGCCCCGCCGAAGGTGAAGTCGATGAACTCCTCGACCGGATCCGGCGCCAGGGCGCCGGCGACGGCGGCCTCCTCGACCGCCAGGGCCCCCTCCGTGACCTGGTCCCGTGGGAGCAGGAACGAGCCCACGGCGACGGCGGCCGAATCGTCGGGCGCCGCCGCGACCAGGAGCCCCTCCTGGTCGCTCGTCACGACCCAGCCACCGGGGCGGCAGAACTGCGAGCCGATGAACTGGTCGCGTTCGGCCACCGGGTCGGTGAGGACTCCTGACTCGACGACCGTCGACTCGGAGGCCACCCGCTCGCCCTCGACGTAGGCATCGAGTCGATACTCGCCGGGCACCGGGCAGGCGCCCGTGTCGCCCACGATGAAGCCCTCGCCGGTGCCGTCGTCGCGGAAGTCGAGGAAGAAGTTCGAGGCGGACAGTTCGACGAACGGCTGGTTTTCATCCGGTCGCGTGTACCAGAGGTAGGCGACACTCGCGCCGACCGGAACGTTCTCGTAGCGGAAGTCGGCCCGGATCCGCCCGCCCTCGGGAACGAACGAGAAGCTGCTCAAGGAGGCGCCGGCCGGAGCGTCGCCGACCGGGACGCCGAGAATCGACTCGGTCTGCGCCGCGGTGAGCAGCGCCTGGAACCGGCGGGCCTCGTCGGCCCGGTCGCGCTCGGCCTCGATGAGGATCTCGAGATCCGTGCGAGCGCCGCCGAACACCACGTCGGCCGTCTGGGCATCGGTCTCCTCCGTATTGATCTGGATGCCTTCGCGGTAGGCGTCCTCGGCTGCGTCGTCGTTGCCGACCGCCAGCTCGGCCACCGCCACGTTGAACCACAACGACGACAGCTCGTCGTTCAGCTCGAGTGCTCGTCGCGACAGCGAGACGGCGTCGCCGTACTCGCCGGCGAGGAACGAGTCGAAGCCGAGACTGGCGAGGACGAGGATGTCGTCGTCGGCCCCGAGGTCGAGCGCCTTGCGCAGGTCGGCGAGCGAACGTTCGAGGCGGTCGTCGCTGGTGGTGCTGACGAACCCGAGCGACACGTCCTGCTGGCTGCCGGCGAGGAAGTGGGCCGAAGCCCGACGCTGGAACGCCACCGCGTAGTCGGACTTCTCGTCGATGGCGGTCGTGTACGCGTCGATCGCTTCCTCGAAACCGGCCAGCCGGAGTTCGGGATCGGCCTCGAAGGCGGCCCGATCGGCAAGGCGGTCGCCCTCGGCCACGGCCTCGATGGCAGCGTCCGGTGTGTCGTCGACGCTGTCGAAAACGATGACGGCCGCCCACACCACGCAGACGACGGCGATGAGCACGGCGGGCGCGACGAGCAGTCTGCGGCCCCGCCCCGTGACCGTGAGCGAGAGACCGGCGAGGAAGAGGCTGACCGCCAACACGGTAAGCACGGCGACGAAGCCGTCGGCCTTCGCACCCCAATCCTGTTCCTTCGCCACCGAAGCGTCCTGGCGCAGGCGGGCCTCGTTCGCCTCGACACGGCGGTCGGCGAACAGGTTCTGCTCGAAGAAGGGCACGGTGTCGTCGGCGTACTCGGCGTCGGAGAGGAGCGGGCTGAGCTGGGCGATGGCGCTCTGCACCGTGGTGAGACGTTCGACTTCGGCCTGGTCGCCCTGCCGCCGTTCGGATACCTCCTGGCGCTCGAGGAGTTTGGAGCGCACGTAGATGTCGAAGGCCCGGTTGAAGTTGGAGCTGTGTTCGAGGTCCTCGCCGAGACCCTGAACGCCGAGGATCTGGCCGGTGCGGGCCGCCACGTCCTCCTCGTTGGAAGCCCGGGTCTGGAGGTAGCCGACGAAGCTGCCAACCAGGGTGACGAGCACGACGAACAGCGCCACCCGCCGCTTGAACGGGTCACCCGCGTCCGTCTCCTCGATCCCCGGGATTTCGAACTCCATCTGTCCTCCCGCCGACATCTCGTCGGCTACCTCCAGAGCATGGGGCCCCTGCCCCATGCCTGGCCGTGCGAGCCCGCCACTTCGGACGACGCTTGCAGCCTGCCCTTCTCCTAGCTCCCCCCGAACGCGATGGCGGTGGCCACGAGCCAGACGAGCGTGCCGGTACCCGCCAGCAGGGGGCGCAGACGATCGTTCGATGCCATCTGCGCCACCGTGAGTACGGCGGCGGCAAGCACGAGCACCACGATCCACCCGATGAGTCGCTGGCTCCGTGAGCGGAGGTCGTCGGCCTCGGCGATGGTCGCCTGGGGGTTGACCTTGGCGACCTCGTCGCTGGCCCGGAGCAGCTCGGCTCGGCGCCCGTCGACGTCGAACGTGTCGGGGAGCCCGGCGGCGTCGAAGCTCACGAAGCGGGTGTCGATCCGGAGCCCCTCGAGGTCGCGGGCCTGGCTCCGCAGCAGGGCGGCTCGGTCGAGGAGCTCCCCGGCCGCCGGGCCTTCGAGTCCGCCGGCCTGTGACTCGAGCGTGGCGGCCTCGTGGAGGCTGGCCTTGTAGGTCCCGAACTGCGCGATCTCGGACTGGAGCTGGATCTGGGTGTTCGACTCCTGGCGCTCCTGGAGGGCGCTCTGACGCACCGCGAGCCGATCGTTGTCGGTGGCCTGCTCGGCGAGCAACACCGCTCGCCAGGTGGTGAACGCGCCGGTGATCGACACCAGGCCGATCAAGATGGCAATGGCCGCCTTCAGGTCGAGGCGGCGGAAGAAGTGCCCATGCCGGCCACCGCCGTCAGAGGGCGCGCCGGGAGGCGGTGGCTCGGGCAACGAGGTGGGGGATTGAGCAGGAGGAGGCTCCGGCGGCGGCCCGCCCGGGGGCAACCCCTCGGGAACGTCTGACATTCGGCGGCACAGTACTCGTTCGCCGCCTCACCGCGCGCCGGTTGGGGGCGTTCCGGATGAAGGTTCAGCCGTCTCGTTCCCCGTCGACGACGACGGTGTCGAGGATGGTGTCGAGCGCGCCGAGGTCGGCCCGGGTCACGACCTGGATCAGCACGCGGACGAGCCGGCCGCCATCCTCGGGTCCGGCGACGACCACCACCACCGACGATCCCTTGTCCCCGCAACCCGTGTACTCGTCGAACGACCCCCGGAGTCGAGCGTCGTCGTACGGCTGACGGGTCACGCTGGCGCAACTCGCCTCCAGAGCCCCGGACGCGGCGTCGAGCAGCTCGTCGGCATCGCTCGGACCCGCGTCTCCGAACAGCGACACGTTGACGCCCGGTACGGCGAACGAGGTCTCGAATCCTTCGAGGCTCGGCGCCGCTCGGATGTTGGGGCGACCGTCGCCCTCGTCGACGACGAGCGGTCGGCCGTCGACCTCCCCCCACTCGACCGGCACCTCGAGGGAGATCACCCCGGTGTCATCGACGACGGTCACGAACTCGCTGTGGGTGTCGGGAACGTCGTCGGACGGCTCCGCGAAGGCGTCTCCGAGGGTCTGGGCAAACGAGAACGACGGCTCGAGGCGGTCACCGTTGATCTGGCCCTCGAACACCTCACCCGAGTCCAGTCGCAGCACCTCGACCGCGAGGACGGCATCGGCCTCGTGGCTACGGAGCACGTCGCAGTACTGGGCCTTGGTGCCGTCGCCGCCGAGGCTCACCCCTTCGATCCGGGTGATGAGGTCGCCCGGCTCGATTCCGGTGCGCGCCGCCGGAGACCGGGGCACCACCGCCGCCACCCAGATCCCCGAGACCCCGGATGCGTCGTCGAGCACCGCCTGCCCGTTGACCCCGATCGAGTGGAGGTGATCGCCACCGGCCAGCGCCTCGACCACCTCGCGCGCCTCGACGTGGCTGACCGCGACCCGGTCGCCGCCGTCGGGCTCGTAATTCACCCCGAGAATCCGGCCGTCGGAAAGGGCAAGGGGTCCGCCGGCCCCCCCGGCTTCGACGACCGCGGTGTGAGCCAGCGTGTTGTCGACCGAAGCCCAGCGGCTGTCACCTTCCGCCTGGGCAACCGACACGACGCCGCGGCTCCGTACCACCTCGTCTGAATCGGCCGGATAACCGAAGGCGAAGACGTCGAGGCCGGTGCTCGGCTCGGCGCTCGTCCAGTCGACGAAGGGGAACTCACGCTCGGAGGCGATCGAGAGCACCGCCAGGTCGGCACATTCCGACAACCCGACGACCTGTCCATCGAAGGGCTCGTCGATTCCCGGGACCGCCACGTCGATCGACTCGGCGCCGGCCACCCCGTGATGGCTGGCAACGATGACGCCGTCCTCCGAGACGAAGAACCCCGTCCCACCACCTCCGACATCGCCGGCTCCCAAGGCGGGGGTCGCGTGGCTGCCCTCGGTGGTGATCCGCACCGTGGCCCCGGCGACCTCGTCGACGTCGGAGACCGCCCCACCGACTTCATCGCCGTCGAGCCCGGACACGAGGACGAGCGCGACCACGACCACGGCGATCGCGCCGATACCGACCGCTGCCCAGATCCATCGCCGCGCTACGCGGCCACCGCTGCCCTGCTGCTCGTTCATCCCCGCCTCCCCGGCCCGCGCTTCGAGCCCAGGGGTCGACGACGAAATCTAACGGACGCTCCTCCGGATCATCGCTGCAGGAGCGCCTGACCCGGTCAGACCGGGTCAGACCGGGTCAGGCCGACCAGACCGGGTCAGACCGATGAATGTCGCGGGCGCCCGGCGTCGCGGAGGAGGACCAGCTCCCGGCCTCGCCGCTGTTGACGCCGCATGTCCTCGAGCATCCGATGGAGGCGGTCGACCTCGCGGCGGGCCCGACCGAGATGAGCCTCCAGCTCGAGGAACCGGCGCACGCCGGAGAGGCTGAGCCCCT
>CAZTOV010000011.1:40619-43619 GCA_964615175.1 uncultured Burkholderiales bacterium
CCGAGATGAGCCTCCAGCTCGAGGAACCGGCGCACGCCGGAGAGGCTGAGCCCCTCGGCCGTCAGCTCGTGAATGTGGCGCAGCCGCTCGATGTCGTCGTCGGAGTAGCGCCGCGAACCTCCGGGAGTGCGTTCGGGCTCGATGAGGCCCTTGCGCTCGTAGATCCGGAGGGTCTGGGGGTGCACGCCCGCGAGCTCGGCCGCCACCGAGATGACGTAGACGGCCCGGTCGCTGCATCGCTCGCCTCGATCGCGTTCACCGCGTCGACCCATCGTGCTCACGCCTCCTCGAGGTGGCGCCGCGGGCTCTCACCGTTCAACTCGGCGAGGCGTTCGAGGAGTTCGCGCTCCTCCTTCGACACCTTCTGCGGAACCGCCACCTCGACGGTGGCGAGGAGGTCGCCGCGGCCGCTCCCCGGCTTGTGGACGCCCTTGTCCCGCACCCGGAGGGTCCGACCGCTCGGCGTCCCCGGCGGGATCCGCACGGTGACGCGTCCGTCGAGGGTGGGCACCTTCACTTCGGCGCCCAGGGTCGCCTCGGTGAAGGTGACGGGAAGCTTGAGCCCCAGGTCGTAGCGTCCGCGACGTTCGAAGACCGGGTGATCGGGGACGTGCACCCGCACGTACAGGTCGCCCGCGGGACCCCCGCCGGCTCCCTGGGCGCCGCGCCCCTTGACCCGGATCCGTTCCCCGTCGCGCACACCCGGTGGAATGCGCACCTGCACGTCGCGGCGCCCTCGCTCGACCCCGCGGCCCCCGCACCGCTTGCACGGCGTCTCGACGATGCGCCCGGCCCCGCCGCAGTCCGGACACGGCTGCGAGAACGAGAAGGGACCCTGGTCGATGGCCACGGTTCCGGCACCGCCGCATTGGGGGCACGCGGTGGGCGAGGTGCCGGGCTCGGCTCCGGAACCATGACACGCCGCGCAGGCCTTGTCGGCGTCGACCATGACGCTGGTGGTCGTGCCCTTGACGGCGTCGTCGAAGCTCAGGTTGAGACGCGTCTCGAGATCGGCGCCGCGTCGCGCTCCGCCGCGAGCGCCCCGCCGGCCTCCACCGCCGAAGAACGCACCGAGGATGTCGTCGATCCCCCCGACGTCTCCGACATCGCCGAAGCGGACTCGAGCCCCGCCGGGGGCACCGCCGAAGCCGCCGCCGAAGCCCCCCATGCCCGAGGCCGCCATGCGACGCACCTCGTCGTACTCCTTGCGCTTCTCGGGGTCGCCGAGCACGGCGTAGGCGTTGGAGATCTCCTTGAACCGCTCCTCGGCCTTCTCGTCGCCGGGGTTGGCGTCGGGGTGGCTCTCCCGGGCGAGCTTGCGGTACGCCTTGGTGACGTCCTTCTGCGACGCGTCCTTCGAGACGGCGAGGACCTCGTAGTAGTCCTTCTCGAACCACTCCCGCTGGGGAGGCATCGATCGCCTCCTATTCCTCGTCCTCCGGCCCGCCGACCTTCACCATGGCGGGCCGCAGCACGCGTCCCTTGAGCTTGTACCCGGTGCGCATCACCTCGGTGACGACGTCGCCGTCACCTTCGCGCATGACCGCCTCGTGCTCCTCGGGATCGAAGGCACGCCCGTGGGCTTCGATGCGCTCGAGGCCGGTCTTCTCCAACACGCCGAGCAGCTCGGCGTAGACGAGCTCGACCCCTTTGCGCAGCTTCGCCGCCGCGTCGTCGAGGTCGCCCTCGGGGATGTTGACGACCGCGAGCTCGAAGCTGTCGAGTACCGGCAGCAGATCGTCCACGAGCCGTTCGGTGGCCCGCTCGAGCTGCGCCGTCTGGTCGCGCATCGTCCGCTTCCGGAAGTTCTCGAACTCGGCCTGGACCCGCTGCAGTGTCTCCCGCAGATCGTCGCGCTCCCGGGTCACAGGGTCAGGGTCACCGGAGGCTTCGTCATCCGAGTCATCTCTCACGGAGCGCAAACCCTCGGACTCCGACGATTCGACGTCCGAGGAATCCGAGGAATCCGAGGAATCCGAGGACAGGTTCTCTTCCGAGGCACCCGAAGGCACGTCCGAGGGGCCCCTTGACGACGACTGCCGGTCCTCGTCTCTGGACGGGTCGTCAGACTCGGCTCGAGGCGGCGCCGAACCGGAGGCGTCGGAGGCACCCTTCGTCGGCACCGGCGCCGGCGCCGGCGCATCCGGATCGTCGACGGCCTTCAGATGCCGCTCGTCACGCTCTTCGTCGCGACCTTCCGTCATCCGGCAGCCTCCTCACCGCCGCTCTCGCCCTCTTCGTCGACGATCTCGGCGTCGGCGACGTCGTCGTCGGACGTCTCCGCCGAGCCTGCTTCGGCCCCAGGGGCGCCGGCGCCCGCCTCGGGCCCGCCCGCCTGGGCGGAGGCCTGCTCGTAGAGGCGCTGGGCGAAGGTCTGGCTCGCCTGGATCAGCTCTTCCTGGGTCGACTTCACCGCTTCGATGTCGTCGCCCTCGAGGGCCTTCTTCAGGGCTTCGAGCTTCTCGGTGATCGCCGACTTCTCGTCGTCGGAGACCTGCTCGGCCTGGTCCGAGAGGAGCTTCTCGGTCTGGTACACGAGGTTGTCCGCGTTGTTGCGGATCTCGATCTCCTCGCGACGCTTCCGGTCCTCCTCCGCGTGGGCCTCGGCCTCCTTGACCATCTCGTCGATCTCGTCCTCGGGCAGGGCGGTGCCGCCGGTGATGGTCATCGCCTGTTCCTTGCCGGTGCCGAGATCCTTCGCCGACACGTGGACGATCCCGTTGGCGTCGATGTCGAAGGTGACCTCGATCTGCGGCGTGCCCTGCGGCGCCGGCGGGATGCCGACGAGCTGGAACTTGCCGAGCGACTTGTTGCGCATGGCGAGGTCGCTCTCGCCCTGGAGGACGTGAACTTCGACGCTGGGTTGGTTGTCGTCGGCGGTCGTGAAGGTCTCGGACCGCTTGGTGGGGATGGTCGTGTTGCGCTCGATGAGCGCGGTCATCACACCGCCCTTGGTCTCGATGCCGAGGCTGAGCGGGGTCACGTCGAGGAGCAGCACGT
>CAZTOV010000012.1:0-40768 GCA_964615175.1 uncultured Burkholderiales bacterium
GGTCGACGTGAGCCACGATGGCGAGGTTGCGCAGATCGTCGCGCGTGGGCATGGAACGGGCTCCGGACGGGGGGAAGCGGGCGGGCGCGCCTCAATGTAGCGACGCCGCCCGCCCCTCCGGCACCGTCAGTCGTCGACCAACGGCAGGGCCACGTCGATCGTAGCGTCGCCGTCGGGAGCGAGACTGAACTCGAGGCGGCCGCCGGCCTCCCGGGCCAGCGTCGTCGCCAGTAGGAGGCGGACGCCGGCACCGCTCGTGCGCTGCACCCGATCTCGTTCACCCGTTCGTTCCACGCCGTAGCTCTCATACGCGATCACCAAGTGCAGGGCCCCACCGTCCTGCCGACCCGTCACCCTCACCGATGACCCCGGAACCGATTGGAGGAGCGCGTGCTCGACGACCGCGGTGACCAGCGCCTCGAGAGTTCGGCGGCTGCATGCGAGGGTGAACCCGCCGTCGAGGTGCTGGACGTTGATCCGCCCGCCGGCGTCGACGCCGCGCGCCGCTGCCCACACCAGCTCGCCCAGTTCCACCTGGGACGTCCCCTCGCCTTCGGCGAGAGCGTCAGCAGTGGCGACGACCTGGTCGGCCAGCTCGGCGAGCCGTCGGCTGGACGCGGCCACACCGGCGACCAGCTCTCGGAACGTCGGCGGGTCGATCGCGTCGATTCGGTTGATGAGGTCGGCCACCCCCTGGATCACCGTGAGCGGCGTTCGTACTTCGTGGGCGATGCTCTGGACGAGGGCCCGACGCTCGGCCTGGAGGTCGTGCATCCACGCGGCACGGGTCGTGGCATCAAGCTCGATCTGCTCGGCGACGAAGGCGGCGAGCACGCGCAGCTCCCGGAGGGTCACCGAATCGATGTCGGCGACGGGCTCACGAGAAATACAGCAGAACGTTCCGATCACCCGGCCGTCGGCGAGGACGAGGGGCACCCCGGCATGCGAGCGGATGTCGTAGCGACCCCGAGTGGGCAGGTCTGGAACCCCGTCGGCGGCACCGACATCGGAGACGAAGGCCGGCATCGTCCCCTCGATGACGAGCCTGCAGTAGGCCTCATCGAGCGGATCAGCGTCCCCCGGCTCGACGAGCGTGTCGGTGAGGGCGCTGTCGACGAACGTGAACATCCGGGTGCCGCCCCGCACCGCCGACACGAACGCCAGGTCCATGCCGAGCCGATGGCGCGCCAAGGCCAGCGCGGTCTGGATCGCGACGGGAGGGCTCTCGAAGTCCACGCTCGGCCCGTCAGCAGCCATGCCCACCAGCGTTCCACACCCGGGCCGGACGGTCAGGCGTCGATGTGGACCGGGGGACGATCGGCGCCGGCGTCCAGGGCTTCCTCGAACCCGGCGGCGATCGACGTGAGCGTGAGGTCGCCGAGCCGCGGCCCCAGGAGTTGGAGGGCGACCGGCAGTCGTTCGCCGTCGTCCTCCACGAAGCCGGCCCGGACCACTGCACCCGGGCTGCGGGTGAGGTTGAACGGCAGGGTGAAATCACCGGCCCACCCGGGTCCGAGCGGGTGCTCCTCACCCACCCGCGGCGGAGCGGCCGCCATCGCCGGGGTCACCACCACGTCGAAGCGGTCGAACAGCTTCACCAGACCCTGCGCGCAGCGGTGGGCGGTGTCCTCACCCTCGAGGAGATCGTCGACCGTGATGTGCTCGCCCACGTTGGCGAGGGCGGTAGCCGCAGGGAGGAAGCGGCCTTCCCAGGCCTCGCGGTCGGGCCCGATTACCCGCCAGCACCCGACGGCCGACCGCGCCAGCCACGCCCCCATCGGCGATTCGGGGAAGACGGTGTCGATCGCCTCTACCGTCGCTCCCCCGTCCTCCAGGGTCTTCAGCGCCGACTCGTAGACGGCGAGGGTGGCGGCGTCGGGAACGAGGGTGTTGGGCTTCGGGCACCAGGCGATGCGAAGGCCGTTCAACCGGGGCCGGGCCGCGGCGTCGGCGAAGGACCCCGGCAACTCGGTCGAGAGCAGATCGAGTGGGGTGGCACCCTTGATCACGTCGAGGGCGAGCGCCACCTCGCCGAAGGTGTCGGCCATAGGGCCCTTGGTGGAGAAGGGCCCCCACACCGGTGGCTCGAAACCGTCGCTCGAGGGCACGACCCCGTGCGACGGCTTGAAGCCCGAGATGCCGCAGGTCGCCGACGGGATGCGGATCGAGCCGCCCCCGTCGGAGCCGGTGGCGAGGGGCAGCATCCCCGCCGCCACCGCCGCCGCCGTTCCCCCGCTCGATCCGCCCGGAGTGCGGCTCTCCGCCCAGGGATTGCGGGTGGGGCCGAAGACCAGGTTGTCGGTCTCGCCGTGGAATCCGTAGGCGGGGGTGTTGGTCTTGGCCACCACGATGCATCCGGCCGCCAGCAGTCGCTCCACCTCAACCGAGTTGCGCGCGGCCGGCGCGTCGTCGGCGTGGGCCGGGTCGCCGTAGGTGGTGCGCCAGCCGGCGACGTCCTCGAGGTCCTTCACGCCGATGGGCACGCCCGCGAGCGGGCCCGGGTCGTCACCCCGGGCGATGCGCTGTTCGAGCGTCTCGGCCGCCGCGAGCGACACCTCGGGCTGCACCTGGCAGCAGGCGTTGAGCCGGTCGTCGAGCGCCTCGATGGCGTTGAGGGCGGCCCGCACGGTCTCGACGGGCGACACCTCGCCGGCCCGCACCTTCGCCGCCAGCTCCCCGACCGGAAGTTCGGTGAGGTTGTTCATCGCCGCACGCTACCGGCCGGTCCACCCGGGTGTGTGAGTACCCTGAGTGGCGGTGACGCGAGGCCGTGGACTCACTGGTGGCGGATCACGGTCTCGAGATCGGCCTGGCCGTCGACGATGGCGGCGTTGGCAACCTCCATCACGAGCCGGTCGATCCGACCGCTCCAGTCGAACGGGTTGGCGTAGTCGTCGCAGACGGGGAAGCCCCGGCCGTGGCCGATGCAGAGGAACGACCCGTTGGGGTTGAACCGGAACGGCAGCCCGGTGGGGATCTCGGCCTCGCCGATCGCCTCGCCGTCGGCGAGTAGCCGGCCCACTCCCCCGGCCCCCGCCTCGTCGGTGCGGGTGAAGGCGAACCCGAGCCGGGTGGCGCCCTCGGGCACCTCGCCACGCACGAAGAACAGGTGCTCGCCCACCCAGTTGAGGACCCAGGTGAGGGTGCCCGCGCCCTTCTCACCGCCGACGAACCAGCCCCACCCGTTCGTCCAGTCGCCCTGCTCGCAGAGCACACCCCGGTGTTCGGCCGGGTCGAAGGGCTCGACGTCGGCCGCCAGCGCCCAGTCCGTGCCCACCAGCAGCGGGCCGGCGTCCTCGTGGAGGCGGTCGCCGGTCCGGAACTCCCACCGGGTGTTGCCGGCGATCCAGCGCTGGTCGATGTGGGCCATCCGGTCGATGATGTCGTCGGCGAGGGGCAAGACCCCGTTGGCCTCGGCCTCACGGTTCCACACCTCGATCAACTCCTGGAGCTTCTCGGGCTGCTCCTCCGACCGGTCGTGATTCTCGGAGAAGTCGTCGGCGGTGTCGTAGAGCAGCCACCGGTCGGTGTGGAAGTCCGAGGACCCCTCGGTCAGCTCCCGCTCGGCCCGGTGCTGCTGGTTGACGTGGTCGGTCACCGCCTTCCACCCCTCGTGGTAGATGGCCCGGCTCCCCCACAACTCGTAGTACTGGGTCGTGCGCACCTCGCCGGCGCCGCTGTCGTCGAGCACGGGCCGCAGGCTCACCCCGTCGACCGACATCTGCTCGATCCCCCGCACGGCCTCGGGCATCTCCACCCCGCACAGCTCGAGCACCGTGGGAGCCACGTCGATGGCGTGGCAGTACTGGGCCCGCAGGCCACCCGGGTCGGCGGTGGCCGACGGGAACCGCAGGACGAGCGGGTCACGCACACCGCCCTCCCAGGTGTAGCGCTTCCACCGCCGCAGCGGCGTGTTGCCCGCCAACGCCCAGCCCCAGGGGTAGTGGTTGTAGGAGCGCCAGCCACCGAGATCGTCGAGGTGCTCGAGGTTGTGCTCGAGGTTTTCGTGGAGGTCGACGATGAAGCGCAGTTCGTTGGTCGAGCCGTGGGGCCCGCCCTCGGCCGACGCCCCGTTGTCCGACAGGAGCACGAAGATCGTGTCGTCGAGGCGCCCGGTGGCCTCGAGCTCCGCGACCAGCCGGCCGAGCTGGGCGTCGGTGTGGGTCAGGAACCCGGCGAACACCTCCATCATCCGCGCGTAGCAACGGTGGGCGTCGTCGGAGAGGCCGTCCCACGCGTCGACCCAGTCGGGTCGGGGCGACAGCTCGGTGTCGGGCGGCACGATGCCGAGATCCTTCTGGCGGGCCAGGGTGTCGGCGCGCCACGCGTCCCACCCGCCGTCGAACCGGCCGCGGTAGGCGTCGGCCCACTCGGGAGCCACGTGGTGGGGGGCGTGCCCACAGCCGGTGGCGAAGTAGAGGAAGAACGGCCGCTCGGGCTGGGCCACCTCGAGCGCCCGGATCATGCCGATGGCCTCGTCGGCGAGGTCTTCCGTGAGGTGGTAGCCGTCCTCGGGACGGCGGGGTGGGTCGACGAAGCTGTTGTCGCGCACCAGGTCGGGTGACCAGTGGTTGGCGTCGCCGCCGAGGAAGCCGTAGTACCGCTCGAACCCCTTGCCGATCGGCCAGCAGTCGAACGGCCCCGCCGGGGTGCGCTCGTCGCGCGGTGTGAGGTGCCACTTGCCCACCGCGTAGGTGGCCCAACCCTTCTCGCCGAGGACGTCGGCGAGCGTGGCGGCTTCGGGAGGCATGCGGCCGTGGTAGCCGGGGAAGCGCATGGGGAGGTCGGGGAGGAACCCGAGACCAAGGCGGTGGTGGTTCCGCCCGGTGAGCAGCGACGCGCGGGTGGGGCTGCACATGGCGGTGGTGTGGAAATTGGTGAACCGCAGCCCCTCGCCGGCGAGCCGGTCCATGGTCGGGGTGTCGATGTCGGAGCCGAAACAGCCGAGCTGCGAGAACCCGATGTCGTCGAGCACCACCATCACCACGTTGGGGGCGCCTCGCGGGACGTACTGCTCCACCGGCCCGGCGGTCGACTCGCGTGCGGTCAGCTCGATGCGGGGTTCGCTCATGGTCCGGAGTCTCGCGAACGCAACCGAGGTCGCGCTGCGACCCGTGTCCTGGCGGCCCTCACCTAAGGTCCCCGGCGTGACGCGGAACGAGGCAGGCCTCCCGGCCCAGGCGCGGACACTCCCGGACGCCGTGGCCTTGCGAATCGCCGACGCCCGCCATTCCACCCTCAGCTACGCCGAGCTCGACGACCGGGCCCGCCGAGCGGCCCACGCCCTCGTCGCCCTCGGGGTCGGGGAGGGCGACCGGGTGGCGGTGATGCTCCCCAACTCGGCCGAGTGGTTCGAGGCGGTCCACGGCTGCGGTCGCCTCGGCGCCATCGCGGTTCCGATCAACGTGCACTTCAAGGCGGCCGAGACGGGCTGGATCGTGTCCGACTCGGGTGCGAAAGCAGCGGTGGTGCACGGCGATCTGCTCCCCGCTCTCGCCGACACGCCCGACGTGGCCCGGCTCGTGGTCGGGGGCGAAGGGAGCTACGACGCCGCCCTCGCCGACGCTCCCGATGACGACCCGTTTCTCGAGTCGGGCGGCGACTGCTGGCCGACCACGATGGTCTACACGTCCGGCACCACCGGGAAGCCCAAGGGGGTGGCGATCGCCGAGGGCGACTTCCGCCGCTCGGCGGCCGGGATGGCCGCCATGGGCCAGCGGTGGAACTTCGGCCCCGGCGACGTGCACCTCCTCGCCGGCCCCATCTACCACTCGGGCCCCCAGGCGTGGGCGCAGTCGCACCTAGCCTTCGGCGGCACCGTGGTGGTGATGCCCCGCTGGGACGCCGAGGAGTGCCTCGCTCTCGTCGAGCGCTACAGGGTGACCAACACCCACCTGGTGCCGGCCAACTTCATCCGCATCCTCGAGCTGCCCGAGGCCACGCGGAAGGCCCACGAGCTGTCGTCGCTCCGGCTGGTGGTGCACGCAGCGGCCCCGTGCCCGGTCCCGGTCAAGCGGGCGTTCATGGACCTGGTCGGTCCCGACAAGGTGTGGGAGTACTACGGCGCGTCAGAGGGTGGCGGCACCTTCATCGGCCCGCAGGAATGGCTCGAGCACCCCGGCAGCGTGGGCCGCCCGGCGCCCGGCAACGAGTTCAAGATCGTCGACGAGCGGGGCAACGAGCTGCCACCGGGCGAGGTGGGCGAGATCTACGTGCGGAGCGAGACCACCGGGGGCTTCCGTTACCACAACGACGACGAGAAGACCGCCGCCGCCTACGACGGCGAATGGTTCTCGGTCGGCGACGTCGGCTATCGCGACGACGACGGCTACCTCTACCTCGTCGACCGCAAGGGCGACATGCTCATCTCGGGCGGGGTGAACGTCTACCCGCGCGAGATCGAGGACACCCTCGTCGAACATCCCGACGTGGTCGACTGCGCCGTGCTCGGCCTCCCCGACGAGCGGTGGGGCGAGATCGTCTGTGCGGTCGTCGAGCCTCGGACCGATTCCGGCCTCGACGCCGACGCGATCACCGCGTGGTGTCGCGAGCGCCTCGCCGACTACAAGGCGCCTCGCCGCATCGAGTTCGTCGACCGCCTCCCCCGCGACCCCAACGGCAAGGTGGCCAAGCACTGCCTGCCGACCGAGCTGATCGACCGCTGACGATCGGGCGCCACCGATCAGACCGCCACGGTCTCCAGCTCGGTACAGCGAGCCAGCCGCTCGTAGTCGACGTCTGCGTGGAGAAGGGCCAGCCCTTCTCGCACACACACCGAGGCGATCAGGCAGTCGACGGTGCGCCGCACGGTCTCACCGGCGGATCGAGCCTGCCGGTAGAGCGCAGCCGCGCGGGTGAAGTCATCGATCGACCCGAGCCGGAGAACGTCGAAGGCGAGCATCGTCTCCTCGAACCGGGCGGCTTCGGCATTCGGCACTCCTTGCAGAAGCTCGGTGAGCACGACATCGGTGATCGCGACGCCGGCGTCGTCTTCGAGGAGATCCGTCAACGCCGCGGCCTGGGGAGTCGTGCGTTGACGGAAGAAGTCGATCCAGACGCTGGTGTCGACGACGATCACGCCGTCCTGCCCCGCCGGCTCTCGTCGAGGTCGCCCTCCCAGTTCACGTTCCCGCGCAGGTCGAGCACTGCCTGACGTTCCCTGCGCCGCACGAGCTCACGCAGGGCGTAGTCGACGGTGGCCCGCTTGGTAGTGGTGCCGGCGACCGCCTGCGCCTCCGCGAGGAGGTCGTCGTCGATGTCGATGTTCGTGCGCACGTCATTCACGATACACAACCTTCCTTGGTCTTTGTGTATGCCAAGTGATCACGGCAGGGCGTCGCTCATCCGCAGAGTGAGGGCAAGGAGGGCGTCGGCTCGGCGTTGGTCGGGCGTCCGCTCCTCGCCGCCGGGCTCACCGAGACGGTCGGCGTCCTCGAGCAACAACTCGGCTTCCACGCGCATGAGCGCTCGACCGAAGGGGGTTCCGATCTCGGATTCCAGCGCAACCTCGGTGCGCCACCTCCCTTCATCGTCGGTCCACGAGTTCTCGCCGATCTCCAGCAACGCCGGAATCAGGTCACGGAGCGGCTCGCCGGCCACGGTTCGGTTCAGGGTGTCTTCGTCCATCCGCGCATCGAACCAGACGGGTACGACACTCACGCCGGGTACCTGACAATCGGGCCGCCAGCGGTCAGGCTGTGGCGATGGCACGCAACATCCTCTTCATCACCACCGACCAGCAGCGGTACGACTCGCTGGGCTGCAACGGCGGCGAGATCGCCCGCACCCCGGTCGTCGACCGCCTCGCCGCCGAGGGCGTGAACTACCGGCGGGCCTACAACCAGAACACGGTGTGCATGCCGGCCCGCTCGACCATCCTCACCGGCCAGTACGTGCGCACCCACGGCGTGGTGTCGAACGGGGTGCCGCTCCCCGAGGACGCCCCGAGCATCGCCGGGTGGCTCCAGGAGGAGGCCGGCTACCGCACGGCGCTGCTGGGCAAGGCCCACTTCGAGCCCGGTTTCGACCCCGACAACGAGATCTACGAGGAGAGCCGCCGGGCCAAGCGGGGTGACGTCGGCCCGTGGCGGGGCTTCGACATCTCGATCCAGGGGGCGCACACGCCGCTGGCGCCGGGCGACCGGCCGCTCGGCCACTACGGCTACTGGCTCGAGGAGCATCATCCCGAGTACCTGCACGCCTTCGCCGACCTGCTCGGGGCGAAGGGCGGCGGCGACACCGGGGCGCCGGAGACCGCGAACAACCCGATCCCCCGTGAGCTGTACCACACCGACTGGGTGCGCGATCACACGCTCGCCTGGCTCGACAGCCTCGACGGGGACGAGCACTTCTTCTGCTGGATGAGCCTCCCCGACCCCCACCACCCCTGGGACCCGCCCGCCTCCGAGCTGCACCGGGTACCGTGGCAGGACCTCGACCTGCCGCCGGGCCACCCGGGCTCACCCGAGGCCATCAGCGAGGTGCTCTCGACCAAGCCCGCCCACTGGCGGGCCATCTACGAGGGGAAGCTCTGGAACCTCGAGGGCGGCCCGGCCACCTACCGGCCCCAAGCGCTGACCGACGACATGATCCGCGAGGTGAACGCCAAGACCCACGTCATGAACGAACTGATCGACGAGGCCGTCGGCGCGGTCATCCGGCAACTCGAGGCCATGGGGGTCGCCGACGACACCGACATCTTCTTCACCACCGACCACGGCGAGATGCAGGGCGACTACGGGTTCCTCTACAAGGGGCCGTTCCACGTCGACGCGCTGATGCGACTCCCCTTCGTGTGGCGCCCCGCCCCCAACGCGGGCGTCGAGCCGGCCGTGGTCACCGACCCGGTCGGCCAGCTCGACCTCGCCCCCACCTTCTGCGAGATCGCCGGGGTGCCCATCCCCGACTGGGCGCAGGGCGAGCCCCTCCCCACCGAAGATGGCCATCGCGAGCGGGTGATCACCGAGTGGGACAGCCAGTTCCCGAGCTACGGGATGCACCTGCGCTCCCTCTACCGCGACGGCTGGCTGTGCACGGTGTACGAGCCGAGCACCGGCGGGCAGCCCAACGGCCTCGAGGAGAACGTCTTCGTCCAGCATCTGATGGGCAACCGCGTCATCGACCCGATCGACATCCAGTACGACGGGACCGAGGGCGAGCTGTACAACGTCGACGAGGATCCCCACCAGTGGCACAACCTCTGGGACGACCCCGAGTACCGCGCCATCCGCGACGACCTCGTCGACGACCTCCGCTCCAACCTCCCCGAGGAGACCCGCACCCTGAAGGTCGAAGCGCCGGTCTGACTCACGCGGCGGCAGGAGCCCGGCCCGCCCCCTGCCAGGCGAACCAGGCGGCCACCGCCGGCACCGCCGCGGCCGCGAGCAGCGCGGCGTCGTACCCGCCCAACCACTGCTCGGCGAGCGCCAAGGCGACCGGGCCGAGCGCCGAGCCCACCACCAGGACGAGGGTCAACAGCCCCTGGATCGAGCCGAGGTGGGCGACCCCGAACCACGCCGGCATCAGCGTGCCGCTCGTGGTGCGCATCGCCCCCGTCGTCGCCCCGATCAGCACCGCATAGACCACGACCACCGCCCCCGGCGTCACGTTGGAGCCGACCAGCAGGGTCACCGTCAAGAGCACCATGGCGGTGGCGGGCAGGCCCCGCCGACCGAAGCGGTCGCTCAGCGCCCCCAACCCCACCGCCACCAACGTCGACCCGATCACCTGCGGCAGGAAGAGGGCCGCAGCCGCCGTGCTCGAGAGCCCCGCCTCACCCAGCAGTGAGATCTGGTGGAAGTTCAGGGCGGTGACGAACATCGCCGACAGGGCGGCGGCGATGGCCAGCACCCAGAACGGGATGGTCCGCACCGCCTCGGCCCGGGTGAACGACGGCGCCGCCATCAGCCCCGGCTCTCCGCCGGTCTCACTGCCGGACGGGAGATCGCCGTCAGGACGCTGTCCCACGGCCTCGGGGCGGTCGACGATCCCGAGAGCGGCGATGGGGATCACCACCCCCGCCACCACGGCCGCCGCCACCAGCCACGCCACCCGCCACCCGGCAGCGTCGATGACCAGGTCGAGACCCACGGGGACCAGAGCCATGAGCGCGCTCGAGACCATGGCGAGAACCCCGATGGCGAACCCCCGGCGACGCTCGAACCAGCGCTGCACCGCCACGGTGCTCGCGATCGACAGGGACCCCTGGCCGAGCATCCGGATCCCTACGAAGCCGACGGTAAGGGTCACGATCCCCTGCACGCCGGCCATCGCTGCGAGCGCCAGCGCAAACCCGGTCGCGATCACCACCATGGCCCGGCGGACGCCGAAGCGGTCGATCTGGCGGCCGACGACCGGCAGCGCGGTCGCGCCGGCGAGCGTGCCCACGAGGTAGCCGCTCGAAACAACCGAGCGCGTGAGGTCGAGGTCGGCAACCAGGTGGTCGATGAACACCGACACGCCGATGGTTTGGCCGGGGCCGGTCAACGCCGAGGTGATCGACGCGAGCGCGAGAATCCGCCACCCGAGGAACCTCCCCGGAGCGCGCGTCGCCGGCTCCTGCGAGACCATCCCGCCAGGCTACGCCGGGGCTCCACGCACCCCGACGCCCCGATCCACGCCGGCGACGGGCAACCGACACCGGCGGAGTGGTGCCGGGCGGCGCCGAAGCGGCGATGGTCGAGGCGGGCCAGGCTCGCACCGATGCAGAAGTGCCCGCCGCCGCCGAAGGCAAGGTACCGGTCGATCGCCCGGCCTACGTCGAGCAGGTCGGGATCCGGGAACTTCCGCTCGTCGCGATCGGCGGAGCCGTTGAGCGGCGCCACCTTCGAGCCGGCGGGCACGACGTGGCCGTGTCGTTCCACGTCGCGGGTCGTGGTGCGGGCCTGGATGGGTGAGGGCGCCTCGAAGCGGAGGATCTCGTCACCCCGTCGGGGATCATCCCCGGGTCGGCCACCAGCCGGGCCTGTTCATCGGGGAACCGGGCCAACACCACCGCCGGCCAGACCCTCGCGGTCGACGGCGGCTACACCGCCGGGCGCGACCACCGCATCGCCGACCTGCTGGGTCCGTCCGGACCGACGCCGCCCGCCGAGCGCCTAACGGCGGCCCCATTCCGGCCACGCCCGGCGAGGTCTCGCGTCGTCGGGTACGACGCGGAGCTGTCGCCGGCGGCCCCGTGCCCGGGCGCGCGGCTCGATCACGGGGTGCTCGGAGCCCGGCGTAACCGCCGGGGCGTGGACCTCGGGATCCGGTGGCGTCTCGGGCCGGCGCTCCAGCGTGTAGGTCGCCTCCCCGGGCAGTCCGCAACACCACAGCGCCGCTCGCAGGTCGACCTCCTGGAAGCGACCGAGCTGGGGCCCCGAGCGGTACGGGATGAAGCGATAGGTCGTGCCGTTGCTGTCGGCGATGATCTCGCCGCCCGTCGGCAGATAGATGTAACCCCAGAGTGTCGGGCGCGTCCGGCGCGACACGACGAAGCGGAGCTCGAACTCGTCGACGAACACCGGCCAGCCGAAGCGCTCGCGCCGGGCCCGCTTGCTCACCCCGCTCAGGGCCGTGAACCACCGGTGCGGCAGGTCGACGACGTCCTCAGGTTCGATGTGCGTGATGTCCATGACCCGACCATACGGGTGGGGTGAGACATCAACGCCTGAGCGCGACCGCCGGCACGACGCCCTCGTGCCGGCGCGGCCATTCCGTGGTGGAAAGGTGCGAGCAGGGTTGCGGGGCTACGAGGCGCCTCGTCGACGGGCCGCTCGCCAGGGTTCAGGCCGCGGGCACGACCTCGATGCCGTAGGCCTCGAAGATGGGGTCAACGGTGACGATGGGGACACCCTCCACCTGCGCTTGTGCGATGAGCATGCGGTCGAAGGGGTCGCGATGGTGGTCGCCCAGCGAAGCAACCTGCACGGCGTGGGCGTGTTCGATAGGAAGCCCCGTCACTCCGGAGCGCTGCATCCGCGAGGGCACATACGTCGCCGGCGGCTCGGGCAGTGACAAGCGGCCCCGTTCATACTTGATGGCGATCTCCCACGAGCTGGCGGCCGAGAGCACCGGCTCGTTGGTCGGGTCGGCCAGACGCTCCCGCAGCCGGGCCTCGAGACGCTCGGGCTCGGCGAGGAGCCAGAGCCAGACATGGGTGTCGAGCAGGTACCTCACCGCTCGAACTCGTCGAGGATCTCGGCGTCCAGCGGTGCGTCGAAATCCTCGGGCACGGTTACGAGGTCGCGGTCGAACCCGAACTCCCGTGGCTGCGCCCCCTCCACGGGAACAAGTCGCGCCGCGGGTCGACCGCCGCTCGTGATCACGATCTCCTCCCCGGCCGCCACCCGGCGCAGTAGCCGCGAGAGGTGGGTCTTGGCCTCGTGGACACCGACTTCGCTCATGCTCATGCTCCTGACACCACGGTATGCGGGGGTCTTAGCTAAGTCAACGACTAAGTTTGACCCTCGGACGTTCATGCCGGAAGCAACCAGCGCACCGCGGCTTCGTTCGTCATCCCTGGCGCGTGCGCGAGGAACCCAGCGGCACGGTCGACGGCGAGGAGAAGCTCAGCCGTGTAACGGACCGCGAGGAATGGGTCGTCCTGAACTGCGCTCGTCACCTCTCGCAGCTCATGGTTGAAGAGGAGGTTGTCCGATGCGTCGACACCTCCCCGGTCCTTTGCTCGCGCCAGCATCAGCAGGACCGGCTGAAGAGCCTCCCTCGCATCGACGCTCTCGGGAGCATCAGGTTGGTAGTGGACCTCGATGACTTCTCGCTCGGCCATGACCTTGACCTTTCTCCTCGGGACGGTCTCCCGACCCTACGAGTGGGGTCTGACAGTGACCTCGGGCTCGCTGTCGCACCCCTCCTCTACCCTCGGCGCGGCCGTCGACGACCGGGCCGCCCATCGGTCGTCCTCCCGTTCCCGACCCGGAGGACGCCGTGCCCCGCGACGACCGCCCCACCCGCTTCGCCGATGTCGCGACGTTGTGGCTGAGCCTGCAGGTGCACCGACAGGCCAGCGTCGAGGTCTTCGACACGCTCCTGCGCAACCACGTGCTCCCGGCGTTCGCCGACCGCGACGTGCGGACGATGCGCCGCAGCGACGTACAGGCGTGGGTCGCGGATCGGGCGAAGGTGCTCGCCCCGGCCAGCGTCGAGGTCGCCTACTGCGCGCTGGCGGGCATCTGCACCCTGGCCGAGGCCGACGGGCTCATCGGCCGGTCGCCGTGCGTCGACATCCGCCTCCCCCGCATCGAGCGGACACCGGTCGTGCCACCCTCGATCGACGAGGTCGATGCCCTGGCCGAGGCGGTCCCCGACCGCTACTGCGCCGTCGTGCTCCTCGCCGCCGGCACCGGGCTGCGCCAGGGCGAGTGCTTCGGGCTGAGCCGCGACCGCATCGACGACGACGCGGCGCACATCACCGTCGACCGTCAGCTCTACACGCCCACCCAGGGCCCGCCCTACGTCGCTCCGCCGAAGACCCGCGCCTCCTACCGCCGGGTGCCCCTCCCCGCCTCCGTCGCCGAGGTGCTCGAGGAGCACCAACGCCGGTTCCCGCCCCATCGCGACGGGTTCTTGTTCACCAACGGGCGGGGCGCGCTCCCCCGCCGCAACAGCTTCGGCGAGATGTGGCGCAACGCCGTGCGGCGGGCGGGGCTCACCCGCATGGTGCACTTCCACGACCTCCGCCACTTCTACGCCTCGCTGCTCATCCATCACGGCGAATCGGTGAAGGTCGTGCAGGCCCGCCTCGGCCACGCGTCGGTCACCGAGACCCTCGACACCTACGCCCACCTGTGGCCCGACAACGGCGACCGCACCCGCGCCGCCATCAACGAAGTGCTGAGCATCCCGACGGCTGTCGACGGCGGCGCGTGACTACAAGGCGAGTCCGTCAAGCAACAGGCCACCGAGAGCGCGGACCTCTTCCTCACGCACCGGAGGAGCGCTGGGCCCGACGCCCCGCATGCGGCGCACCACGGTGGTCGGCTCAGCCACCAGTGCGGACTCGACGGCCCAGCGCAGGGCTGACACGGCCACGCTTGGCTGCCCTTCGACCCACGGTGTGGGTCGACGCACCAAGGTCTGCGAGAGGCGCACGACGTCGAGGGCGTCGCTGTGTCGCTTTCTCGGATCGCGCCTCGGCGAGGAGTACGCGTGCAGCTTGGATGCGAACAGCGCGGGCAGCTCGGCCACCGGCACCACGACATCGAGATCGCCCGCCCGGATCCGCAGAGGCGCCGCCATCTCGAGAGCCCAGGCGTGGGCGGAGGTGAAGAGCCGGTCGATCGCCTCGTCCAAGTCTTCGATGGCGTTCCAGTCGACAGCCGCTGGGACCTCGATGCGATCGATCGGCACCCCGCGGATGGACAGCACGTTCCGTGTGAACTCCGCACCGGCACGGGCGACCACCGCATCCACGAAGGTTTCGTCAGCGCTCACCGTGTCGAGGTCTTCGGTGACCCGGTACGCATCGGCGACCCGGGCCATGACCGCGAATCCGCCGACCAGCGCGAACGTTGATCGGGTGCGGCTCAGCTCACTGAGAGCACCGAGAAGCCGCTCGGCCATCGGGCTCCGAGCCAACTCGACGGCCGCGTCACCAGGCACGGGGCCAGCCTTCGGGGACCCACCCTTCGAGGGCCTCGACCCCCCGACCCGGATCGGCGGCAAGCTCGAGCGCCACGAAGAGCGGGTGTGCCGTCGGCCGGCCCTTTTCCCCAGACGAGCGAGTCAACTCGGCGTCAACCGCGAGAGGTGTCGGAGCAAGGGCGAGTCGGGCCCCGGGTTGCCCTTCCCCTGCAGGGCCGCTGAGCGCTCTGACTCGCTGGAACGAGGCCTCGTCGGGAGCGAGCAGCTCGAGGGAGTAGTCGCGGGTCACCACCAGCGACGCACCCTGCTGCGCCGCTGCGTGCGTGCCGGTGATCACCACCCCTTCGCCGAACGCTCGCTCAGGGGGCATCCCGATGGGGGTCCACCCGGGCGCCCAGGCCGCCGCCAGCGCCCAGAACAGCTCTGGGATCTCGGCGGCGCCGTCGCCTCCGAGCAGGCCCGCGTCGATGAGCCGGCGTCGGGCGACCGAGATGGCCCCCGCCGAGAGCCCGACCCGGCGCGCCAGGGCCCGGACGCCGGGAGGGTCGTCACGCCACACGAGGGGCGCGGCGGCGACAGCGATTCCCGAGGCGCCACGCACCGGCTGGCCACCCTGGTCCCGCGGCGCACGCGGCAAGGGGTCGACGCCGACGTCGAGCCAGAGACCCTCGGCAACGATCCGGAGATGTCCACGACGGTCGAGCCAGCCCCACCCCGCTGCCCGCAGGATCTCCCGAGCGGCATCACCGACGAGATCGCCGACGACGACGGGGACCACGCCCTCCTTCCCGCCTGTCCCTGCGACGCGCTCCACCAGCTCCTGTGCAAGCTCGGGGTTCACCACCGTGGCCGGGTACACGTCGAGGAGGACCTCGCGGTCGTCGGGTGTGTGCAAGAGGAGGTCAGCGCGCAGCGAGGTGGCCGAACGGGTCGTCCCTCCGAGGTGCGAGAGCACACGACCCAGGGCCTCGCCACCAGCCTGTTCCAGCTCCCCCCGCGTCGTGCGTGTCGCCATGGCATGAGCGTAGTATGTTCACTGTTTAGTTACCAGTGAATAGCATTCACGCCTCGACGACCGGGCGATCACGGCCGTCCTCCCGACCCCGATGCCGGAGGACGCCGTGCAACTCGCCCTGGAGCTCACCGAGCCCGACCTTCCCCTGCGCGACATCGCCGCGGCCTGGCAAGCCGTCCAGGTACACCGGCCGAGCACCGCCGCCATCCACGACGGGCTCCTGCGCCGACACATCCTCCCCCGCTTCGGCGACCGCGACCTGTGCAGCATCAGCACCAGCGAGGTGCAGGCCTGGGTGCGCGACCTGCTTCAGCACCTCGCCCCTGCGACTCTCGAGCGCGCCTTCCAGACCCTTCGAGCGGTGTTCGCTCATGCGAAGGGCGACGGACTCATCGCCCGGAACCCCTGTGCCGGGGTGCGACGACCCCGCATCGAGCGGCCCCCGATCACGCCCCCGACGCCCGAGGAGATCGGCGCCATCGTCCGCGTCGCCGACGCCCGCTATCGGGCCCTGATGATCCTCGCCGCCGGCACCGGGCTGCGCCGGGGCGAGTGCCTCGGCCTCACCCAGGACCGGATCGACACCGCCAACGCCGTGATCACCGTCGACCGCCAGCTCGTCGAGATGCCGGGCGAGCCGCCCGCGCTCGGGCCCCCCAAGACCCCCGCCTCCTACCGCCGGGTCCCACTCCCCGAGGTGGTGGCCGCCGCCCTCGAGCGCCACCGCTCGGCCTTCCCGCAGCATCCTGACGGGTTCCTGTTCACGAACGCGAGCGGCGGCCTGCTCACGCCCGGCACCTGGACGACCCGGTTCCGCCAGATCGTCGACCGCTCGGGGGTGGGCCGGCGGATCCGCCTCCACGACCTCCGGCACTTCTACGCCTCGGCGCTGATCCGCCACGGCGAGCCGGTCACCGTCGTGCAGGCCCGCCTCGGCCACTCCTCGGGCGTGCGCACCCTCGACACCTACGGCCACCTCTGGCCCGACGACGGCATCCGGACCCGGGAGGCGGTGGACGACGTGTTCCTTCGTGCCCACCCCAGTCTGTAAGCGTATATGCTTACAACATGACGACGGCAGCGTTGGTTCGGCAGATGCGAGAGGGCGCCGGCCTCTCCTTGCGTGCCCTCTCCCAGGCCGCTGGGGTAGCGACCAGCACCATCCATCGGATCGAGAAGGGAGACATGCAACCGACCGTCGAGACCCTCGCGAGGATCGCCGAGGCCGCCGGGACGCGAGTCCACCTCGAGACCCGCGTCGACTACGCGGCCAGCCTCGTGGGACTCGCCCGCAGCGCGCAGGATGCGATCCGCGCCGATCGACCTGACGACGTGGTCCGCATGGCCGCCGAATTCCGCACCCGCTTCTTCGATCAGGACCCCGTCACCCAACGCCGGATGATCGCCGCAGAACCGCCCCCCACCGACGACCCCTGCTGGGATGCGTTCCTCGGTGGTCTCGCGGAATGGCTGGCGGTCCAAGGGGGGATCGACACGCCGTCCTGGACTTCCAAGCCCGGCCGTTTCCTCGACCGGAGCTGGTGGACAAGCTCCATCAAGGGACTCGAAGCGTGGCTGTATGCCGGGACACCCGTGTCGTTCCAGACGCGTGGCGTGTACATCCACAGGGAATCCCTGATCAACCTGTGAGGCACACGTGCTGACCCGTGAACGAATCCTCGACCTCTTCTCGGAACTCAGCGCCGAGCTGTGCCGCATGGGGACTCGGGGCGATGTCTTCATCGTCGGAGGCGCAGCCATGACCGTCGCGTACGACGCTCGCCCCGCGACCCGTGATGTCGACGCGATCTGGCACCCGTCATCAGAGGTTCGTGAAGCGGCGGCGCGCGTCGCGGAACGTCATCCTGATCTGCCGCGCGAGTGGCTGAACGACAGCGTGAAGGGATTCCTCCCGGGGGATGACCCGAATCCGCCGCGGGTGGTCTTCGAAGGCGACTGCCTCACGGTGTCGGCGGCATCACCCGAATACATGCTCGCGACGAAGCTGCTCGCCAGCCGGGCGAGTCGTGACGAGGCCGACATCCTCACCCTCTACGACCTCTGTGGCTTCACGACCGTGGAGCAAGGACTCGCCGTGCTCGAACGGTTCTATGGCTCGCGACCCGTCCAGGCCAAGGTCCGCTTCCTCCTCGAGGAACTCCTTGCCGACCGCCCGTCCGATTGATGCCGCACGTCGGGGGGCCATCCCACGCTGCTTCTCAAACGGGCTCCGGACCAGCAGCACGCCCGGCACCGCCCTGAGCACACCTGACCGCGTACGATCGACACGACCGTCGTCCACCAGACACCATTTCCCGCGACAACGTTCTGAACAAGGTCAGGTCCAACGCCTGTGAACACTGCCGTGGCAAAGTTACACGCATGGGATTTGCTCGGATGCAGCACAGAGAAGCTCAGTCAGCGGGGCGAGGCGAGACCAGACCTCGCGTGAACAAGGCTTGACGTCTCCTCACGTCCCGCATTCGACAGGCACGCGCGAGTATGGATGCTGTGGAGTCCGATCGATTGGCTGAACTGCGAGAGCGTCTCATCGAGATCGTCCGGAAGCGGGGCCACCTCGCCCTCGACGAGCCGGTCCGACTCGCTTCTGGCGACTGGAGCCGCCACTTCGTTGATGCCAAGAAGGCTCTGGCCAGGGGCAGCGACCTGGAGCTTGCCGCCGACTCGCTGATCGAGCTCGGCAAGGAAATGGGGGTGGAGTTCGATGCCGTCGGCGGCCTCACCATGGGCGCCGATCCGTTCGCTCACGCCGTTGCCCTGGTTGCAGACGTCGAATGGTTTTCGGTTCGAAAGAAGGCCAAGGATCGCGGGACACGTCAGCGCATCGAGGGCGCGCAGCTCGCACCAGGCCGACGGGTTCTTCTCGTCGACGACGTGGTCACGAGAGGTGGGTCGATTCTCGACGCCCTGGAAGCGATTCGAGAAACCGGAGCGACCGTTGTCGCGGCTGTGTGCCTGGTGGACCGAGGCGACTTCGGTATCGAGAAGTTTCGACACGAGTCCACTCCCTATCGCCCCCTGATCACGTACGAGGATCTGGGGATCCCTCCGGTCGGCAGTGAACCTGGCCTCTCTGCGGAAGCCGGCTAGCAACGACCTGCGCGACGCCGATCTCCGCGACGTTGCCGCGCTGTGCTGGGACTGGTGCGAAGCCTCAGGGGATGGTCGCTACTGCTCTCTCGGTCGCACGCTGAAGAGCATCCATGGCTGGTGGGCCGAGCACGATGAGCGCGGAGGCGTTCCCACCGCCGTGCTCGACGATCTGGGCCTCGTCCTCCGACGGGACCTTCCTCGCATCATCAAGCGCAACTGGCCATACGGCTGGTTCAGGAACTCGTCTTCAGAACTCGCGATGGTTCACGGCGGGAATGGACCTTCCGTGTCCCAGAAGCCGAGATGGCGCATGTCGTCGTGAATCTCGTTCGCTTCGTCTTCGGTGATGAGCCCCTGGTGCGCGGCGCGGGTGAGGAGCTTTCGAATGCGCTCGTATTCGAAGCCGTCGGCTCCATGGCGGACCTCCATGACCATGAGCGCAGCGGTGTCGTCGGTAACGATCGTCCAGCGGCGGGTGGAGGCGATGGCGACACACGCGGCCTCGCCGGGACCGAGAGGGAGCCGCAGCCCATGGTCATCGGCCCCATCCTGGCTCTGGAGGTGGGCGGCGAGTGAGCGCTCGTCGGCATCCATCACGACGGTCTCGAGGAGTCCCTGATCGTGGAGGTCGTCGACCCGCCGTACGCGCTCGACCAGCTCGAGATTCGACGTTTCGGTGTCGCCGAGGGCTTCGTAATGACGGATCGACTGGCGCATCTCAGATAGCAACTCGGAACGGCGCAGCGCCTCGTCCGGAAGCGTCCGTTCGTCCGGGTCATAGACGGTCAACGGAACGACGATGGGAGCCCCAACGAGCTCGCGGAGCAGGGCGTCCTGCTCCGCGAGGAGGAACCAGATGATCGGCCCCGACCATGGAGGCTCGATGTGGACCGTGTGCATTGCCCCGTCCTCGCCTACCCGCCCGACGTTGTGGCGTGCGATCACGGGATGGGCGTCCGAAGACCACGAAATCGATTGGTACAGGAGAAACGAATGAACCACTCTGATCCAGCAGCTGATCTCTTCGAACGCCGCAACGACCCCGACGAGTGGGAAGAGGAAGCATCCGACGTCGCCGTGAAGCCACGCCGCACAGAAGTGGTTTCGTTTCGACTTCCGTCGGAGCAACTCGACGAGCTCGAACGACAGGCAAAGAACGCCGATCAGAGTCTCTCGGAGTTCATTCGAACTGCGATCGACGCCCATCTGCACGGGTCGTCAACACCACAGACATGCGACTTCATGTTGGGGGGCAAGGGGTCCTTCATCGTGGAGATCAAGGCTCCTCAGTACTGGGCTCGCTCAACTGCCGAATACGCAGATCTTTGGACGGCCAGCGAAATCGTCCCGGACTACCCACCGGGTACTGCAACGATCGCCGGCGAGTAGCTCACGATCGGGCGGGTGGGCTTATGGCTGGTGCCTCCACCCTGTCGAGGTGGAATCGTTCCTCAAGATCCTTGCCTTGGGCAATCTTGTAATGACTACTCCGAACAGCGGTTGCCAAAATCGATCCGGTGATCCTCGATCCGTGCCCTGACAATCGTGGCGCAGAGCCCTGATCGCTATGTGGGTACCGTCCGGAAGCCCACTCGTGCCTCGACGCCCGCGCGGAGATGTCCAACTTCCGTGTGTGTCAAGCCCATGCCAGCTACGAGGATCCGCTCGTCAGCGAGGCACCGGGCAACGTCAGACCCATGCGTCCTCGCCGCCTCGTCGATTTCCGACAGGACGTCGCTGCCCGGAGCAAGCGGCAGAAACGCCTCCACGATCTCACCAGGTTCAAGCTTGAGGACACCTCCGCCGTAGCTACGGCCGTGAATCTCCGCAGCCAGGGCGAAGAGGCTCGTCCACGACCCCGCCACCCCGCGGCGGGCCACGTTGCGAGTCCACGAGACGCGATGCACGGCGTTCGTTGACGTCGCCCGAGCGGTGTTGAGGATCAGGCAAGGTGCGGTCGCCCCCATGTACGGCAAGAAAGCCGACGGGATTCCGACGTCAGACAACGAATACCACCGCTCGCGCCGCTGGCAGTGGGAGCGGCGGTCCCACTCGCGCTCGATGCCGTCGTCGATCTCGCGCTCGAGAGGACCCACGATTGGCGCATCGATTTCGATGACAAGCAGACGCGCTGCTCGGCCCTCACTCTCAACGAGCCGCTGATCGTCCGCTGTCCAGCGAGGGTTCTGGAGCCACGCGCTCCGACTCACGACGGGGACGGTCGACACGCCGTCGCCCTCGAGTCGGCGAGCATCAGCGGGGCGCCGTACGAAGAAGCGGTTGGCACCCGTTACAACCCCGAGACGAACTTGGGCGACTGAGCCCAATCGGACGATGTCCTCATGCTTGGCGAGTTCTGCGTAGAGCTCCAGCGTCGGGGCAGGAACCCCTAGATCTCTCCTCGAGGCCACACCCCGCCCTGCGCTCTTCCGTCCGTCGGCAGAGGTCGCCCTGTCGACTTGAAGGTGGGCGCGCAGCTCGGCGAGACCGCTCGTATCGAAGAAGCGAGTCGTACACGAGCCCTGTTCGAAGCTAGCGGCTGTGAGAACAACGGATCGCTCGAGCGCATCCTCGAAGAATCGCTCCCGAACTGCGAGCAGCTCGACAGCATCGAAACGTTTCTCGAGAAAGGCGAAGAGCGGTTGTGCGTACGCGGCATGGAGAGCAGCCCCGGGAAGAAGTAGGGCCATGCGACCCCCCGGAGCGAGGAAGCTTGTCGCGTGAGCGACGAAGTAGGCCCAAAGATCGGCTCGAGCGTCGAGGGTCACCCCGAGATCATCCAGGCGCTGGCGTGGCGCCGAGGTACGCCCGTCCCCGAGCAGGTGATGTCGAATGTACGGCGGGTTACCAACCACAGCCGAAACGCGGTCGCCAAGATCACTCGGCGACGTGGCGAAGAAATCACGAACGAGGAGTTGCTCCCCCGGAACTCCCAGGTCGGTCAGGGCGCGTCGGTACTTTTCGGTTGCCGGGTCAATGTCCACGCCGTAGATCAAGCGGGCGGGAGCCTCGACGCCACGCGTGGCGAGGCGTTGAAGCGCGACGTGGAGGAAGGCACACCCCCCGAAACTCGGGTCGAGGACCGGCCCCGCCGGCCCGTCGAGCGCCCACTCAACGAGAACCTCGGCCACCGGCTGGCTCGTGTAATACGAGCCGTTGAGCTTCCTCGATGAGGGAGAACCGTGAACGTTTCTCAAATGGGCGGTCGTGGGACTCATGAGACGTACCCGCCGCCAGGAATGAACAACGCCGCCGGGGGCTGCGCCTTCTTGAGCGACGTAAGCGGGGAACCCCTGGCGTTCTTCTCCAGTTCCTCCGCGAACCATTTCAACGTCGCATGCATGAACTTCGATTGAGATGCCGACCAGATCGTGAGAGGCGTCGAATGACGACTCAACTCTTCGCTCCATCTGTCCTGGAACAGCTCACCAAGCGTGTACGCCAAGGCGGCCTGGGGCGTCAGCATGAACGATGGGAAGCGGGGGACACACAAACGGTTGGGGAATGGCAACTCGTCCTTGCGCTCATCGCTTCCGACGTGCACGTGAAAGAAGCAGCCTGGAGACTTAGCGTCGGCGACCTCCATCTTCCACATTGCGAGTGGTTGCCCTTGCTCTTCTCCCTCGTCTATTGCCTTGCTCTCGGCTTCGAGATCGCGCAAAGTGATCACCGTCGACGCCTTTCCCGCTAAGCGAAACTCATCCACCCGGCTCCCTTTGCGCCGGGCTTCGATCCTCCAGATTGCGGTGACTTCCGCATACAGGTGGCGGGGCCACCCCTGATCCCGATCGTGAGCCCCGTCGGTCGGCTCCGTGACGATCGGGTCGCTACGTACGATCACCCAGTCCGCCTCGACCTCCGGGGATGTCTTGCAAAGCCTGAGGCCTTGTTCTAACTGATCCAGTGCAGCTCGGCCTCTGGGCGTCAGGAACGCATGCGCCAGCTTTTGAATCGCTGCAAGTTCCCTTTCGAACTGTGCGAAGCGAAAGCGAAGCATCAGTCTTGGTCGCCAGCCGCCGCGTCGGGGTCAAGGTCGACGATCATCGCCCGCATGCGTTTCGACTCGCGCGCGAGGTCACGGGTGACCCACGGCGTGTCAGCGAAGGGAGGCCAGTCGTCAGGTTGGACCTCGACGCACTCCTCGATGTCGCGGGGCGAGTCCAATGGTCGATACTCGGCGTCGATGGCGAATACAGGATGCCGGACGCCTAAGGATTCCACGTCAACATCGATGAACTCCTCAACGACCGCTCTAGCCGCACCAGTGCCCTGCAACTGCCGCTCCGTGCGATCCCACAGGATTGTTTCGACCCCCTGCCCCCACCACCGGTCGCCAAGGAAGCCCGCCAGGAGGCCCGTGTATCGCGCCGGCGCTAGCAGATCCCCGAAGCCGCTCTCGAGTGCACGATCGACGAAGTCGATGTGGAGGCCGGAACGTACCGCGAGGCGGTGACGGTCGTACAAGAAGCATGGGTAGGGAACGATCCGATGCAACAACCAACGCAGCAATGCAATCCCGTCACTGCCACGCGCTAACTCATGCATCGGCGGGTGACACCGCAAGACCTCCTCCCACGCAATGTCGGTCCAGTTCTGGGCCCCCAAGACCAAGAGATCCCGCGTCGCAGCGAAACGTCGTTCCTCGTCTTCGCTCCAGTCGGCTGGCAGTGCAGCAATCGCATGCGCCAGGACCCCAACCCGCCGGGCGAGATCATCGGATTCCTTTGTAAAGATCCACTCGAGGTTCTGGCTGCGCGCGAACGCGTGCTCGCGCATCGGTCGCGGGAACTCAGTTGGGAGCCTGTCCACCTGTCCGGTCCGAATCGCGAACGCCTTCGGTGGATCCTTTTCTGGATCCACATGACTTCTCAGGACGGCAGCCAGCGCTGCGCCGTTTTGCGGTTGGATGCTTGCGGACTCGCCGACGTTGCGCTCCGGCCAGTGCTCGAGGAAATAGTCGACGAGCACCAGGTCAGCGTCAATAACGTCCTCACGGGTCACATCCTGCGGATAGAGCGCCTCGGCCCGCACCCCAGACTCCACCAGAGATTCGACGAAGCCTGTCTGCTGTTCGACCTCGTCGTCAACAACGAGCACTTTCGGTCTCCCGCCTCGGGGGTCGTCGCCGTCAGGAGTCATCGCAGCAGCTCAGGCCGGAAAACAGATCTCGACTGCCGTTGCGAAGTCGGGAGACGGCTCGACGAACGCGATGGAGGCTCGGTACTCCTCGAGGATGCGTTGGACAATCGTAAGTCCGAGGCCCATTCCCTGGCCGAGCACCGGGTGTATCTCCGCGGTGGTGGACTCGAACGCTTCAAACCAACGGCCCGCTTCGCTCAGGTCAACAGCCGTGCCCGTGTTCTCGACCCGAATGACGACCTCATCGCCCTGACGGCCACCGGAGGCGCGGATGACTCCGCCGTCGCCGGCCGCCTTCACGGCGTTCGTCAGCAGGTTCGAGAACACCGAGGTGAGTTCGGCGGGGAACATCGGAGGGGTCCGGGCACTCTTGGGGATGTCGTTTACGATTGTGAGGTCTCGCTGCTTCGCGATGAGTTCGATGATCCTCGTCGCGGCGTCGAATCGCTCAGCTAGTCGCTGTTTCGACCTCCTACGACGAGCCTCCGCCGAGACGATGTCGACCAGGTACGCGGCCTGCCGTTCCACCGAGTGCTGCAGGTCGCGGAGCGACCGCTCGAGTCGGCCGAGTGCACCCTTCGGCACAGACTTCTCTGAGCGGAGCCGCCTCACCGTCTTGACAAGGTCGGCCGTCGCTGTAGCCAGGCCACCCATTTCATGCACCACCGTTGACATTTGCGTTCCTACAGACGCGAGGACACGAAGCATCGCCTCCTCGGACGCGGCTTCCTCCTGCACACCTGCCGCCCATCCAGCGTCAGGAATGACTTGACGGAGCAGCTCGGAGGCCTCATCCACCTTCCCCGCCTGCAGGTCGCTCTGCATCGTCCGCAGGGTCTGGTTAACGCGCTTCAAGGTCAAGGCCAGCTCGTCGGTCCGCGTGGGTTCGCCTGTGCCAGGCGTGCGACCCGATGTGGAAGGTCGCCGCTGTCGGCGGGTAGACCTGTCGGGCTTCTTCGTGCGGATTCGCGCACGCATGCGGGTCGAGAGATCGACGCCGGTCCGGACAAGGTCCACGAGTGTCTCGAAGGTCGCGTCAGGGATGAAGCCTTCGCGGTTAACGAGCATCCGGAGATGGCCAGCACCACTCTCGGTCAGAAAGACCGCACCGTGATAGTGGGTGTTCGGGAGGACCGAGAGCCCTTCTTTCTCCACCGGCTCACCGGCGTCCAAGCGTGCCTCCTCCGTGAGCAGGGACAAGTGTCCCGTCAATCGTCGGGCGACATCGCGGTCGAGGTTCAACCAGTCGTTGCCAGGTTCACCGTAGGGCAGGACCCGGAAGCCCTCCATGAAGACGCGGATCCCGGAATGCGCCCTTACGGTCTCCACGGGGAGCGACTGAACCGTCCCCTCCCGGACTGCAATGCGCGCTTGGAAATGCAGTCCTTTGTCCAGTTCGGTGTTAGCCCGCTCAAAAGCACGAGTCTCTGCTTGATCGTTCTCTCGGCGGGTGAGCTTCGTCGGTGTAACCACGTAGCGCACCCCGGATGACGACGAGTCGATCTCGATGACCCAATGGGCGATGTCCCACACGTTTGGCCAGAACTCGTCGCCGCGCTCAAAATCCCCGCTCAGGTTCACCTCGAAGCCCGGATCGCCCTTGGCACTGTCCCGCAATGCCGGGGTCGCGAAAAGCAAAGCGCTTCCAGCGATCGACGGCGGGAGTGGCTCGAGGAGCGCTCGAGGCGGAGTAAAGCTGGTGATCTCACGCAGGAACCGGTCACGCTGGCGTGCCGTCCAGCCCCCTCTCAGCCTTCGAAGCTCGATCGCCGTGCCATGGTCGTCCGGGCTCGACTCGACATGACGGATCAAAGGTTGGTCGACAACGTCGTCGAGCGTTTCGTGCGCTTCGATGGCGTCCCACTCAATAACGGCTTCAATCCCGTCGAGGTTCCGTCGCTGGCCCTTCGCTTTCGGTCCGGGCACTGAGACCACTCGAAGCTCATGGGCAAGCTTGTGAGCCGCCAGCCGGCCGATTCCCTTCGCACCGGTGTAACGCCGGCCGAAGCGAAATGATCGCCGCTCACCCGCATCGCGTGTGCGTGACGCGATTCTCAGAAACCCTTCCGCGAACTCCGTGGGGTTCATCCCGATGCCATCGTCCGTCAAGATGATTAGACCATCCTCGGGGCTGTCCAGCCCCTCGCTGTGGACGGTCACCACGGTGGCATCGGCGTCGTACGAGTTCTTCACGAGCTCGACCAGCGCCGTCGAATTCCTACCAACGAGATGCTCACCCAGCTCCCGGAACAGGTGCGTGTCGACGCTGAAGCGCGGCGGGCCAGCCTGGTCAGCGCTTCTCGGGCACACGATCCTCTCCGAAGGTTTGCGACACCATGTGCACACCTCGACGCGGTGGCGTGCTCATTCGACACGACAACTGCCCAACGTACCGCAGCAATCACTCCCTCCCGCGCAGGCCAACGCAAGCGGCCTCGGCCTCGACACCGACCCACGGGCGATCGGCACACGAAGCCCCACCCACCGCCAATGACCCAATCATCGTGGGCAACGAGCTAAGGATCCGCCATGTTCTGGTGGCTCATGGCTGGCTTAAGAGATCTCCGCCCTCGTGCGGTTCATTGTCCCGCGTCACTGAGAGAGCCACCGGCCCATCGGCTAGCGATGTACTTCTGCCGTTCGTCGGGGTCGGTGATCTCGCGGGTGCCGTTGCCGATGCGGACGAAGAAGGCACCCTCCTTCTTCTGGAACTGGCCGTCCTTGTCGACGGTGATGGTGGCCTCGACGGGGAAACTGCTGGGCGGGACGTGGACTCGGCAGATGTCGTCGCCGTTCATGGTGTGGAGCTTGCTTGACACGGAGCTTGCGGCCGTCTCGCCGAGGGCGTTGACGACCGCCTGGTTCAGGTGGAGAAGGAATCGGTCGCGGTCGTCCTTGCCCTCCTTGTGGAGTGACGCGTAGTCACTGGCGAGGCCGTGGATCTCGCCGTCGTCGGCGACCCCCATGAGCAGGGTCCCTCCCTCCCGGCCATTGGCGAAGGCGGCGATGGTCTTGATGGAGGCGCTCTCCAGCGGCTTGTAGACCTCGCCGGTTTCCGCTCCGGTGCGGAAGGTGGACTTGAACTCCAGGTGTTGGTGCTCGGTCCCGGCGTCGAGCAACTCGCCGATGGGGCAGTGCTCTTGGTAGGCGACCTTGGCGCGGGCCTGGGCAAGGGTGGCGTAGATCTTCTGGACATCGGCAGCGAGTTCTTCGTCGTCGAGGTACTTGAACACCACCTTCTCGTTCCGGTCCATGCGGCCGAGAAGCGCCTTCTGGAACATCTCGGGAAACACGACGTTGAAGTTCTCTGCGGTGTTGTTCACTGCGGTGACCTGGACATCCTCGTCGGCCACCAGGTCTTCGAGCGCGGCGTCGAAGACGAGACGGTCAGCGTCGCTCCAGTCGGTGCCGTAGAGGGCATTGAGGCGATCGATGATGGCTGAGAGCGGCTCCGGTTCGGGTTCGGTGGTACGGCCGGTGCCCGAGTAGATCGTCGCCACCTCGCCGGTCTCGGTGTTCAGGGCCACCGAGCCTTCGAACTGCTGCTCAGTGCGGAGGTGGGTGAGTTCCACATCACCGCTGAGGTCAACCGCGGAGCCGGGGTCGCCCTTGATGAACTGCGCAAGGGCCTTACCGAAGAGGTAGTCACGCTCAAGGTCGGTGTCACTGAAGGACACGATCTGGGAGAGGAATGAGTAAGTGCGGACGAACCGGGTCAGCGCGTCGCGGAAGCGCTCCTGCTCGTTCTCGTCGAGGCCGTGGAAGCGATCGATGGCCGGTCCGAGCGCGGCGTGGAGGCGGCTGTGGTCGACGGACTCTGCCAGGAGGAGACGGGCGAAGGTGCGGGCCTCCTCGGCGTTGAGGACACCGAATTCGTCGAGTTCATGGCGGGTGTCGTAGAGGAGGTTCGGGTCAGAGGGCGGCGCAGCAGTTTCGCCGTAGTACGGCTCGAAGGCAGCGGCGATCTCCTCGGCGTCGTTGACGAAGTCGAGCACGAAGGTGCCGTCCTTGTCGGGGTGCGTCCGGTTGAGCCGGGAGAGGGTCTGGACGGCGGCGAGGCCGGTGAGGGTCTTGTCGACGTACATGGCGTAGAGCTTGGGCTGGTCGAAGCCGGTCTGGAACTTCTCCGCCACCACCATGATCTGGTACTCGTCGGTGTCGAAGCGTTCCGCCGTCTGCGACTCGCCGAAGCCGTTGCACTTGGCCTCGGTGACCTGATCGCCGTTGAGGGACACCGCGTCGGAGAACGCCACCAGCACCCCGAGGTCGTAGCCGTGCTCGGTGACGTACTTGCGCAGCGCCTCCCAGAATCGGACCGCATGCTGGCGTGACGAGCACACAACCATCGCCTTGGCCTGCCCCGCGATCTTGTGGGCGACCCGTTCGCGGAAGTGCTCGACGACGATCTCGGCTTTCTGGGCCAGGTTGTGCTCGTGCAGGGTCACGAACCTGGCGATGGCCCGACGCGCCTTCGCTGTCTGGTAGGCGGGGTCGTCGGCGACCGCCTTCTCGATGCGGAAGAACGTCTGGTAGGTCATGTAGTTCGCCAGCACGTCCTCGATGAAGCCCTCCTCGATGGCCTGCTTCATCGAGTACAGGTGGAACGGATCGTGAACGCCGGAGTCAGGGTTCAGACGACCGAATAGTTCCAGGGTCTTGCCCTTGGGAGTGGCGGTGAAGGCGAAGAAGCTCATGTTCCCCTGCCGCCCACGGGCCGCTACCGCCTCGGCCAGCGCCTCCTCTACCGAGTCGGCCGGGAGGTCTCCCTCCTCCACGGCCTTTTTGACGCCAGCACCGAGGACCCGACGTAGCTCCTTCGCTGCCTCGCCGGTCTGCGACGAGTGCGCCTCGTCGACGATCACCGCGTACTGACGCCCGGGTAGCTCCTCGACCTTGTCCAAGACGAAGGGGAACTTCTGGAGCGTGGTGATGATCACCCGCGCCTGCTCACCAGTGAGGGCGTCGGCAAGCTGCTGGGACGACTTGTCGACGCGCTCCACCACGCCATGGGCGTGCTCGAACTGGTAGATGGTCTCCTGAAGCTGGCGGTCCAGCACCAGCCGGTCCGTGACCACCACGACCTTGCCGAACACCTTCTCGTTCCCGGCGTGCAGGGTCGAGAGCCGATGGGCGAGCCACGCGATCGTGATCGACTTCCCCGACCCCGTGGAGTGCTGCACCAGGTAGGAGTGCCCAGATCCTTCTTCGCGGGCGGCGTTCTCCAAACGCAGTACCGCGTCCCACTGGTGGTAGCGGGGGAAGACCACGTGACCGGGACGCTTGGAGCCCTTGCCTCGGCCCTCGACGTGCACGAAGCGGCCCAGGAGATCGAGCCAGGCGTCCCGCTGCCACACCTGACCCCAGAGGTAGGAGGTGGCATGACCGTCGGGATTCGGCGGGTTCCCCGCACCCCGCTTGTGACCCCTGTTGAAGGGCAGGAACCGTGTGCTGTTCCCGGTGAGTCGGGTGGTCATCACCACGCGCTCGGGATCGACAGCGAAGTGCACCGCGGCGCGGGCCAGGGTCCGGTTCTTCGGATCCCGGTCCTTCCGGTACTGCTCGATGGCCTGCTCGACACCCTGGCCCGTCATCGGATTCTTCAGTTCCGCGGTGGCCACGGGAATCCCGTTGACGAACAGGCCCACATCCACCGACTTGTTGGATCCCGGCTCGTAATGGAGTTGGCGGGTGGCAGTGAGCCGGTTGGCCTCGTACCGCTCCATCAATTCGGAGGTGAGTCCGTGAGCGGGCTTGAAGTAGGCCAGATCAATGTCGACGCCCTGGTCGACTACACCATGGCGAAGCACGTCAACGACGCCACGCTTGTCGAGTTGGTCGGCGAGCCGGTCGGCGAACTTCGCCTGGGCAACGTTGGGGTCGCCGCCGTACCGCTCGACCAGTTGATCCCACGCGTCAACCTGGGTGGCACCAATGAAGGCGAACAGTTCCGCCGTGTCGAGGCCTCGATCCGGGTCGAAGTCCCGAGGCTCCGGCTGGGCATCCTCATTCTTGACAACGTCGTAGCCACCATGGGCCGTGAGCGAGTCGCAGATCGACTCTTCGAACTCCCGCTCGGTCGGGTTACTCACGCCGCCATCCCGGGGACCGATAGCTCGCCGGTGACGGCCGCGGTGATCAAGGCTTGGCGATGCTCCTCCAATAACTCGATCTGCAGCGCCAGACGCTCACGAAGCCGGGCCTGCACAGCGCGACCATCCGTCAACCTATTGACAAGGGCTTCCTGGAGCGATCTGGGAACAGCGGGCACAGTGAGATCCAGGTAGCGCTCAGCACTGACGTTTTGAATTGTGGCTTGCACCGCTGTTTGGGTGATCTGGCTCCAGTAGTCCGGTGTTTGGGTCCAAAGCTCAACCAACTCCGGCAATGAGCGTTGTGGGTCGATGCGAAAACGAATCAGATAGCCAGCGAAGCAGGCGGCACCCATCTCAGCCTGGTACCGGAAGGCCTTGCCCACGGTCGCTCCACTTCGGGCGATCAAGAGGTCGCCGTCTCGGAGGTGGTACGGGTGTGCAATGTTCGGCGGGAGGCGCTTTACGTCTTCGTGGCTCAGCGTGCCGTCTATTTGTAAATCCGTGATTCGTATATACCGAGGCCAATCGTCCTCGCCGAGTTCGCCCGACTCTGAAGCCCCATACTGTGGAGGCTCGCTAACAATGCGGCGAAGCGGCACGCGGCCGTCGGCTGAGGCCGCGAGGGCCTCGTTGATCAGCGCGGTCTCCCGCTCACCGAGCAGCCCAGTCAACTGCCGCTTCTTGTCGATGAGGGCGTCGAGGCGGGCGGTCTCGGCGTCGACGAAGTCGGCGATCGCTTCCTGCTCTTCGAAGGACGGGCGCAAGAACGGCATGTTCACGAATGTGTCTTGATATAGATGCGTGATCGTCGAACCCGTGCTGACGAAATCGATGAAGCCTGAGAACACGCGTGAGTTCAAGACCCAGTAGATGAATCTTGGACTTACCCGAGGTGAAGGACGAACGAGAAATATCCCCGAGTTGAGGGTCGCCGGACCCGGCAAGTCTCGGACGACCGCAGTCTTGCCTATCGTTCCATCCTTCGTGATCAGCACGTCGCCCTCACGGAGTTGTATGTAGGGATCGCGCTCCCAGATAGAGGTGGGCACGCGATGGCACTCGGACCAACGGATCTCCCCGGAGGCGAAGTCGGTGCCCGTGATCAGGTGGCAGCCCGTTTCCGTGTAGTCGTCGGTCGACAGGCCGTGCCAGCCGATCCTTCCCTTTACGTAGGCGTCGAACTTCATCCGGGTCTGGATCCACCCGTCGCGCGTGCTTCTCGGAAGCGCCGGGTTCGTGTCACGAAGCATTCGTGACCTCGTAGAGCAACTCGCGGATCTCGGCTTCGAGCTGCTTGATTTCGGCGTCGATTTGCTCCAACGGCCGAGGTGGCTCGTACGTGTAGAAGTGGCGGGTGAGCGGGATCTCGTAACCGATCTTGGTCTTGTCGTGGTCGATCCACGCGTCGGGGACGTAGGGGTGGACCTCCGCCTCCAGGTGCTCCTCGACGGCGTTCCGATACTCGTCGGAGGCCAGCCGCGGTTCTGGGTCTTCTTCGTAGGACACCCGCGTCTCGGGGAGGGGGACGTTCTCGTGGTCCCGTAGGTCGGGGTCTGCTTTGACGTTCCCCTTCTTATCGGTGACCGGCTCGGCGTCGGGATCGCGGACCTGGAGGGCCTCAAGAATCTTGCGCCCCTTGGCCGGGGTGAGGTCGAGGCTCTTGGCGAGAGCCCCGGCTTTCCTCTTCGGTGGTCCGTCCCCCGGGTCGCCGAGGTCATCCCACACCTGGCAGACAGCCGCGGCCAGCGCGACATCCATCTCCTCGGCCGACTCGGTGACCAGGCCGTCATCTCGGCGGAGTGCTTCGTCAAGGACCCAGGCCCAGGTCTTCTCGGGATCGGACTCCAGCCTGTCCTCGTCGAGTTCCTCGTAGCTCTTCGTGGCCTGGACCGCGGCGATGGTGTCGTCATTGATCTCCCAGTGCACCTGGAGCGGCCGCTCGACGGTGATCCGGAGGAACCCAAACGACTCGTTGGGGAGGATCTTGACCCGGTCGTTCTCCTCGAAGTCGCCGTAGAGCTTGGTGATCTCGGCGATGTGTTCGTCGGTGAACTCCTTGCGCTTCTCGCCGAGGCTCTTGCGCATCTTCTGCCACAGTTCGCGGGCGTCGATGAGTTGCACCTTGCCGCGCCGCTCGGGGCTCTTGCGGTTGGTGACGACCCAGAAGTAGGTGGAGATCCCGGTGTTGTAGAAGAGTTGGTCGGGGAGGGCGACGACGGCTTCGAGCCAGTCGTTCTCGATGATCCAGCGGCGGATCTCCGACTCTCCGCTCCCGGCAGATCCGGTGAACAGCGGCGAGCCGTTGAAGACGATGGCGAGCCGGGACCCGCCCTGCTCGACCGGCTTCATCTTGGCGATCATGTGCTGTAGGAAGAGGAAGCTGCCGTCGTTGATCCGTGGCAGCCCGGCTCCGAAGCGGCCCGCGAAGCCCTTGGACTCGTGCTCGTCCTTGACCGCCTTCTCGACCTTCTTCCACTCGACGCCGAAGGGGGGATTGGCGAGGAGGTAGTCGAAGTGCTCACCACTGAAGCCGTCCTCGGAGAACGAGTTGTCGAGGACGATGTGGGAGGCGTCCTGGCCCTTCAGCATCATGTCGGAGCGGCACACGGCGTAGGTCTCGGGGTTGAGTTCCTGGCCGTAGACCTCCAACCGGGCACTCGGGTTGAGGGAGCGGAGGTGGTCCTCGGCGACGCTGAGCATGCCGCCGGTGCCGCATGCCGGATCGAGCATGGTCTTGACGACGCTGGGCTTGGTGAGCAGATCGTCGTCCTCAATGAACAGCAGGTTCACCATGAGGCGGATGACCTCGCGGGGGGTGAAGTGCTCTCCGGCGGTCTCGTTAGACAGTTCCGAGAACCGGCGGACGAGTTCCTCGTAGAGGTAGCCCATCTCCAGGTTGGAGACATTGTCGGGATGCAGGTCAATCTCGCAGAACCTGGACACGACGAGGTACAGGAGGTCGGCCTTGTCGAGCCGGTCGACCTGGCCGGGGAAATCGAACTTCTCCAGCACGTCCAGCGCGCCAGACGAGAACGCTCGGAGATAGCTGCGCAGGTTGGCGGCGATGTTGGGGGCGTCGTCGAGCAGCTTCTTCATCGTCAGCGGTGAGGTGTTGTAGAACTCCTCCCCCGCCGCTTGTTTGAGGAGCGGCTCGACGTTGTCGACCTTGCCCTCAAGGTTCTCTGCGGTCTCCAGCACCTTGTCCTTGGTCGGTTCCAGGACACAGTCGAGGCGGCGCAGCACCACCATCGGCAGGATGACCCGCCCGTATTCGGACTGCTTGTAGTCGCCGCGCAGCAGGTCGGCGACCGACCAGATGAACGCAGCGTGATTGCGGATGGTCTCGTTCTGCGTGACGGCTTGGGTGACTGCCATGTGCCTCTCTCCGTGGAGGAATTCCGACCATGGTGCCTTCTCGGTGGGACAAGTTCTAGAACAGTCACTGCGGCATCAGGCGGAGGGAGGCCCGTGTCGGCGTCACAGGAGACCGTTACGCTCCCGAGCATGGATCGAGACTGTTGGACGGCCGTGGAGCTGGAAACCGAGTTGGAGCGGTTCGAGCGCGAGTTGCGGGCCGCCCGGTTGAAGGAATCGACGGTACGCACCTACATCGACCGTTCGTCGATCTTCGTGCGGTGGCTCGCGGGCGACTACCAGCCCGTGGGTCCGAACGAGTAGGCGGACCTCATGGCGCGGGCGACGAACTACCACGACTGGCCTGGGCTCGAAGACTTCTACGGAGCGTGCTCGGCGTTCGTGAACCGGGCGCTACGGACCAGCGACTCCCTGTTCAAGCCCGAGACGACGCTCTGGACGCCGGCGGTCATCGACGACCTCTACCGACGGTTCGTCGAAAGCCCCGACGAGTCGTCGGACACCTTCGAGAACAAGTTCCGACGTCAGCTCTCCGGGGCTCCGGACGACACGGTATTCCTAGCGGCCGAGCTGCTCTTCGTGCACTTCCTGATCGCGGCCGACATCAGCGGTGACACGAAGCGGGCCCTTATCAACGAGGTGCTGTCGTGGGCGGGTGAGCCCGTGACGATCCCCCAAGACCTCGACCGCGCCCTCGACACGGGCCTCGCCAACACAGGAATCGCGTTCAAGACCTACCGCCCCCACCAGTTGTGGTTCCTTCTCGACTTCGTACGTGCGTGGAAGGCGCTGAGCGGTGACGAACAGGAGCGCTTGCTCGAGGATCCGTGGGACTTCCGCGCGTTCGTGTGGGACCTCCCTATGAAGACCGCCTACTCCCAACGGCACGCCCTCCTGCACCTCGTCCACCCCGAGGCGTTCGAGCACATCGTGTCGCGGGAGCACAAGAAGCTGATCGTCGACCGGTTCGGTGACCTGGTCGATGACCCGGTCGAGAACGACGACGAAGCGATCTTCCGGATCCGGGCCCGTTTGGAAGAGGAGGTGGGTCGCCCCATCAGCTTCTATGAGTCGCCCGTCGTCGAACGCTGGAAGCCGACGAAGGAGCCGGACGACAAAGGGGGCGAGATGGACGCACGCGAGGGTCGACGGGCGTGGCTCATCCGTGGCGCGAACGTCGATGGCCACAACCTGATCGACGATTGGTTGGCCGAGGGTTACTGCTCCGTGGGCTGGGCAGCACTGGGTCCCATCGAGGCCGGAACCCCTCGAGCCGACCTGACCCGACTCGTCGACACCGCATATCCGGACGAGGCCCCCGGGTCGCGACGCAACCACGTGGGGAACCTCGACCGCTTCCTCAACCGCATCGACGTCGGTGACCTGGTCGTCACGATCGACGGCTCCGACGTCTACGTGGGCGTCGTCACCTCCGAACCCAACTGGGTTGAAACCGATCCCTGGGGTGCGCGCCGCCGAGCCGTCGAGTGGGCGAATCCGAATCAGCCGATCGCCCGCGAGGACCTCTCGGCGTCCGCCTTCTCGAAACTGCGGACGCTGCTCACAGTGTCCGATCTGACCGAGGACGTCGGCGAGTTCGCCGAACGAGCGGGACTGACGGCTGCCGACACCGTGCCCGAGCGCAAGGAAGCGGCCGGCACCAGGGTGCACCTCCTGCCCGTCCCCGAGACGCTCGCCGACCGGCTGCTGGTTCCGCAGGCCTGGCTCCAGGAGATCATCGATCTCCTCCAGGAGAAATCACAGGTGATCTTCTACGGCCCACCGGGGACCGGAAAGACCTACCTCGCCCAGCAGTTGGCAACCCACATCACCTCGCAAGGCGGGACGTTCACCCTCGTGCAATTTCACCCGTCCTACGCGTACGAGGACTTCGTCGAAGGCTTCCGACCTCGTCAGGCCACGACCGGCGAGGCGGGCGTGGCGTTCGAGCTCGTGCCCGGACCCCTCCGTGAGATCGCCCGGGCGGCTCGGGACGATCCCGACCATCCGTACGTGCTGATCATCGACGAGATCAACCGCGCCAACCTCGCCAAGGTGTTCGGTGAGCTCTACTTCCTCCTCGAGTACCGGGACGAGGCGATCTCGCTGCAGTACTCGCCGACGGACGGGTTCAAGCTCCCGAAGAACCTGTTCTTCATCGGCACCATGAACACCGCCGACCGGTCGATCGCGCTCGTGGACGCGGCCATGCGCCGGCGCTTCTACTTCGTGCCGTTCCTGCCGAGCGAGACACCGGTCGATGGTCTGCTCCGGCGGTGGTTGGCTCGCGAGGGGCTTTCGGACGAACCGGCCGCCCTGTTGGATGCGCTCAACCTGCGGATCGACGACGACGAAGCCAAGGTCGGGCCCTCGTACCTGATGACCGAACGTGTCGACGATCCGAGGGGCCTCGAGCGGATCTGGCGCTACGCGATCATCCCCCTCCTCGAAGAGCAGTTCTACGGGAGCGAGATCGACGTCTCGACCCGGTTCGGCCTGGACGCGCTGCTCCACGAAGTCCGCTCGGACCCGGCCACGTCGGATCCGGACACCCATGCGGACGTCGCCGATGCCAGTGGCGACATCGAAGCGTGAGGGTCGAACTCTCAGAATACGAACGCGTCGCGGGCATCACCCTGACCCAGCGCCAGGCCCGCTCGCTGCAGAGCAGCCGAGCAATCGGTGTGAGCCCGGACCCGGTCGTCGAGAACGGGTGGGAACTCCGCGCCGCACAGTACGTGGGGATCGTGCAGGCCGAGGACGTGGAGGTGAGGATCACTCCGAAGGTCCCGGTCGATCGTCTGATGTTCCTGTTGACGTACGCCCGCGACAAGCAAGCATGGCACGCGCTCCACTCGGACCTCACCGAGGCGGAGGACCTGTTCGAGTCCGTCGCGTTCGCGTTCACCCATCATGCAGAACTCGCGCTCGAAGCAGGGGTCCTCCAGGGCTACGTGACGGTCGACGACGCGTTGCCGACGGTGCGGGGGCGGATCCGAGAGGCTGACCAGATGCGACGGCAGCTCGGGCTGATGGTCCCGGTCGAGGTCACGTTCGACGACTACACGATGGACATTCCTGAGAACCGTTGGCTCAGGAGCGCCGCCCTACAGCTGTTGCGTCTTCCGATGCTCTCGCGAGCCATTGTCCGACGCCTCCGCCACATCGTGCACCGACTCGACGCGGTGGGTGACCTGACACGGCTCGATCTGACCTCGGACGTCGCGTTCACGCGTCTCAACGATCGCTACCGTCCGGCGATCCGCCTCGCTCAGCTCATCGTCGATGCCGGCTCCCTCGAGTTCGCGCTCGGTGAACGGCGAGCCACCACGTTCCTGTTCGACATGAACAAGGTCTTCGAGGACTTCGTCACGGCGGCGCTCAGCAGGGAACTCGAGCGGATCGGAGGCCACATCGCTCCGCAGGATCGCCACTACTTGGACACGCAGGGCCACATCGAGATCAAACCCGACGTGGTGTGGTGGGTGCACGGAAGATGCGCCGCGGTCGTCGACGTGAAGTACAAGGCCACCGCGGTCTCGGAAATCCCCAACGCCGACGCGTACCAAGCCCTCGCCTACAGCCTCTCTCTGGACGTACGTCCTGCTTACCTCGTCTACGCCTCGGGCAACGAGGAGCCTGATCGTCACGAGATCCTCCACAGCGACCTGGAAGTCGTCGCTTCAACCCTCGATTTGGGCCTCCCTCCGGTCGATCTCCTCGACGTCGTCAGCTCGCTCGCGGCGCGTATCGCAGACGAATCACCCGCCCGAACCTCTTCCCGAACGGTGGCTTGACAAGATCCCGTCGGGTCGTGTTCGCCACCTCCAACCGTTCTCTCACGGTGCCGCTTTGGCGCTACGAGCCTGGCGCCAGTGCAGCCCGATCGATCTCGAACTCATGCTCCACCGGAAGATCGCTTCGCAGTTCCGCGCACACGGGGCCACCTCCGAAGCATCGTCCGGCACATGCGACTGATGTGACCTGGACGACCCAGGGACACGCGTCCGACCTATCCGCCGAGGCGCTCCATCAGCGTTGCCAGGGAATCTGCAAGCTGAGTGTGATGCGATGACACAGCGTCGGGGTCGAAGGTCTTCCCGTGGATGGCCTTGGCGGCAGGCCCTTCGCCACCGGGAATTTCGTTGACCGTGCCCACGTATTCATCGAGAGCATCTTGGAATCGAGTGTCGAAGTCTTCCTCCCAGAATCCGAGTGTCACATGGGTGAGCCCCATCCACCGCGGAGGGCCCGGTGGGAAGACCCACCCGATCGACACGAGCTTCCCCGTCGCCGGATTTTCGATACGCAGAGAAACGCCGGTCGTGCCGAGGTAGATCGTCACATCAAGTTCTCGCGCGGCCTCGAAGAAGCTCTCGAGTGCAGCTCGGTAGTCCTCGTCCTCGACCTCATCAAGCAGCGCGTCGACACCTGCAAGGGCCGCAGCCGAAGAGCTGGAACGCCGGCGCTCAGGGGCAGCAATCAGCCGAGCCTCGAATCCGCCCAGAGTCGAGTTCGGGTCCGAGAAGCGGATCATCTCGACCGCGAAGAACTCGCTGTCGTGACTGTCGTTCAGATACCGGATCGTCTTCAGAATCGATGGGGTGAACCGCTGTGCGACCAGTACGTACTTGAAGGTTCCGGAGTTCAAGGCGCGTTCCAGCTGCTGCGACCAGGAGACGTCACCTGACGCGTCACCCCAGAGTTGTTGGGCCGCCTCAAGGAGCGATCTGGCTCCGCGTCCGGGTGCGTCGATCGGGCACCGGCCGCTCTGGAAGTAGCGGAGCGCAACCGCGGCTTCGAAACCCTCATGATCCATGCCCCAGAGGTCGGACCCGTAGTCGAGCAGTTGGGCCAGCGCGTGGCGGAAGTCCGTGTTCTGGGGGCCCGTCTTGAACTCGACCAACAGAAGTTCGCCACCGCGTCCGAGGGCGACCAGATCGATACGGCCGGATGCGAGGGGGGTTTCTCGACCCACCACGAGAACCGGACCCTCGACATTGAGGTCGTCCAAGGGCAACAGCTCTGGTTGGTCCTTCAGTTGCTCTTGTAGTTGCTCTTCGTCGTCGGCCAACACCTGTTCGAGTACGGAAGAGGTCCCGTCAGGTTGGATGATCACCAGCTTTCGTGGACACATGAGATTCCCTTGAGCAGTCGGGTCAGTGGAGTCTGGCCGATGTGGCCGCGGCCTGCAGACAGCCGGACGGCTCGGCGCAACGACGCCCATCGACGGCATCGTGGCTGTCACAGGCGACGCGTACGTTCAGCTCGTGCCCGCGCATCAGTGAGTTCTACGGGATTGCCATCTACATGTATTGGAGGGACCACAACCCACCGCACATTCACGCGATCTACGCGGAGTACGAGGCGCTGGTGCGCATCGAGGACGCCACGATCATCGCGGGTTCGCTACCTCGGACCGCAGCCCGGCTGGTGAGGTCATGGACAAGTGCTCATCGTCCGGCGCTCGAGGCGAACTGGAGCCGAGCCATCCACCACGAACCCCTGATGCCGATCCGAGGGCTCGAGTAGTCTGATGGACGTGGGTGCGCTTCCTCGTGTCGTCGATGTCGAACCGCTCGGCGGTCTCCGCTTGCGTGTGCGATTCTCCGACGACCTCGTCCGCGAGCTCGACTTCGACGGTGTCCTCGCCGGTGGCGTCCTGGAGCCGCTGAGCGATCCGGCGATGTTCGCAAGGGCCCGCGTGGACGATGCCGCGGGCACCGTGACCTGGCCCAACGGTGTGGACCTGGACCCCGACGTCCTCCACGGTGATCACGAGCCAGCGGACGGGCGAACTCCAGCAGTGCTTGCCGAATACCACCTGCGCGACACCGCCTGAGCTGCTCGACACGGGCGTCGGCGCGGCGTACGTTTTCGGGTCACGGGTGGCCAGGTGCGAGGGTGGGGAGGGGCCACCGCCGGGCGGCGTCGACGTTCTGCTCGTGGGCCACCCCGACCGCGACGCGGTTCACGACCGGGCGCTGCGAGCCGCAGCGCCCGGCTGGGTCGCCCCGTGAACGTGGCCATCCGGACTTCGGCGAGTTGGGACGCGGAGAAAGACGGCTTCGTACGCCAGCTGAAGGCCTCTCCCCTCGTCGCCGTCTTCGAACCCCCGACCGAGAGTTCATGACCTGGTGCAGGCGAAGTCCAGCCGCGTCAGTGGGACTCGCAGATCACGGGTAGAGACGTCGAAGGAACGGTGAACGGCGATATACGCCCACGATGGCCGGCCCGCGATGGTTCTCCGCCCACGTGTTGATCCGGTCGGCATGCTCGACGAAGAGCTCCGCCTGTTCTTGGCCCGTAAGGCCGGCGTTGGTGAGGACGCACGCCTACACCCCGGCTCGCTCGAGCGCATCGCGCTCGTGCTTGCGGTAGCGAATGCGGCTGTCCTTCATGAGGACGATCCAGCGTTCGCGACCGGCCCGTTCGAGCCAGACCTCGTCCGTTCGTCCTGGGCGAAGACAGCGTCGTGCACGACGACCTGGTGGCCTTCTGCTCGGAGTGCGTCCGGGACCTGACGGCGACCGAGGCTGCGGTCGACGAAGAAAGTCACGCAGCCAGACGGCCGAGCTGCACCCCGTATTGCAGAACGGCCTCGATCTCACCGGGCTCGAGGCCGAAGTCGGACGCGACGACGCTCGCCGAGTCACCGGCGCTGATCCGGTCGGCGACGTCTTCGACGCGGACGCCCGCTCGAGCAAGCAGGGGTTGACCGAAGCCACGGTGCGGATCAACGACGATCCCCGTCTCGCGTCCGGCGGGCCAGAGACGCTCCGCGTAGCGGTCTTCGGCCCAGTCGATGCGGAAGAGGTAGCGCTCGACGACCTCGTCGAACACGACCCGGTTGCCCTGCGAGACGTTGAGGAGGGCGATGAACTCCCCCTCGTCGGCCGTCTTCATGTAGCGGAAGAACAGTTCCGCCCCGTCGGTGAGGAAGTGTTCGCTGGCGAGCGGGTGCTCGATCCCGAGATGCTGGGCGAGGTAGTGAACCGCCGGTCGGATCTTCTGCATGCTCACGCCGCACTCGCGGAACCCCGCGAGCGTGTGGGCCTCGACGAGGTTCACGAACGAAAGGGAGCCGTCCTTGCCGGGCTGCACGATCACCGGACGTGCGGTCACCGCCTCTCCGCCGGCGCGGTAGCGGTAGCCGTGCACCCAGTTGCGGAGCGTCGCCGAGGGCACGCCCACGATGCGGGCAGCCTCGGGGATCACGTAGAACTCCTCGGAGAACCTCAGGTCGCGCAGGACTGCCTCCATGGGTCGTCACCCTCAGGTCGGGCTCAGCGTACCGCCGCGACATTTGCCGGAGGCGCAATCCCCGGAACCCTCGCATCGCCGATGACGCACGAGCCGCACGATGGGATCATGGTGACGTCGTCGGCATTCGGGTCATGAACGAGCCCATCGCGGGGTTGAGCGAGGCCGACCGGTCGTGGCTCGAGGC
>CAZTOV010000013.1:0-3088 GCA_964615175.1 uncultured Burkholderiales bacterium
CGGCGTGGCCCGCCAGCCGCAACCCCAGGGCCAACGATCGCTGCTCCCCCTGCGAGGCGTGGCTGCGGGCGTCGAGTCCGTCGATCTGCAAGCGCCACTCGTCGCGATGGGGGCCCACCAGCGTCCGGCCCCGTTCGATCTCGCGGCGACCGAGTTCGTCGATGGCCTCGGTCAGCCGGCTCTCGATGGCAGCCGCCTCGTCAGGGAGGCCCTCGGGTGCCCACTCCGCCTCGTAGGCCCCCTCGACGGTTCCGCCCGCCGACGTGCCCGTCAGATCTGCGTACGCCTTTGCCATGGGACCCCCGACGCGGTCGAGGAGGCGTAATCGGCCGTGGACCAGTTCGGCGCCCTTGGCCGCCAGTTGCTGGTTCCACACTTCGAGTGTCGATCGGTCCTCGGCGGAGCGAATCCCTCCCCGCAGCAGCGCGTTGCGCTGGCGGACCACGCGTTCGTATTCGGAGCGCGACCCGGCCAGCCGGGGAGAGGCGGCGGCGAGCAGGTCGTCGAGGTATCCCCGCCGCAGCGCCGGTCCGCCCTTGATCAGCTCGAGGTCGTCGGGGGCAAAGACGGTGACGATCAGGGTCTCGGCCAGCGCCTTCGCCCGGGCCACCGCCTGGCGATTCACCTGAACCCGGTTGCGGCCCTGTCGCGTGACTTCGGCCTCGATCAGCCGCTCCCGGCCGCCTCGCTCGATCCGCCCCCGGATGATCGCGGCGTCGGCACCGTTCCGGACCAACGCCGAGTCGGGCACACCTCGGAACGACCGGGTGCTGGCCATCCACCCCACTGCCTCGAGGAGGCTGGTCTTGCCGTGACCGTTGTCGCCGACCACCGCGCTGAGCGCCGCAGCCGGTTCGAATTCGGCCGAGCGGTAACAACGGAAATCGCTCAGCGAGAGGCTCAGCAGCCGCACGGCGTGTCCGGTGCCGAACTCCTCATCTCAACCTCAGGAAACCCGCACCGGCATCAGCAAGTAGAGGAACGAGTCGTCCTCGGGATGGTGGAGCGTGGCCGGCTTCAACGGGTCGAGTGTTTCCAGGACCAGTTCCTCGGCGTCGACGACCGATGCACCGTCGAGCAGGAACTCCGGGTTGAACGCCACCGTCATCTCGTCGCCCTCGTACTTCGCATCGACCAGCTCGTGGGCTTCGCCGACGTCCTGGGCCACCGCGTTCAACTCGACCTTCGACGGAGAGAGCGACAGGCGGATGGGGGCGCCGTCGCGGCTCTGTGCCACCAGCCGGACCCGCTTGACCGCCTCGATGAACGGCAGGCGAGCCACCGTCAACCGGTTGGGGTAGCCGCTCGGGAGGAGTTGGCGGTAGTTGGGGAACTCGCCTTCGATGAGACGGGTGGTGATGCGCGCCGACTCGAGATCGAAGGTCGCCTCCCGCTCGGAAACGGTGATGGCGACCTCACCCTCCTCGACGAGACGCTGTAACTCACCCAACGCCTTCGCCGGAACCAGAACCTCCCGGTCACCCGGTACGACGTGCTCGCCGGGGAGATCTCGCAGGGCCAGGCGATAGGAATCGGTGGCGACCAAGCGGACTCCGTCGTCGGAAGGTTCGAGCTTGACCCCGGTGAGGATCGGGCGGGCGTCATCGCGTGACGCGGCCGGCACCACCTGTCGGAGGGCTTCGGCGAACAACTCGCCCGCCACCTTGACGCTCTCACCTTCGGGGACGGTCAACTTGGGGAACTCATCGGCCGGGAGGACCCGCAGGGCGAACTCGGAGCGACCGCTGGAGATCCGGGCCTGATCTTCGCTCACCTCGACGGTCACGACGCCGGGCTCGAGCGCCCGCACGATGTCGCCGAAGAGCCGGGCGGGGAGCACTGCCGTGCCTTCCTCGGAAACTTCGGCTGCCGTGGCAACCGAGATCGTCAGCTCGAGATCGGACCCGACCAGTTCGAGGCCACCGCCCGCGTCGATCAGCAGTCCGGACAGCACGGGGAGCGCGCCGGCTCGGGCGCTCACAGCTCGTTGGGCGATGCCGATGCCCTCGACGAGCGTGTCGCGTTCACAACGGAACTTCACCAGGGGCCTCCTCTGTCAATGATTTCTTGTGTATCGCGGGGGGAGTAATAAGGGTTGTGGATTGTGGAAAAACGGTGATCGGTGCAGGTCAGCGGGGGTTTGGTTGTCCTTGTGTCGTCCACAGTTGCACACAGGGAAGACCGGAACGTGTCATGAGGGTGCTGGACGGTCCACATGGAGCGTCGGGTTACCCCCGGGTATCCACAGCGCTTGTGCACGGGATCACGTCGGATCGCCATGGCGGATGCGGTTGACCAACTCGTTGACCTGTTCGAAGATGCCCCGCTGTTCCGGCATGAGGGCGGAGATCTTCTCGACCGCGTGCATCACGGTGGTGTGATCGCGCCCGCCGAACTCCTTGGCGATCTGCGGATAGCTGTAGTCGGTCAGTTCGCGGAAGACGTACATGCCGATCTGACGGGCGCGCACGAGGGGCCGGCGCCGGCTCTTCCCCATCAGTTCCTCGACGGTCCAGCCGAACATCTTGGCGGTCTCGTCGAGGATGAGCTGGGGCGTGATCAATCGGGGCTCGGCCGACGGGAGCAGATCGGCGAGGACTTCACGGGCAATCTCTTCGGACAGCGGCACGGCATTGAGGCTGGCGTAGGCCGCGACACGGATGAGGGCGCCCTCCAACTCCCGGACGTTGTCCTTGATGTGGGTGGCGATGAATGCGAGGACCTCACGCGGCACGTGGTCGAAGCGTTCGGATTCGGCCTTCTTCTGGAGGATGGCGAGGCGGGTCTCGAACTCGGGCGGCTGGATGTCGGTGATGAGGCCCCACTCGAACCGGCTGCGCAACCGGTCTTCGAGGGTGGCGATCGACTTGGGCGGTCGGTCGGAGGTGATGACGATCTGACGGTGCGCGTTGTGGAGCGAGTTGAACGTGTGGAAGAACTCCTCCTGGAGCCCCTCCTTCTGCTCGAGGAACTGGATGTCGTCGATCAACAGGACGTCGACGTCGCGGTACCGGCGCTTGAAGTCGGTGCTGGTGTTCGTGCGGATGGCCTCGACGAACTCGTTCATGAACGTCTCGGTCGAGACGTA
>CAZTOV010000013.1:3188-38615 GCA_964615175.1 uncultured Burkholderiales bacterium
TGTTCGTGCGGATGGCCTCGACGAACTCGTTCATGAACGTCTCGGTCGAGACGTAACGCACGCGCAGGCCGGGAAAGACTTCGGAGACGTAGTGGCCGATGGCGTGGAGGAGGTGGGTCTTGCCCAGACCGGCGACGCCGTAGATGAACAGTGGGTTGTAGGAACGCGCCGGCGCTTCGGCGACCGAGAGGGCGGCCGCGTGGGCGAAACGGTTGGACGCGCCGATGACGAAATGGTCGAACTTGTAGCGCTCGTTGAGAGCGTCGCCCTGGATGTCGGACGGGCGGGTCCGGGCCCGCGGGGCGGAGGCCAGTTCGGTGAGCGAGTGGGCGGCGGGCGACGACTCCGCGCTCGGCTCGGGTACGGGTTCGCTCGGGGCGGCCGGGACGACCGGCTCGTCGGGCGCCGGGTCCGTGTGCACCACGTACTCGACCCGGACTTCACGTCCGGTGTGCTCACGGAGCAGGTCCTCGAGGAGGGGACCGTGGTCGGCGACGATCTTCTCGCGCGCCAGCCGGCTGGGGACGGCCAGCACGAGCTGGTCGTCGTGCAGCTCGATGGGGCGCACGCCCTCGAACCAGGTCTTCCACGTCGCCTCGGTCAGCCGCGTGCGCAACAGCGCCGCCGCGGCCGTCCACAGGTCGAGCGCTTCCTGCGATCCCGCGTTACCCACAGAAGTTTCCACAGGTGTGGATAGTGCCCCGCTCTCCCCCGCACCCGAGGGTGTTTGCCCTGTTCGTACGAATATTTCGGTCTCGTGCAGCCTGCGCCGGGCGCGTTCGACCCAGCGTGCGAACTCCGGGGAAGTGGCCATTCCCTTGCCCTCCAGCGGAGCGCCGAAGGAACGGCAAGGGACCGGACGTTAGCACCGCCGTCCGGCGCCCCTCAAGGGGTGATTTCCTGACATATACCCCCCATTGCCCCCGGCGACCCCCGGCGACATCGTGTCGGCTCCGACAGCGGGACGGACCCCTCGGAACCCGCGGTTCCGGTCGGGATCGGGATGGGGCCCCTGCCGCCATCGGTCGTGGTCGGGAACGGAGTCGCCGCGTTGCGGGACCAGGAACGGCCGCCGTAGACTCCGCAGCGGCCGCGCGTCGCGCACCGGTCCGACCGCCCCCTTCCCCGGGGCCGCGGCCCTGCGGGCGGATGTCAGACGTTCCGCCCAACCAGATCGCTCCCATCACAGGCGGACTTGCCGTGGAGGCCCCGCCGAGGAGGCCGAGACATGAAGCGCACCTTCCAGCCGAACACCCGCAAGCGCAAGAAGAAGCACGGTTTTCGCCGGCGCATGCGCTCGCAGGGCGGTCGGGCAGTGATTCGGGCCCGTCGGCGCCGGGGTCGGTCCCGGTTGAGCGCCTGATCGATCGCGTCCGGAAGCGTGAGACGTTCGTTGCCCTCGCCCGGGGCGAGCGCCGCCGTCGCGGCCCCGTCACCCTCGCCCGCGCGCGGGCGAGCGGAGAATATCCACAGGTGGCCTATCGGGTCGGTCGTCGAGTGGGGAACGCCGTGGTGCGCAATCGTCTCCGGCGTCGCCTCCGGGTGGCGGTCACCGAGAATGCCGAGGGCCTCCAGCCGGGATGGGCGTACTTGGTTGGGGCCAATCGCGCCGCCATCGAACGGACCACGCTCGAACTGGTCGCGGATCTGCGAGCGCTGATCGATGATCTCCACCGCACCACCCCCGCATGAACCGCGAGATCACACGATGAGTGCCGGTGCACGCGCGTTGGGTGGGATCCTGAGCGTCTACCGCTCCTGGAGTGCCACTCGTCCCCCCCGCTGCCGCTACCTCCCGTCGTGCTCGGCTTACGCACACGAGGCCATCGAAGGCCACGGCGCGATGCGGGGAGGGTGGCTGGCGCTGCGGCGGGTCTCGCGCTGCCGGCCCGGGGGAGGATTCGGCTACGACCCCGTTCCCGTCGCCGAGACCGAGGATTTCCGTCACGACCACGAGGAGGTGACCCATGTGGGATAGCTTCCTCGACGGTTTCGGAGCGCTCCTCGGGTTCTTCTACGATTTCATCCCGAATTACGGCGTCGCCATCATCCTCCTCACCGTGGCGATCCGGTTGCTGCTGTTCCCGCTCACGTCGAAGCAGGCCCGCTCGATGGCCGAGATGCAGCGGGTGCAGCCCGAGATCAAGAAGATCCAGCAGAAGTACAAGCACGATCGCCAGAAGCTCAACGAAGAGCTGATGGCGTTCTACAAGGAGCACAAGATCAACCCGCTGGCCGGCTGCCTGCCGCTGGTGGCGCAGTTCCCGATCTTCATCGCGCTGTTCCAGGTGCTCCGATCCCCCGCCAGCCACATCCCCGACGGGACCGGCCTGTTCCAGGCGTTCTGCCCAGGGGTCCAGACCGAGGAAGCGTGTAGCGCAGCCGAGGACCTGCCCGTCGGGCTCGAGTTCCTCAGCATGGACCTCTCCCGGGGAGCCAACGCCAGCCATTCGGGGTTCCTCGAGGCGCTGCCCTTCTTCGTGCTCATCCTCTTCGTCGTGGGCACCGGCTACCTGCAGAGCCGTCAAATGACCCGGATGCAACGGGGCGGTCAGAAGTCGGCCCAGGCACAGATGATGACGAAGATCTTCCCCGTCTTCTTCGGGGTGATCTCCTACACGCTCCCGGCCGGTGTGGTCGTGTACTTCCTGGTCAGTAACGTCTGGCAGATCGGCCAACAGCAGATGATCTTCGGCCGGGGCGACGACCACTCGGAAACCGTCGGGAAGGGTTCCGCGAAGGCCGCGAAGGCCGCGAAGGCCGCGAAAGCCCAGGAGCCCGAGCCCGAGCCCGTGGAGGCCCGCTCGCGGGAAGAGGTCCCGGAGACCGGCGGCGACGAAGCGGCGACCCCGGAGCCAGGCGCATCCGGCAACGCTGGTAGTTCGGGCAACTCCGGCAAACCCTCGGGAAGCCACCAACAGCGCTCGAAATCCCGGAAACGGAAGAAGCGTAAGAAACGCCGCTGAGCGGGCGTCAACCTTCGAGCTGAAGTCGAGACCGACTTCCCGCTCGCCACCAGGACGGAACGACAGGACGATACGGATGGAATGGATCGAGACCACGGGGAAGACCGTCGAGGAGGCGAAGGAGCAAGCGCTCCGAGAGCTGGGGATCGACGAGAGCGAACTCGAGTACGAGGTCACCCAGGAGCCACGGGGCGGCCTGCTCGGACGGATCAGCGGCTCCAGCGCGCACGTACGGGCGAGAGTACGGCCGATCTCGCGCGAGAAGCCCCAGCGGGGGCGCCGGCGCGGCGGTGGGCGCGGCGACCGGGGCAAGGGCAGGCAGAAGTCCCGTCAGGACAAGGATTCGGGTCGCGGTGACGGCGGCAAAGGTCGCGGCAAGGGCGGCAAGGGTCGCGGCAAAGGTGGCGGGAAGGGCGGCGGTGACCGCCGCTCCGACCAACGCGGTGGCGGTCAGCAACCGCGCAAGAAACAGGGAAAGCAGCAGGCGAAGCCGAAAGCCAAACAGGCGGAGGAGCGGTCGATGAGCGACGTACCGGTCGAAGAGCAGGCTGAGATGGCGGAGGAGTTCGCCCAGGGACTCGTGGAGGCGTTCGGCCTCGAAGGGTCCGCCGAGGGGCGGGCCGACGAAGATCGCGTGCAGGTCGACATCGACGGCGACGACCTGGGTGTTCTCATCGGCCAGGACGGCGCCACGATGGGGGCGATCCGGGAACTGGTGAAGACGGCGCTCCAGCGCCAGACCCAGGGACAGAACGCCCGCGTGAGCATCGACGTCGGGGGCTACAACGCCAAGCGGCGGGGCGCCCTCGAAGCATTCGCCCGGGAACTGGCCGAGAAGGCACTCGATACCGGCCGAGCGCAGGCGCTCGAGCCGATGAATCCGCCCGATCGGAAGGTCGTCCACGACGCCGTGAACGAGATTGACGGCGTGACCACCGAGTCGGAGGGCGAGGAGCCCCGTCGTCGGGTGATCATCACCCCGGCGTAGCTTCCGACTCGCGTCACCGTGCTCACCTCCGCGGACCGGACGCGGGTCGCGGAGGTCCTGGTCGAGGCCCAGCGGCGAGGTGCGCTCGGCGCCGGCTCCGTCGACGACCACGTGCGGCACGCCGAGGCGATGGCCGAGGTCGTCAGCGCTGAGCCGGCCCCCTGCTGTGACCTGGGCAGCGGAGCGGGTGTTCCGGGACTGGTGTTGGCGCTGCTCTGGCCCGAGACCACCCTGGTGATGGTCGACGCCATGGCCAAGCGGACCCGGTGGCTCGAAACGGCGTGCCGTGAGTTGGGGTTGGGCAGTCGCTGTCGCGTGGTCCGGGAACGAGCGGAGGTCCTGGGCCACGACCCGGCGTATCGGGACCGCTTCGAGGTGGTGACGGCGCGGGCGTTCGCAGCGCCCGCGGTGACCGCCGAATGCGCCGCTCCCCTCCTCCAGGTCGGCGGCCGGCTCGTGGTCAGCGAGCCCCCGGAGCCCGATCCGCGCCGCTGGCCGGCAGACGGCCTCGAGCGTCTCGGCCTGGGGCCGGCCCGGCGTGTCGAATACGAGGACGTCCCGGCCGCCGTGGTCGTCGTCGAGAAGGTCGCTCCGACGTCGGAGGTGTACGCACGGCGCGTCGGCGTTCCCGCCAAGCGCCCGCTCTGGTAACGGTCCACCCGCTGAGCACTGGCCTGCAAGATGTTTACCGTGAATCATCGCGGGGGGAACGGAGCGAGGAGGTTTACCGTGAATCATCGCCGGGGGAACGGAGCGAGGAGGTTTACCGTGAATCATCGCCGGGGGAACGGAGCGAGGAGGTTTACCGTGAATCATCGCGGGTGCGGATCATGGGGAAGGCGGGTGTCCAAGCCGCAGTACCGCTCGATCTACTCCTTCCTCCACCCCTCCCATTTGCCGAGCGCCCAACGGTATTCATGGGGTGTGACAGGAAAGACAGGTCAACCCTCAAGGAATCCTTGATTGTTGGCGCGAAAGGGGCGAGGATGGGGCGCTGAGAAGGAGGCGCCCATGGATCGCGACAGCGAGCACGCCGACCGGGCCGCCCGAGGCCGTCGCATCTTCGATGCGCTGCGGCGCGGTCAACCCGAGGACGAGGCCGAGGACTCCCCCGGCACCGGCGATGCCCCCACGACGACGGCCGTCGACGATCGTCCCGACGACTCCCCGGAGGCTTCCCCCGAACCCCCTGAACCGGCCGGTGACGTTGCCTCGAGCGAGTCGGATTCCGACGAGGGAGAGCAGGAGACACCGCCCGCTGATGCCGGCAACGGGAGCGGGGGAGTGAGCACTCCAACGGCGGACGACGAGGACGAGGCGGAGCACGCCCCCGAGGGCGAGCCCCACGACCCGGCCACCATGACCGAGGCCGACGGCACCGCCGAGCCGGCGCCGCCGGCACCGGCTCCCCAGCCCAGTGGCCCCCTCCCGGGCGTGGAGACGCTGCGCGACAAGCTGGGCCCGCCGGAAGCCCCGGCCGCACCCACGGAAGGACCGCCCGCTGGCGACCCCGAGGTTGCCGCGACCCCGACGGCCCCGACCTCCCCGGCGCCACCGGTTGACCAGGCTGCGCATGACACCGAGGCGCCCGAGGCGCCCGAGGCACCGGCCGAGGCCCCGACCGGGGGAGATCTCGAACCCCCCCGCTCCGACGCCCTGCCCCGGGTCATCGCCATCGCCAATCAAAAGGGCGGTGTCGGGAAGACGACCACGGCGGTGAACCTCGGCGCGTCCCTCAGCGAGCTGGGCTACCGGGTCCTGATCGTCGACCTCGACCCGCAGGGCAACGCCACCACCGGACTGGGGATCGACATCCGCAATCTCGACGGCAGCGTCTACGAATCGCTCATGGGCGATACACCCCTCGAGGACTGCATCGAGGCCACCAGCGTCCGCAACCTTTTCGTCGCGCCGTCGAACATGGACCTCGCCGGCGCCGAGATCGAGTTGGTGCCGGTGTTCAGCCGGGAGCTGAAGCTCCGCCGGGCTGTCGAAGGGGTGAAGGACGACTACGACTTCGTCCTCATCGACTGTCCACCGTCGCTCGGCCTCCTCACCGTCAACGGCCTGGCTGCGGCCGACGACGTCGTGGTGCCGATCCAGTGCGAGTACTACGCGCTCGAGGGGTTGGGCCAGCTCGTCAACAACGTCAACCTGGTGCGTTCGAACCTGAACCCCGTGCTCGACATCCGGGGGATCGTCCTCACCATGTACGACGCCCGCACGAAACTCGCCGACCAGGTCGTCCAGGAGGTGCGGAGCCATTTCGGCGACCGTGCCTACGAGACGGTGGTCCCCCGCACGGTCCGTCTCTCGGAGGCGCCGTCGTTCGGCCAGCCCATCATCGTCTTCGACAACGCGTCCCGCGGCTCGGATGCCTATCGTGCTCTCGCCCAGGAGGTGGCCGAGCGTGTCGCCGGGCGTCCTCGTGACCCCGTGACGCTGGAGAACGACCGCGACGACTAAACCCTCGATCAGAAGTCGAGACTTTGTAGGGATCCCGAGCAATTACGAAGAAATCGCTAAAGTCCGACAAGGAGGACATCGTGGCACGAGCAGGAGGATTGGGGAAGGGACTGGGAGCCCTCATCCCACCGGGGGCCGAGGGTGGGACGGGCGGTGCCGGCATCGACGAGATCCCCGTCTCCTCGATTCGCGCCAACGCGTATCAGCCGCGCGAGCACTTCGACGAGGAGCTGCTCGCCGAGCTGACCGCCTCCATCCGGGAGGTCGGGGTGCTCCAGCCGGTGCTGGTCCGCCCGGCCGACGACGGTTACGAGCTGATCGCGGGGGAGCGGCGGTGGCGAGCCGCCCGCCGGGCCGGTCTCCAGACGATCCCGGCGCTCGTGCGTCAGGCCGATGACGCCACCTCCCTCGAGCACGCGCTGGTGGAGAACATCCATCGCTCCGACCTGAACGCACTCGAAGAAGCGGCCGCCTACCAGCAGCTCATCGAGGACTTCGACCTCACCCACGAGGAGATCGCCCAGCGGGTCGGGAAGAGCCGAGCGTCGATCACGAACATGCTGCGACTGCTCCAACTCCCCGCCTCGATCCAGCGTCTCGTCCAGGAGAGCCAACTGAGCGCCGGGCACGCCCGGGCGTTGCTGGGGAGCCCCGACCGCACGTTCCAGGAGTCGCTCGCCAAGCGAGCGGTCGCCGAGGGGCTCTCGGTTCGCCAGGTCGAGGACGAGGTCCGCGACCACACCGAGGGCGAGGCCGAGGCGGAGGCCAAGAAGAAGGGGGGACGACCCCGCAAGCTCCCCGAACCGGGCGTCGTCGAGCTCGAGGAGCTACTTGGCGATTTTCTCGAGACCCGGGTGCAGGTCCGGCTGGGTCCGAAGAAGGGCAAGCTCACGGTCGAGTTCTCCGACCTCGAGGACCTCGAGCGCGTCTACCGGAAGATCGTCAGCGCCGGGTGACTTCCAGAAACTGGTAATTCATCCCTCATCGTCGGGAGGGCGTTCGCTGCCGCGCCGGAGGCCGGTGACGATGGCGTGCCCGACCTCGGCGGCATGGGTGACCAGCATGCGGAGGCCGTCGACGTCGCCGGCGGCGACGGGTTCGCAGACCACGGCCGGGGCCCGGGTCTCGCGGAGAATGGCCAGGGTCTTGCCCTGCGCACCTCGTGGCGCGCCGCCGAGGACGCCCACCATCTCCTCGAGCACGCAGCTCGCCATCCGATGGCCCCGCTCGGAGCGGAAGTTCCCCGATTCGTAGTAGGCGCACCAGCAGCCGGGTTCGTCGCCCAGTCGGAGGAGGAGCACCACGTCGGCCCCGAACCGGTTGGCCTCCTCGGCGATGACCGACTGGTCGCTCGTCGCGGTCTCGACGATCACGTCGGCGCGGTTCCGCGTCAGGCGCTCGCGCACGATCTCACCGAGGGTTTCGAGACCCGGTTCGACCGCCACCAACACCCGCCGTCCGGCGAGCCCTCCGGGGGCCCTGCGGACGACGTCGCGTTCGCGTGCCTGAGCGACCGATCCCTCCTGGCCGCGGGCCACCCGGTCGACGGCGGCGAGCGTCTCGGGCCCGCAGATGCCGTCGACGGTGATGCCGGCATTGCGTTGGAACTCGCGCAGGGCCTCCACCGTGTCCGGGCCGAAGATGCCGTCCTCCTTACCGGCGTCGAACCCGAGGGCGTTGAGCGAGCGCTGCAGCGCCCCGACGTCGTCGCCCCGGAGCATCGGGCGGCGGTGGTAGAGGAGACGATCGCCGAGGTGGTACCCGCTCTCGACGAGGGCCGCCCACGTCTGCGGCCCGCAGACGCCGTCGGCTCGGAGACCCCGGAGTGTCTGGAACGTCCGGACGGCCTGCTCGGTGGCGGGCCCGAACTCGTCCGGAGGGTCGCTCTCGCCCGCTTCGTGGGCGAGCGCGGTCAACCGGCGCTTCAGGTCGCGCACGGCTTCGCCGCGGTCGCCGCGGCTGACGTGCACGGGTTCGGGGGCTCGGTCCTCGGCTGACGCGTCGGCCACGCCGCGTTTCTACTCCACACCGTGCTCGGGGACGTCACCGGTTCCCCAATCTTGACGATGGCGGGTCGCGGGTTCGTCCGTACCGTCAGAAGCCCAGACCCCGGTGCAGAGGAACCTTCCATGGCCAGCTACACACCCGATGCTACGTACCCCGCATGGTCGAGCCAGCAGACCGCCGACCATGTCGCGGCGCCGCGGCGCGTCGATCCCCGACGCCCGCTCGTGGCCTTCGCGGTCACGGCGATGGTCTGCGCCGGCCTCGTGCTGGTGCCGGCCGACGCGGCCGCCGACGAGGTCACCGTCGAGGAGTTCGCGCTCCTCGGGGCCGGCGGCAACCAGGGGAACCAGGGGAACCAGGACCACCCGGGGCAGGGTGATCCGTGCGGGAACACCGGCAACCCGTGCTGCGACAACGAAGGCGACGGAAACCCCAACGAGCAGACCCCCGGCAACGCCGGTGGAGGCTGCAACTCGTCGGACGACGACGACGATGATGGTCCGACGGGTCCGGTGGGCGACGACGACGACGATGATGGTCCGACGGGTCCGGTGGGCGACGACGATGACGATGATGGTCCGCAGGGTCCGGCGGGTCCGGTGGGCGATGATGACGATGACTCCACGCCTCCGGGTGACGATGATGACGATGACTCCACGCCTCCGGGTGACGATGATGACGATGACTCCACGCCTCCGGGTGACGACGATGACGACCCCGCGGCCAACGACGACCCCGCAACCGATGACGACCCGGCACCGTCCTCACCGGCTGATCCCACACCCCTGAGCGACGACCCGTCGACGACGCCGCCGCCCGAGGTCCTCGGAGTGGTCGAGGAGCACGAACCTGAGGGCCCGTCGGGCGCCGAGGTTCTCGGTAGGACCGAACAGGCCCGGGCCGTTCCCGAGGCGCTGGCCTTCACGGGCCCGGCGGGCGCCGTGCCGATGGCGTTGGGTGGCTCCTCGTTCATGGCTGCCGGCGTCGCCATGATGCTCGCCGGTCGCCGGCGTCGTCCCGAGGACGTTCGTCAGGCGTGGTGGGAGCGGGTCACCATCTGATACCCAGGATCGAGAGGCCAGGGAGGCGGGGTCCGTCCCGCAACGGCGAGGGGGCCCGGCATGATGTCGGGCTCCCTCGTAGTACCGGTACCGACGCGGCGGTCAGCCGATCACGTCGTTCAACTCCTGGAGGAGCTGACCCTTGCCCTTGGCCCCGACGAGACGCTTCTCGACCTCACCGTTCTTGAACAGGATGAGGGTCGGAATGCTGAGCACCTCGTAGCGGCGGGCGGCGTCGGGGTTCTCGTCGACGTTGAGCTTGGCGATCTGCACCTTGTCGGGCTGCTCGCTGGCGATCTCCTCGAGCACGGGGGCGATCATCTTGCACGGACCGCACCATTCGGCCCAGAAGTCGACGAGGACCGGCTTGTCGGAGCCCTTCACGGTCTCGTCGAACGTGTTGTCGCTGAGGTACACGATGCCTTCGGCCACGGGATGTCCTTTCGGCGTGCTCGGACGGACGGATCTCTTCGCAGTCTACGAGCAAGAACCGGGATCCCCGGCTTCCGGATTCCCGCGGCGACGGGCGGCACCGCCCGGTGGGCTCGATCAGAGCGCCTCGCCGTGGGCTTCGATCTTCTCGATGTCGAGTTCGACGCCGAGGCCGGGTCCTTCGGGGACCGTCACGTAGCCGTCGGGGTCGATGGTGATGGGCTCGGTCAGCATGAAGTCGCGGGCTTCGGGTACCCATCCCGGAGGGTCGTAGGGGAACTCGAGGAACGCCGCGTTCGGCGACGCTGCCACCACCTGGAGATTGGCGGCGAGGCCGAGACCGCTGGTCCAGGTGTGGGGAGCGAAACCGACGTCGAAGGCCTCGGCCATGGCCGCGACCTTGCGGGCGGTCCAGATCCCACCGCAGAAGGTGGTGTCGGGCTGGATGAAGTCGACGCTCTGGTGCACGAGCATGTCGCGGAAGCCGTGGAGGTCGGAGAGCATCTCACCGCCCGCGATCGGCGTGGTGGTGTTGGCCCGGAGTCGGGCGTAGCCCGTGTAGTCGTGCTGCTCGAGCGGCTCCTCCAACCACGTGAGGTCGAATTCCTCGTAGGCCCGGGCCGTGCGGAGCGCCCGCTTGTAGTCCCACCGGACGTCGTCGAAGATGTCGACCCGCCAGCCCTGGTTGGCGTCGACCATCAACTCGATCGAGTCGCCCACGGCCTCGCGGACTGCCCGCACCACGGCCACGTCCTCGGCGACGGTGGGGAACCGGCACCGCAACTTCACCGCCGTGAACCCCTCCTCCTTGGAGGCGAGGGCGTCCTCGGCCCGCTGCTCGGGGCTCCGCAGCTCGCCCATCGAGCGGTACGCCCGGACCCGTGGGCTCATGCCGCCCATGAGCTGCCACACCGGCATGCCGGCGGCCTTGCCGATGATGTCCCACAGCGCCGGCTCGAGGTGCCACGAGCGGAAGCCGACCACCCGGGTCGAGGTGCGGAGGATGCGCAGGATGGCCTCGACGCTGGTGGGCTCACGCCCGATGAGGTACGCGCGGATCAGATCGACGAAGCCCCTCGCCTCCTCGGCGATGAGGAGGCCGGCCGCGTACCCCTCGATCCCGTCGTCGGTCACCACTCGGAACACCGTGGCCGAGCAGTTGGTGGACGGGATGCCCGGTGTCCACGACGGCCGGAACTCCTCCGGCAGCGGGTAGTGGCACATCCACGCGTCGACACGTTCGATCTTCATGCTTCCCCCCGCCGACATCTCGTCGGCTCCTCCGCATCATGGGGCCCCTGCCCCATGAGCGGCCGTCCGAGCCCGGAACGGCCGTTCGGATGACGGCCAGGACTCTAACCAACCAGCAGGTGCGGTAGAGGGGAGCGCGTCAGCGCGACTCTTCGTGGGCCTTGGCTTCGAGCCAGCGTTCGGTGTCCATGGCGGCCTGGCAACCCATCCCGGCGGCGGTGACCGCCTGCCGGTACACGTGGTCGACACAGTCGCCGCAGGCGAACACGCCCTCGACATCGGTGGCGGTGGTGGGTCCCTGCTCGCCGGCGGGTTGGACCCGGAGGTAGCCGGTGTCCTTCAGCGCGATCTGGCCTTCGAACAACTCGGTGTTGGGGATGTGGCCGATGGCGATGAACAGGCCGTTGACCCCCAGCTCCGACGACTCGTTGGTGGTGATGTTGCGGACCCGCACACCCTTCACCGCCTGGTCGCCGATCACCTCCTCGACCACCGAGTCCCAGAGGAACTCGATCTTGTCGTTGGCGAAGGCGCGCTCCTGCATGATCTTGCTGGCCCGCAGCTCGTCGCGGCGGTGGATCACGGTGACCTTGGTGGCGAACTTGGTGAGGAAGAGGGCCTCTTCCATCGCCGAGTCGCCGCCGCCGACCACGGCGATCTCCTGATCGCGGAAGAAGAATCCGTCGCAGGTCGCGCAGGTCGAGACGCCGTGGCCGACGAGCTTCTCCTCCGACTCCAGGCCGAGCATCCGTGCCCGGGCTCCGGTCGAGATGATGATCGACTTGCCCCGGTACTCGTCGTCGCCGACCCAGACTCGGAAGGGTCGCTCGGAGAAATCGACCCGGGACACGTTGTCGGTGATGTAGTCGGTGCCGAAGCGCTCGGCCTGCTCGCGGAACTTCGCCATCATGTCGGGCCCGAGCACGCCGTCGGGGAAGCCCGGGTAGTTCTCGACGTCGGTGGTGAGCATCAGTTGGCCCCCGGCGTCGACTCCCTCGATGCACAGCGGTTCGAGGTTGGCCCGGGCCGTGTAGACCGCGGCGGTCAGGCCGGCCGGGCCCGACCCCACGATGATCACTTCGCGTACGTCGTCAGACACCGGTTGCTCCTTGGCGTGATGGCTCGACGGTGGGGCGGCGACGAGTCAACAGACGCCTAGCCCCGCTTGGTCCAGAGGAACAGGCCGCCGAGGGTGAGGATTCCCCCGACGATCAGGTGAGCGGCCCACACGTCCTCGGGGAGGTAGACGACCAGCGCCCGGAAGCTCCCGAGGGCGAGCAGGGTGAACGCGGTGATGAAGAAGAACGCCGCCAGGAGGCCGTAGACGATGGCGCGCCCCAGCGTCTGGACGGGACGGACGGCCTTGTCCCGGACGATCTCGACGACACCGTCGACGGTGTCGACCACCTGCGTAGGCCACTCGGACATCGCCGTGGAGCCTACCTCCGGGCTCCTCCCTACGCGTCCGCTCCAGATCGTCGCCCTTCCCAACACACGACCAGGTGCCACCAGTCGCGCACTGCGCGTCGCCCCCGTGTGACTCGCGCTCCGCTGGCCGTGTGAGCGCCGCTGGGTGCTCACACGGGATAGCCTCCGCGGTCGTGCCTCCGATCGTCCGAACGCTTGCCGGTCTCGTCGTGGCGTTGGCCACCGCGTGGCTGGGGGGTCTGATCCTCGGCGAGTATCCGTTCACGGGGATCCTGCCCGTCCTCGGGGGGTTCCTGCTCGGCGTCACCGTCGTGGGCGCAGCCGCGTTCGTCGAGGGCGACGATCCGCCGAAATGGGCGATCGTCGCGGCCTCTGCGTTCGCAGTGTGGGGAGAGTGGCGAGCGGCGTGGATCGACGCCGGGGGTCACGGGCCGCTCCCGACCGAGGCCTGGTACGCCATGGCGGCGGCAGCGCTGGGCGGTCTGTTTCGGTTGATCCCGCCGCCCCGGCGGGCACGGGGCGCCGAAGAATCCGCCGAGCCCGACGAGGCCGAAGAACCCGGCTAGGCGCTCAGCAGCCGCCGGGCGCGGTCGCGCTGGCGGGCGCTGATCGCCCGCACGGCGAGGATTCCGGCCGCCAGGGCGGCGACCCACAGCAGTCGGGCCCCCACCACGACGACGCCGGCCAGGATGGCCTCGCCGTCGTCGGCGGGCGTGGGTGCCACCGTGAACCCCCAGAGCACCGATGCGACCCGTGCCACCACGGCGGCGCCGAAGACCACCCCGAACCAGCGCACCGCGGGCGGCATCGATCTCCCGCCGGCCTGCGGAGGAGCGTTGTCGGACCACAGCTCGCGTACGGCGCGTCCGGCGTTGACCACGTTGGGGCCGAGCACCACGAAGGCCCGCAGCATGCCGTTGGCATCGCGACGGGGCGTGCCGACGCCCAGGAGCGAGCGGGTGGCCCCTACCTCCTGGGCCCAACCCCCGAGCATGACGAGGACCCCGGCGAACATGGAGTGCTCGCCGAGTGCGAGGAGGTCGGCCCGCCCGGCGATCCGGGGGATCGCGCCCGTGCTGAAGAACACGGTGGCCTCTCCTCCCAGTTCGTCGAGCGCCTCGAGCGTGTCGAGGAGGCCGGTCACGGCGACCACGAGGGCCAGCACGCCCGCCACACCGGCGAGGATCGTCACCTGCCGCACCGTCTTGGCGACGGTCGCAGGGTCGTAGAGGTCGGCCAGGTGATCGACGCCGCCGTCGGCCGGGCCGTCGGGTTCTCGAGGAGGTCCGGATCCTTCCGCCGGCGCGGGGCGGGCCAGCGCCCCCAACTCGGCCGCCAGCTCGTCGGCAGGCCGACCGGCGGCGGGGGCGTCGCCGCCGGGGGCGTCTGCGAACACGTAGCCGCAGGCCAGGCACGACCGGATGTCGTCGGGGTTCTCGTGTCCGCAGAACGAGCAGGTGGCCATGCGAGCGACGAGACGGTCAGCCGGGGAACGACTGGAAGGCGAGGATCGTGCAGTCGTCGCGAGCGGCGACGAAGGCGGCGAAGCGGCCGTCGGCCTCGAACACCAGCGCCACGGCGGGACGGTCCTGGAAGGTGCCGGTGGCGACCAGGGTGATCTCCGCGTCGGTGGGCATGGCGTCGCCCAGCGCGGCGAGGCATCGCTCGGCATCGCCCCGGGCGTCGGGATCGGGGGCGAGTTGGAGGGAGCGGCCGCCGGCCGTCGGTGCCGCCTCCACCTGTGGTGGGCTCTCGGTGGCAGGAGCGTCGCTTCCGTCGAGATCGTCGGCGTCTTCCTCGGCGGTCCCGGACGTGTCGTCGGAGTCGCTCGAGTCGGCGCTCATTCCCGCGGCCCCACCTCCGGTCGCCGCGTGAAGCTCTGTTCCCAGATAGTTCCGGAGAGTCGCGGGATCGTCGAAGGTCCCGATGTCGCCGATGACGACGTCGTCCGGAATGGCGGAGGCATCGCCGCCCGGGGCGGTTGCCGCCACCGAGTCGGCGTTGTCGTCACCGCGCGACAGGACCGTGGTCAGCCCGACCGCCAGGAGCAGAGCCACCATGGCGGCCGCGAGGAGTCGGGGCGACTGCCACCAGGCGGGAGGGCGGCGCCGGGGGGCCACCACGCGATCGTCGAAGGCCGCGAGCGCGTTCCCGACGAGTCGTCGGCGGGTGAGGTCGTCGAGTGGTTCGACGTGCAGATCGGACGCGTGCGCGCCGAGCCGGGCCCGGCGGGCCTGGCAGGGGCCGCAGGCGTCGAGATGCTCCTCGAGCGCGACGCGCTCTTCGCCCTCGACGGCGTCGTCGAGGTGCGCGGAGAGCAGCTCGTCGCCTGCGTGGTCGGCGAGGTGGTGCGGTGGCCGGTTCATGGTTCGCTCGCGCTTGGACGTCGGCCGAGGGTCGATTGGTTCCCGGCTTCCACATGATCGGCCAGGGCGGCCCGCCCGCGGGCGATCCTCGATCGCACCGTGCCGACGGGGATGTCGAGGGTCTCGGCGATCTCCGCGTACTCGAGATCGCAGAGGTCGCGGAGAGCGACGGCGGCCCGGAACTCGGGCGGGAGTGCCCCGAGCGCGGCGTCGACGTCGAGGCGGGCGTCGACGGCGTCGGTGAACGACCGGGTCGCCGGTTCGGGGAGGCCGTCGCCCTCGGCGCGGGGACGTCGTTTCCGCCGCCGCACCTCGTCGAGCGCCGCGTTCACGGCCACGCGGTACAGCCAGGTGGTGAAGCGGGCCCGGCCGTCGTAGGTGCCGATGCGGCGAGCGACCGCCACGAGGGCTTCCTGGGCCGCGTCGAGGGCGTCGTGGTGGTTGCCGGTCACCCGGCGGCACACGGCGTGGACGAGGTCGGCGTGGCGTTCGAGCAGCGTCTCGAGTGCGTCGCGCTCGCCGGTGGCCGCGGCGGCGGCGAGGGATCGGTCGTCGGGCTCAGCCGGCAACGGTGACCTCAGCCACCTCGAGCTGCCCCGAGGCGGGGAGATGGGTGATCCAGAGGAGCACCGCCTGACCTTCGGCGCCCCCGAGGTCGAAGGTCGCACGAGTGGTGTTCCCGGTGCGGTTGATCACCGGCTCGCCCCATTCGTCGAGCGATCCGGCCGTCCCGTCGCCGACGTAGACCTCGGCGTCCCAAGGCTCGTTGCGGGTCTCGACGGTGAGCCGTTCGAGCGTCGTGGCCCGCCCGAGGTCGAGTCGGAGGCCCACTCCGGGCTTGAGGTTGCCGAACGCGGGGGTGTGGTAGTTGTCGGTGCGCCACACGGTCGAGGCGTCGCCGTCGTGGGCGAAGCCGACCTCGTTGCCGTGCTCGGCGCCGTCGCCGAACGGGTCGAAGTCGGAGGCCGAGGCGATCGCAACGGGCGTGGCCGAGTCGCGACCGGGGAGGCGGTCACGGAACGACTCGAGCACCGAGCGGCCGGTCCCGGTGGCGGCGAAGAAGAAGCCCGCGAGCGCGACCGCCACCGCGATGACGATCACCCCGGCGACGCCGATCGTGAACCGGCGGTCGGCCGCGGGGGCCGGGAGCCGGATGCCCGCCTCGGGAGTCGGGTCGGGTGCCTCGACGTCGAGCGATGCGAGCGCGGTCCGCAGCTCGGCCGCGGAGGCGAAGCGATCGACGCGGTTGCGGGCCAGCGCCCGCATCACCACCGCCTCGATGTCGCGGGGGACGTCGACTCGCACCTGGCGGGGTGAGAGCGGCGCCTCGCGTGTGCGGGCCAGCGCGGTGGCCAACTCGGTGTCCTCCGAGAACGCCGGGCGGCCGCAGAGTGCCTCGTAGAGCACGAGGCCGAGCGAGTAGACGTCGCTGCGGGCGTCGACCTCGCCGCCTTCCACCTGCTCGGGGGCCAGGTACTTGGCGGTGCCGACGATGGTGCCCACCTGGGTGAGGTCCTCGTCGAGCTCGGTCCCCGCGGCGCCGCGGGCGATGCCGAAGTCGGTGATCTTGGCCCGCCCGTCGTCGAGGATCAGGATGTTGGCCGGCTTCACGTCGCGGTGGACGATCCCGCGCTCGTGGGCCGCACCCAGACCCTCGGCGATCTGGCTCACGATGTCGATGGCGGTGGTCGCAGGGAGGTGCCCCCGTTCCGAGAGCACGGTGCTGAGGGGCCGTCCGTCGATCAGCTCCATCACCAGGTAGGCGAGATCGTCATCCTCGCCGGTGTCGAAGACAGCGACGACGGCCGGATGGTTCAGCCGGGCCACCGCCACGGCTTCACGGCGGAAGCGCTCGCGGAACGTCTCGTCCGAGGCAAGGTGAGGATGGAGGACCTTGACCGCGACCCGCCGGCCGAGGACGTCGTCCTCGGCCTCCCACACGGTGGCCATTCCTCCACGGGCGAGTTGGCGCAGCAGCCGATACCGGTCGCCCAGAACGCGGTCGGCCGTCAGTGCTTCGGACACAGGGTTCAGTATGGCCTGTTTCCGGGCTCCTCCCTACGCACAGCCCTTCGGGCTGTGCTCCGGATCGTCGCCCTCAGCAACACATGACCAGGTGCCACCAGTCGCGCGCTGCGCACTGCCCCCGGTCGACTCGCGCGTGGGGAGATGGCGGGGCGGTGCTCACACTCAAGCGGGAACGTGGTAGGTGACGCCGATGACCCGGGGGCCGGCGTGGGTGCCGACCACGGGACCGATGGTGCTCACCACGATCTCGTCGGTGGGGTAGAGCGGCTCGAACATCTCGAGGAGCATGTTCACCTCGGGAGCCTTGCCGTGGAGGATGGCCAGGTCCTCGACCGTGCCCTCCTCCTTGACCTTGTCGACCAGCCAGCGCAGGGCCTTCGAACGGGTGCGGACCCGGGCCCACGGCTCGACCTCGCCGTTCTCGACCGCGATCACCGGCTTGATCGAGAGCATCGAGCCGAGGAGCGCCTGGGCGCCACCGATGCGGCCGCCCTTCTTGAGGTTCTCGAGCGTGTCGAGGGTGCCGAACAGCCGGGAGCGCCCCCGGAGGTCCTCGAGCGTCTCGACCACGGCTTTGAGCCCGGCGCCGTCGGCGGCCGTCTCGGCGGCCCGGCGCACCTGGTTGCCCAGGGCCAGCGACACGGTCAGCGAATCGACCACCTCGATCGGGCAGTCGTCTTGCACGGCCTTGGCGGCGAGCTGGGCCGACTGGAGGGTGGCCGACAGCTTCGACGAGAGGCACACGCACACGATGCCGTCGGCGCCGGCGCCGGCCAGGCGTCGGAAGGCGTCCTCGAAGGCGCCCGCCGACGGTGCCGCCGTCTCGGGCAGCACGGCCGATTCGGCCATCTTCGACCAGAACTCGTCGGGGGTGAGGTCACGGCGGTCGACGTATTCGTCGTCGCCGAACCGAATGCTGAGCGGTACGACCTCCACTCCGAGTTCCTGGGCCAACTCGTCGGGCAGGTCACAGGAGCTGTCGGTCACGATGCGGACCGCCATCGGGGCCTCCTCCGTGGTCAGTGCGGTCGTGGTGATCTCGGGGTCGCGGGTGCGGCGCGACGTCGTCGCTGTCCGCGCCCTTCGACCCGGAGGATCGGCCCGACGTTACACGCCGCTCGAAGCACCCGCCCGCGGCCCGAGGCGACGGCGGAGGGCGTCGAGGTCGGGAGTGCGGAGCGCGACGAGCACGCCGAGGTATACGACCGCGCCGACGACGACCCCGACGACGGTTCGCGTCACGGCCCCCGACCCGGTGTCGGACCCGACGAAGGCGGCCACGACGCCGACGGCGGCCGCCATCACCCCGGTGGCCACCGCGATGCGCGCCAGCGCCCCCCCGAGGCCGCGACGATCGAGGCCCCCGACCCGGCGGGCGAGGAGCCACACCGCCACGATCGCGGCCACCGTGTACGCGAGCGCGTAGGCGAGGCCCAGCCCTTCCACCTCGAGGAGCGGGAACAGGGCGAACGCCAACGCGATGTTGACGCCGTTCTCCCCCGCGTTCACAAGGAAGGGGGTGCGCGTGTCGCGCAACGCGTAGAAGCCCCGGAAGGCGTAGAGGTACACCGAGAAGGGGAACAGGCCCAGGGCGAACATGCGGAGCACGTCGCCGGTCAGCTCAGCCGACGCGCCCGAGAAGGCGCCGCGTTCGAGGAGGGCGGAGACGACCGGTCGGGCGAGCACCAGGTACCCCACCGCGGCGGGCACGATCACCAGCGCCATCAGGCGCAGCCCGAGGGCGAAGCGCTCCCGGTAGACGGCCAGATCGGTGCGGCGGGCGAGCGAGGCGAGATCGGGTGCCAGCGTGGTCATCAGCGACACCGCGAAGAGCCCGTGGGGGAGCTGGAAGAAGATGAACGCGCCCTGATAGGCGGAGACCCCGCCCGCGGTCTCGTTGGCGAGCACCAGCACCACCCAGAGGGCGATCTGGTTGGAGATGGCGTACCCGGCGGTCCACCCCGACAGGCGCACCACGGTGCGAACTGCCGGGTGGCGCCAATCGAGCACGAAGCGCAGCCGGATGTGGGTGGCCCGCACGGCCGGCCACAGCGCGAGGGTCATGGCGACGATGCCGGCGGTCGTGCCGAGCCCGAGGAGGAGCACCAGACCGGTGTCGTCGCGGACGTCGCCGAGCCCCGGGGTGCCCGAGGCCACCGTCGGAAGGCTGAAGAACAGCGCGGAGACGGCGACGTTGTTGAGGATGGGGGCGAAGGCCGGGACCGCGAACGACCGACGAGCGTGGAGCAGCGCTGTTCCGATGGCGGTGACCCCGTAGAAGAGCATCTGGGGCATGAAGAGCCGCAGGAGCGCGGTGGCGACCTCGGCCTGAGCGTCGGCCGCGGCCCCTTCGAGGCGGAGCGTGTAGAGGCGCACGATCCACGGCGCTGCCAGCACCCCCGCCACCGTCACCGCCGCCAGCACCGCCACCGCCACGGTCACCACCGCGGAGGTGGCTTCGTCGTCGTCCTTCTCGAAGTGCTCGACGAAGATCGGGACGAGCGTCGCCGACAGGATCCCGCCGAGGATCAGCTCGTAGACGATGTTGGGGGTGGTGTTGGCGAGGTTGTAGGTGTCGGTCAGGCGGGTGAAGCCGATGGCGTAGGCGATGGCCGCCAGCCGCACGAAGCCGGTGAGGCGCGAGAGGGCGGTGCCCAGCCCCACCAGCGCGCTCGATCGCACGACCTGCCCCGTGCGCAGCAGCGGGGCCTCGCCCTCGATCCCCCCGGCCTCGGTGTCGAGCGGCGGGCCCACCTCGTCGGGAGGCCCGCTCACGAGGCGTCCCCGCCGGTGGGGGGCTCGTCGCCTTCGTCACCGGTCCGGCGGGACCGCCGGGTCTTGCGGATGTGGTTGCCCCACCACGCCACGAGGAAGACTCCGGCGCCCACGGTGAGGGCGAGGGCCACCCCGCTCACCGCCGTGCTCCGCACGGTCATGGTGAGTGAGCCGACCAGGAGCCGCCCGTCGGGCGACGTCACCTCGACCGACATGGGGAAACTGCCCGACGTGCGGGCCTCCACGGTGAACTGGAGGGTCGAGGTGCGGGGAGGCAATTCGACGTCGTGGGTCTCCCCCTGGGGGAAGAGCAGCCGGTCGCCGCTCAGCCGCACCTGTACCTGCAGGGTCGAGCCGGAGTCGTTCACGAAGCTGATCGGGATGCGGGCCCGTTGGGCGGTCAGCGTCACCGACGGCTCGGACGGCAGGCGAACCGCGGCGGCCACCTCGCCGATGACGCTGTCGACGCCGTCGAGGTATTCGCCGGCGGCCGCCGCGGATCGGGAAGCTGCCGCCGTCGCCAGCAGGAGGAGGCGGTCGGCCGTCGCCACCTCGGGTGCGTCCTCGTCGGTCATCGATGCCAGCGAGTCGATGCGGCGTCGGGCGTCGCGGAGCCGGTCGGGCGAGATCCGGAGCCTCTCGGGTGAGGTGGCGGAGAGAGTGCGGGCCGCGGTGTCGTCTCCGGCCAGGTCGACGCGTCCGAAGAAGGCATCGAGGGTGACCGCGCGCAGCGCGGGGTGCCCCACCAGCCCCTCGAGCACCTTGACGAGGAGGTTGGCGGAGGGGCTCCATGTGGGCGGCGCGGCCACGACCACACCGCGTTCCTCGCCGGGTGCCTCGAGCGCGACCGTGACGAGACCGGCGAGCATGCGTTGGGCGCGGGCGGCTTCGCTGGGCTGATCGGCCGTCGATCCGCCGCCGTCGTCGTCGGGGACCAACAGGAGCTGCGAGAGCGTGGCGTCGACCGCGGCGGTGTCGAAGGTGCGCCCGCTGCTGCGTAGCTCGAACGGGCGAGCCGGGGTGAGATTCGAGAACACCGGCTCGAGGAGGGCGGGCTCGACGACGAGGCGATCGACGCCGGCGTCTCGCAGAGCCACGAGCGTCGGTGCGTCGAGGCGCGAACCCATGAACGTGCGCGGGTCGGGGCGGATCGCGAGCACGTCGCGGAGCACGTCGACACCGCGGGCCAATTGCCGGCTCACCTCGGTCTCGAGGTTTGCGGCGACGAGCGAGGTGAAGTCGGTGGCGGCGTAGGGGCCGGCGAGGACCTGGCGGCTCGGAATCGCGGCCGCGTTGCGCAGCGTGTCGAGCCGCTGCCCGGCCAGCAATGAGGGGTCTCCCCCCTCCGCTCCGGCAGTGGTCTCTGATGTGCCACCGTCGCCGGCGGCCGCGAGGAGGGTCCACGCGTCGATCGTCGCCGGACTCGGAGCCAGCGTCACCGGGATGTCCGGGGCATTGCCGAGGGCGTCGGTGAACTGGGCGAGGTGCCCTGCGGGGGCGACGGCTTCCTCGATCGCCTCCGCCGGGCTCCCGTCGGGGGCGAGAGCGCCGTCGACCTCGATGGGCCAGATCCAGGCCACCGCCAGGCGGGTCGGCGGATCGTCCTCGTTCAGTACCACGAGATGGGTGACCAGGGAGTCGGCGGGCGCGTCGGCGTCGGTGACCCGGAGTTGGATGCTGATCGGGTGCACGCCCTCGTCGGTCACCGGGATCGAAGGGAGGTCTCCGTCGGCGGCTGCCGCGCTCAGGTCGATGGTGAGCCGATGGGTTCCCGCCGGACCGGCCTCGAGCTCGTCGACCGGCACGGCGACCGTGCCGAGGGGAGCGCCGAGACCCTCGCCCGCGACGCTGCGTTCGAAGGCGGTGCGGTTGGTGGTGGGCGGATGCACGTTGGCCACGACCTCGAGATCGTCGGCCACCGGCTCGATCCGGAGGTCGATGCTCACGGCGGCCCCCGCCTCGATCCACGGCGGGATGGCGGCGAGGGAGACGCGGGCGGGGGAGGCCCCCTCGGTCTGGGCCGCGGCCGCGCCGGTGGCGGTACCCACCCCGGGGAGCATGGTCAGCAGCGTGACGGTCACGCCGCACGCGACGACGGCGCTTCTCACGTCGTCCTCGTCAGGATCCGCAGCGGAGTGGGGAGGAGGCGGAAGCCGCAGGCCTCGTAGAGGGTGAGGGCGGCCTCGTTGCCGGTGTGGGTGTTGACCAGGACACGCCGGACGCCGCGAGTCTGCATCCAAGTGAGGGCGTCGGCGACCAGCGAGCGGCCTACCCCCCGACCCCGCGCTGCGGGGTCGACCCCGAGGCGCTGGAGGTAGCCTCGGCTGCCGGCCCGCCCGCTCACGGCGTATCCGTGCACGGTGCCGTCGACCTCGATGACGCGGAACCGGCTCCACGGCGTGGCGTCGACGGCTTCGGCGATGCCGTCCTCGTCCAGCGCCCAGAACCGGTCGAATGCCGACCCGTCGATCTCGACGACCCGGGCGCGGTCACGCCGGCGAGCTCTCCGGGTCGGTAGGGGCCGGTCGGGGATCTCCGTCAGGTCATGCTCGAGGAGGCGCAGCTCCTCATGGAGCCGGAACCCGGCGTCGACGAACGCGAGGGCCTCCCCGGGGGTGAGTGCACCCGTCACGACCGACTCGTATCCGCGGTCGCGGAGGCGCCCGACGCACCGTTCGATGAACGCGGTCGAGAGCGGGGGGCTGTCGGGGAACGGGGTGAGGTAGGCGGTGTGATCGCGGCCTCGCCACGTGCCCAGCCGAGCCCGCTCGCCGCGCCACCGCAGCACCTTCCCGCGGCTGCCGTTCACTCGCAGGAGCGTATCTCTCCGGGGTGGGTCGGAGACCGGCGGTCCCGGGCGACTCGGGTGCGTGGGAGCCGTCGTTTGCTGTCAGTACCCTCCGGGGCATGCTCTACGGCGCCGATCCCGCCTTCCTCGATCACGACACCGGTCCGGGGCACCCGGAGCGCCCGGGGCGCCTCGAGGCGGCCCGCCGGGGGCTCGAGGCCGCCGACCTCGTCGACGACGTGGAGTGGCTCGAGGCCCGGGAGGTCACGAGAGCCGAGCTCGAGCGGGTGCACGACGCCGTGTACCTCGACCGCCTCGAGGCGTTCCTCGAAGCGGGCGGCGGGCGGCTCGACCCCGACACCGTCACGTCCGAGGGCTCCCTCCGAGCCGCCCGGCTCGCGGCCGGGCTCGGGATCGTGGCCGTCGACCGGCTGGTCGCCGGACCCGGGAGCGGACCGGCGTTCCTGGCCGTGCGCCCGCCCGGCCACCATGCCGTAGCGGATCGGGCGATGGGGTTCTGCCTCTTCAACAACGTGGCCGTGGTGGCGGCCGAGCTGACCTCCCGAGGCGAACGGGTGGCGGTGATCGACTGGGACGCCCATCACGGCAACGGAACCCAGGACATCTTCTACGCCGACCCCGACGTCTTCTATGTGTCGACGCACCAGTACCCCTTCTATCCGGGGACGGGAGCGCTCGACGAGCGGGGTGCCGGCGACGGCCTGGGCACGACGCTCAACCTCCCGATGCCGGCGGGCGCCACCGGTGACGCCTACCTCGCCGCCTTCGACGAGGTGATCGGCCCCGCCGTCGAGGGCTTCGGCGCCGACTGGGTCCTGGTGTCGGCCGGCTACGACGCCCACCGCGACGACCCGCTGACCACGCTCGGCCTCACGGCGGGTGATTTCGGCGACTTCGCGCAGAGAGTGGCGGAGATGGCGCCTTCGACCGATCGCGTGGTGGCGTTTCTCGAGGGCGGTTACGACCTCGACGCGGTGTCCGCGGCGGTGGCGGCGACCCTCGTGACCTGGGCCGATGGCACTCCCGACCATCCCGAACCTCCTTCGTCCGGCGGCCCCGGTCGGGAGGTCGTCGAGGCGGCGCGGGCCGCCGTCGCGGACTCCGCGTAGGTCTCACTTCGTCGGGATTTCGACGGCTTCGCCCCCTCGGGTGGGAGCGAGTGGGCCATGAGGAAATGACCCTCTCGGGCCATGGAGACAACGTGTTCCGGAGCCGAACCTCTGAAAGAACGACATTCGTTGGGCTGTGGGAGTGAATGCCGAGGGACCGAATTGTCTCTCCCATTCCGGCCTGAGAGCGGGAGGCAAGCAATGACGAGAACCAGCAAGATCCAGGCCGTGGTGGCGGTCGTCCTCGCGCTGGCGCTGACCTCGGTGATGGTGCTTCGAACCACCAGCGCCGCGTTCACCGACACCACCGACAATGCGTCGAACTCCTGGGACGCCGGCAGCGTGACGCTGACCGACAACGACAGTGGGTCGGCTCTCTTCAGTGCGACCGGTCTGGTGCCCGGCGACTCGAGTACCGGCTGCATCGAGGTGACCTACGGCGGGTCATTGACGCTCTCGACGGCGGCGGATCTGTACGCCGCGGTCACCGAGACGACCGTCGGCGGTAACGGGCTCGGCGACGACCTCGACGTGGTCGTCGAGCGGGGGGCTGCCACCGACACGTGCGCCCTCATGGTCACGCCCACGACCGTCTACAGCGGGACCTTGGCGGCGTTCAACACGTTGGGCTCGCCGCTCGCCACCGGGTGGACGCCCGGGAGCGGCGACACCATGCGCCCGTTCAAGTTCACGGTGACGCTCGGGAACGACACGGCCAACGACGCTCAGGGTGAGGGCGCCGACGCCACCTTCACCTGGTCCGTCACGAGCTAGGCGGACCGGGTCTCATGACCCGGTCACCGGGCTCTCCTGCTTCGAAGCCGGCCACCTCCGGGTGGCTGGGTTCGGGCGTTTCGGCGGTGGCCGTGTTCGCGGTCAGCCTCACCGCGTGGCTGGCGGTCTGGACGCTGGCGCCGATGGCGTTGGGGTGGCAGCCCCACGTGGTCTCGTCGGGCTCGATGGCGCCCAGCCTCCGGGTGGGCGACGTGCTCGTGGCCGCTCCCGCCGACCCCGGCAGCATCGGCGGGGGCCAGATCGTCACCTACCGGGACCGGCTGCACGACGACCGCCTCGTCACCCACCGGGTCGTCCGGCAGAACGCCGACGGCACGTTGGTGACCCGCGGCGATGCCAACGTCGATCCCGACCCGGCGCCGGTGGACCCGGAGAGAGTCGTGGGCGTCGGTCGCGTCGTGGTGCCGTTGGTGGGCCTCCCGTACGTGTGGGCCACCACCGGGGCGTACCCGCCGCTGGCCGCGCTCGGTGCCGTGGTCGTGGCGTTGGTCTTGGCCGCGGTGGGTCTGCGAGCGAGCCCCGCTGCCCACACCCGTCAGCGACGGTCGTGGCGACGGGTCGCCGTCCTCGCCGGATTCGGCACCGTGGCGGTGGCCGGCGGAGCGGGCATGGCCTTGTCGTTGCGCGACCCGCAGGCCCTGCTCGCCACCGGGATGCTCGAGATGGCCACGGTGGCGGCCCTTGCCGTACCCCTCCTGCGCGAGCGGGCCACGAAGCCGTCCGGCCGTGTACGGGCCGAGCCGGGGTTCACCCGGCGGGTCGGCAAGGTCACGTCCGTGGCCACGGGGGGCCTCGCTCTGCTGGTGGTGGCGGCGACCCTGGTCGGGGGGTTCGTGCCCACGGTGGGAGCATTCACGGCGTCGACGGACAACGGGATCAATTCGCACGACGCCGCCTCCCTCCCGGCGCCCACGAACCTGGACGGCTCGTGCCTGCTCGGCGTGATCGAGCTGTCGTGGAGCGCGGCCGCCCACGCTTCGAGCTACCGCGTGCTCCGCTCGACCACCTCGGGGGGCCCCTACAGCGAGGTCGGTACGACCACCGGGACCACGTTCACCGACACCAGCATCTCGCTCACGACCTACTACTACGTCGTGCAATCGCTGAACGGTCCCTGGTCGTCGAGCAACAGCGCCCAGGTCCAGGTGACGACGTCACTCCTGTGCCTGTGACCCGGTCGCGCCGATGCGAGGGCCAGGCATCAAGGCGAACCCGATCCCTGCCGATAGATCAGGCACGAACCCAGGGAGGTCCGTTTTCGTGATCGATCTCAACCAGATGCTGCGCGCCACCGTCGAGCGGGGCGCCTCCGACCTGCACATCAAGGTGGGTGCCACCCCGTTCATGCGCATCGACGGGCGCCTCGAACCCATCGAGACCGACCCGGTGTCCGCGGAGGACACCGAGCGGATCGCGTTCTCGATCATGCCCAAGGAACGCGCCGACGAGTTCCTCCACAGCCACGAGGCCGACTTCGCCCACGGGGTGAGCGGCCTCGGACGGTTCCGGGTCAACGTGTTCCGCCAGCGGGGCTCGGTCGCCCTGGTGTTCCGCCGGGTCCTCGCCGGAACCCCCGACTTCGAAACGCTGGGTCTGCCCCCCGTGGTGCAGCGCCTCGCCGAGGAGGCCCGCGGCCTCGTGTTGGTCACCGGCCCCACCGGGTCGGGGAAGACGACCAGCCTCTCGGCGATGGTCGACCACATCAACTCGACCCAGCGCAAGCACATCGTGACCATCGAGGACCCCATCGAGGTGCTCCACCCCGACAAGATGTCGATCATCAACCAGCGCGAGGTGGGCTCCGACACCGAGAACTTCCACTCGGCACTCAAGCGCGTGCTGCGCCAGGATCCCGACGTCATCCTCATCGGTGAGATGCGCGATCCCGAGACCGTCTGGGCGGCGCTCTCCGCCGCCGAGACCGGCCACCTGGTCCTCTCGACGCTGCACACCATGAACGCCACCGAGACGATCAACCGGATCATCGACTTCTTCCCGCCCTATCAGCAGCAGCAGGTGCGGCTCTCGGTGGCCGGTGCCCTCCGCGGCATCGTCAGCCAGCGACTCCTCGAGGCTGCCGACGGCGAGGGCCGCGTGCCCGCCGTCGAGGTGCTCGTGGCGACCGGGCGGGTGTTCGACCGCATCGTCGACTCGGGCGAGACCCACGAGATCGAGGAGATCATCAGCGAGGGCGAGTACTACGGCATGCAGACCTTCGACCAGTCCCTGCTCGGACTGGCCAAGGAGGGCCGCATCACCGTGCGCGACGCCCTGGCGACCTCCACCAACCAGCACGACCTGCGTCTCGCCCTCAAGCAGGCCGGCATCGTCGACGGCTGATCGCCGCCCGTTGCCCCGCTGATCGGCCGCGCCCCGCGAGAATGAGGGTGTGGAGGTCCCCGAACGCCTGAAGCCCCTGCTCGCGCCCGGTTCGCCGGTGCAGCAGCTCGCCGAGCGACTCGTCGAGCGCGGCCACGAGGCGTATCTGGTGGGCGGCACCGTCCGGGATGCCCTCATCGGCGTCGACAGCCCCGACGTCGACCTCACCACCGACGCCCGTCCCGACGCCATCGTCGAAGCCGTCGAGGGATGGGCCGACGCCCTGTGGCTCCAGGGAAAGCGGTTCGGCACCGTGGGCTGCGAGAAGGGCGGCCTCCGTATCGAGGTCACCACCTTCCGGGCCGACGTCTACCGGCCCGACTCCCGCAAGCCCGAGGTCAGCTTCTCCGACGACATCGAGAGCGACCTGTCGCGGCGTGACTTCACCGTGAACGCCATGGCGCTGGCGCTTCCCGAACCCCGCCTCGTCGACCCCTTCGGCGGCGTCGACGACCTGGCCCAGCGCCGGTTGTGCACCCCGATGGAGCCCGACGTGTCGTTCCTCGACGACCCGCTGCGCATGCTGCGGGCCGCCCGGTTCGTCGCCCGCTTCGGCTTCGAGCCCGACGACGGCGTGGTGGCTGCCGTGCAGGTGCATCGAGGCCGCCTCGAGATCGTGAGTGCCGAGCGCATTCGCGACGAGCTGAACCGCCTCCTCGTGGTCGACGACCCCTCGCCGGGTCTGTGGTTCCTCGTCGACACCGGGTTGATGGACGAGTTCCTCCCCGAGATCCCCGCCCTGCGTCTCGAACAGGACCCGATCCACAAGCACAAGGACGTGCTCGCCCACACCATCGCCGTCACCGCCGGCACCCGCCCCGAGCTGCGGGTGCGCCTCGCCGCGCTCCTGCACGACATCGGCAAGCCCAAGACCCGTGAGATCACCCCCAAGGGAGTCACCTTCCACCACCACGAGGTCGTCGGCGCCCGCATGGCCCGCGACCGGATGCGGGCGCTGCGCTACTCCAACGAGCTGATCGACGACGTGTACCAGCTCGTCTACCTGCACCTGCGCTTCCACACCTACCGGATGGGGTGGACCGACAAGGCGGTCCGCCGCTACGTGCGCGACGCCGGCGAGTTGCTCGACGACCTCAACCACCTGGTGCGCTGCGATTGCACCACCCGCAACCGCAAGAAGGCCGAGCGCCTGGCCCGGCGGATGGACGAGTTGGAGGCGCGCATCGACGAGCTGCGCCGCCAGGAGGAGATCGACGCCGTCAAGCCGCCGCTCGACGGCAACCAGGTGATCGAGCACCTCGGTGTGAAGCCGGGCCCGGTCGTGGGGAAGGCCCTGAACCATCTCCTCGAGGTCCGTCTCGACGAGGGCCCCATCGACGAAGCCGAGGCCTATCGCCTCCTCGACGAATGGGCCCGCGCCCAGGGCCTCGATCCCGGGGGCTGAAGATCCGAACTTTGGGGGCGTTACCCCCCTATAGGGGGTCGGGAGAGCAAAGTTCGGCCCGTGCCGGTTCCCTCAGACGCCTTCCTTGCGGGTGCGCCACACGATCGTCGGGGGGAGGTCGCGGGGGCCGGTGACCGGCTCGGGCTCGGCGAGGGCCTCGACGCGGAAGCCACCGCGAGCGAGGGCCATGTAGACGGCGGAGAGGGGCCGGGGGTGCTGTTCGACGGGGACGCCGTCGACGGTGGCGGGGATGGGCGTCTCGTCCCAGTAGGTGCGGCCCCGGGCGATGAGTCCGGCCGGGTGGTCGTAGGCGAACACGAAGCCGCCGCCGGGCTTGAGCACCCGGTGGACTTGGCGGACGAGCCGGCCGAAGTCGGCGATCTCGAGGATCGCCCCCGCCGAGAAGGCGAGGTCGACTGAGTCGGCGCGGAGGAAGGCGAGGTCCGACATCTCGACCTCGTGCCACTCGGCCTTGACCTCTTGGTCCTCGGCCAGCACCCGCACCTCGGTGATGCGGTCGGGATGGGGGTCGACGACGATCACGTGGGCACCCTGCTTGGCCATGGCCACCGCCGACGAGCGTGACCCGCTGCCCAACTCGAGGACCCGCCGCCCGTCGAGGTCGCCGAGGAAGCGCAGCTCGCTCTCGGTGGCGATGTCGGGGCCGTAGCGCACGACCTCGGTGCGGGGGCCGTAATAGGTGCTCACGGCGCTCATTGTGCCTTCCCCCATGCGGGCGGGTGGGGGACGGTGCGGGTCAGGAACCGCCCGAGCGCTTCCGGGGGGCGGGCTTCTTCTTGGCGCCCGACGACTTCTTGGTCGTCGACTGCTTCTTCGTGCTCGACTGCTTCTTGGTCGTCGACCGCTTCTTGGCGCCCGACTTCGGGGTGCCCGCCGGCTTCTTCGTCGCCGACGGTTTCGACGGTCGAGCCCCCGGGCTCTTCCCGCGCTCGGCCTCGCGACCCGAGGTCGGTGGCGGCGTCACCGAGCGAGAGGCGGGGGAGGCTCCGGTGTTCGCACCGAAGCCCCGGCGGATGGCCACCATCAGGAGCCGGACGACGAGGGTCCCGAGGCCGGCGATGGCGGCGGCGATGACGATCATCTCGACGTCGGCACCGACATCGGAGCCGAGGGCGCCGAGGATGAGCCCGATGGCGATCCCCGCGGCCACGAATGCCGCCCACCCGAGCGCCACCAGCAGATCGCGGGCGATCCCCTCGGGCAGGGCGGGGTGAGATCCGGACTTCACGTCGTTGACCATGCGCCCAGTATTCCATGCCGCCGGCTCCCGGGCTGCGGCCCCGCGCGGTAGCCAGGACGGCGGGATACGCGCATTTCGTGGGCACAAATCGCTTCAGTTGCCACGCTCCGTGGCCGACAACATCACGGACACGGGGAGAGATCCATGCGAGATGCGACAGACCACCCGACACCACTCGTTCCGACGGCGCGCCTGGCGCGCGCGGCGGGAGCAGTGGCGCTCGCCATGGTGCTCGCCGGGGCGATGATCGCGTTCCCCGAGGGGTCCCAGCCCCGCGATGTGGCCGGAGCAGGCGAACAGGCGGCGTTGACCCCGCCGCCGGCATGTCCGATCACGGCGGGAGACGGACCGACGGTGATCGACGGCGTGCAGCCCATCAGCCACACCTGCACGAACTACTGCGAGGGCCACGAGGACGACCCCGAGTACCCCGAGTGTTACGAGGACGAAACCACGACCACGACCGACGGCGGCGGTGGCACCACGACCACCACCACGACCGAGCCCTCCGGCGACGATGACGACGAGTGCACCAGCAACTGCGACGACGGTGGAACGACCGGCGATGACGACGACGACACCACCACCGACGATGACGACGGATGCACCAGCAACTGCGACGACGGTGGAACGACCGGCGATGACGACGACGACGACACCACCACCGACGATGACGACGAGTGCACCAGCAACTGCGGCGGTGGAACGACCGGCGACGATGATGACGATCACGCCACCGGCGGCGGCGGAGACTCCGACGACGGCAGTGCCGGAATCGGTGACCGCTCGGGCGCCGGGGCCGGAGGTTCGGACGACGCCGAGGTCTTCGATTCGGAGCAGGCGCGCGGCGGTGACGACGAGACCGAGGCCGGTCAGATCACCCTGACCCGCGACGGCTCAGACGACTCGGCGGCCCCCGGTGATGCGCCCTCGTCGAGCGGGCCCGGAGTCCTCGGGATCGGGGTCGTGGGCGGCCTCTTCGCCCTCGCCCTGGCCTGGCTCCTCGCCTCCCGCCGCCTGTTCTTCTTCCTCGCCGGCAAGCGCCGCGACGATGAGGACGAGGCAGACGAAGCGTCAGCCGACGCTTGAGGAGAGGACCTCGACACGAGTCACGCGGGGGCGACGCGCAGACGAGACCTGTGACACCTGCTGGTGTGTTGTTGAGGGCGACGATCCGGAGCGGAGCGTAGGGAGAAGCCCGGAGACAGGAGCCCGGAAACTACGCGGCGCCGGCTTCCTGTCCGGGTTGTCCGCGGTCCTCGTGACCCTGCTCGGCGATCTGGTCGACGAGCTCGCGCGCCAGCTCGTCGCGGTATTGCACCGGCGGGCTCTTCATGAAGTAGGCGGAGGGGCCGAGCAGCGGACCGCCGATGCCCTCGTCGAGGGCGATCTTGGCGCAGCGCAGGGCGTCGATCACCACGCCCGCCGAGTTGGGCGAGTCGTGGACCTCGAGCTTCAGCTCCACGTTGAGGGGGATGTCGCCGAAGTTGCGCCCCTCGAGGCGGATGTAGGCCCACTTGCGGTCGTGCAGCCAGGGCACGTGGTCGGAGGGCCCGATGTGCACGTTGTCGGGTCCGATCCCGTGGTCGAGCTGGCTGGTGACGGACTGGGTCTTGCTGATCTTCTTCGACTCCAGCCGGTTGCGCTCGAGCATGTTCATGAAGTCCATGTTCCCGCCGAAGTTCAGCTGGTACGTGTTGTCGAGGGCGAGGCCCCGGTCCTCGAAGAGGCGGGCGAGCGTGCGGTGGATGATCGTGGCGCCCACCTGGCTCTTGATGTCGTCACCGATGATGGGCACCCCGGCGGCGGTGAACCGGTCGGCCCACTCGGGGTCGGAGGCGATGAACACGGGGATGCAGTTGATGAACGCCACGCCGGCGTCGAGCGCGGCCTGCGCGTAGTGGCGCTGGGCCTCCTCGGAACCGACGGGGAGGTACGAGATCAGGACGTGGGCGCCCGACTTCCGCAGCTCCTCGGCGACGTCGACGGGCTCGTGCGGAGACTCCTCGGAGACCTCCTGGAAGTACTGGCCCCAGCCGTCGAGGGTCGGACCCCGCTGCACCTGGACGCCCAGCTCGGGCACCTCGGCGAAGCGGACCGTGTTGTTGGGGTGGGCATTGATGGCCTTGCCCAGGTCCTGGCCCACCTTGGTCGAGTCGACGTCGAAGGCGGCCACGAACTCCACGTCGCGCACGTGGTAACCGCCGAGGACGACGTGCATCAGTCCCGGCACGAAGTCGTCGGGCTCGGCGTCCTGGTAGTGCTCGATCCCCTGGACGAGGCTGCTGGCGCAGTTCCCGACTCCCGCGATGGCGACACGGATGGGCTCGGTCATGACGTTCCTCCCGTCGGCGAACCGGTCGATGCCGGCTCGTCGTTCGATGGTTGTTCGTTGGTGTCCCGGACCTGGAGGCGCTCGCCCTCGATGAGGCGCTCGACCCACTCGAGATCTCGTTGGGTCGACTCGCCGTCGTGCTCGATGAGGGAGCGCGTGTAGAGATCGTCGGGGCCGAAGGCCCGTTCGCCGCCGCCGGTGAGCGCGCGACGGACCCGGGCGAGCTTCTCGGACAGCCACGCCCGGCGGCGTTCGAAGAGGCGGAGCCGGTCGTCGGGCTCGAGGTAGCGGCAGAAGGCGAGCTTGAGGGCGAAGGCGCGGTCGTCGTCGGCGTCCTCGTCGGCGGTGAGCAGCTCGCGGAGCACTTCACGACCCTGGTCGGTGATGCGGTACTCCTTGCGCTTCCGCTTGCTGGTCGTGAGGCGCCGGCGGACCCGGGCCGCCGCTGTCTCGCCGCCGATGGAGCCGGTGGCGGGGATGGGAGCGCCGGGTTCGGCGGGGTCGAGGGCTTCGATGGCTCCGGCCCTCTCGAGGCGCTTCAGGGCCGGGTAGAGGGAGCCGTAGGACACGCCCGCCACCACCCCCACGGTGTCGTCGAGGCGTTTCTTGAGTTCATAGCCGTGCATCGGTTCCTCTTCGAGGAGGCCGAGGATGGGGAGTTCGAGCACGGAGCCTGCCCTGTTCGTCGGATTCCGGGGGTTTCGTCCGGACGGTTCACGGTATTTGCCGTCGATATATCGCACCGATATATCGACTCGACACAGCATACACAGCGGATCACGCGAGTCAACGACACGTCCCCCGGCTCCGGTGGAGGGTTGCGATGGGGCCCGGACCCATCGGCGGCGGTCTCGGGGGCAGGGGGGTGTTGTCGAGGGCGACGATCCGGAGGGAGGGGCCCGGGGGAGGGATTACACTCCGGAGCGATGGCCGGACAGGTCGACTACTCGCTCCAGCGCCGGGCGCTGTTGCGGGACTACCGCAACGGGGTGAAGTCGCGCCTCGACCTCTGCGACGCGCACCCCGAGCTGATGCGGGCCGCCCGCTACGTGGGAGCCGAGACCGAGCGCGACTGCCCCGTCTGTGAGGAAGCCCGCTTGCGGGTGGTTTCCTACGTCTACGGTGACGCTCTCCGGCGGCACCGCGCGAACGGGCGGTGCATCACCCGCGCCGAGGAGCTGGAGCGGCTCGGCGAGAAGGTCGACGAGTTCACCTGTTACGAGGTCGAGGTGTGCCCCCACTGTTCGTGGAACCACCTCTTCCGCTCCTACCTCGTCGGTCGTCGTCACGCCGGATAGGAGACCCGATAGGAGCATGACCCCCTATCTGGTCGGTGGTGCTCTGGTCCTCGTCGCCGCGCCTCTCGGTCCGCTCCTCGGCCGGATGGCCGGGCCCCGGAGCGGGCCGGCCTTCATGGTCCTCCCCCCGGTGCCGGGAGCCGTCCGGGCCGGCGCCGCCGTGGCCGCGGTCGTGGTGGCGGTGGGAGAGACCGAGGTCGACCTGTTCCTTCTCGCCGTCCTCACCGTCGTGGCGCTGGGGAGGCGCCTCCCGGCGGTGACGTTGGCGGTGGTGGCGACGGCTGCCACCGCGGCCCTGCGGGTCGGCTCCTCCTCGCTCCCGGACGTGACCGGCGCCCACTCGGTGCTCGGCCCGGCGCTGCTGTCGCCGCGCTGGGAGGTGGCGCTCCCCGCCGGCCTCGTCCTCGCCGCCGGGCTCGTCGCCCTGCCGGCCGTGCTCCCGGAGCCCCTGCCCTCGCGTGGCCTCCTCGCTTCACCCGACCGCCTGGCCGACGCGCTGGCCCCGATCGCGGTCTCGCTGCTCATCCTCATCGGCACCGTCGGGCCGCCCCTCGCCGATCATCCCGATGCCCTGGTCTGGACCGCGGTTCGGGTCGCGGTCGTCCTCGGCGCCCTCCCGGCGGCGGCCCTGGCCCGGCGTCTCGTGTCGGGCATCGACGACACGCGGTTCGGAGTCGCCGCCGCCGTCCTCGCTGCTACGGCCCTGTTCGTGGCCGTCACCACGGCGTGATCCTCCATCTCGACCTCCTCGCGGGAGCGGGAGCCGTGCTCGTGGTGGTGGCCGCCGCTCCCCGTGTGGCCGCGGAGCAGGGTCGGGAGCGACTCCTCTCGGCCGGGGTGGGGCTCGGCGCCGTGGTCGTGGTCGTGGCGGCCGACACCACCCTGGCGGCAGTCGGGTTCCTCGCCGGGGGACTGGTCGCCCGGATCGCGTGCTCCGAGGGCACGGCGCCGGTCGCCGCGTGGGCGTTCCTCGGCGACGCCTTGGTGGCTGCCGGGCTCGGTGCCGCCGCCCTCGACGTGGCCGACCCGACGCTTCCCTGGGTCGAGCACGGCGCCGCTCCCGGGTGGGCGTTCGTCGTGGTCGCGGCGGGGGCGCTGCTCCGGCTGACGGCCACCGGCATGGCGCGGAGTCCCCTGGTGGTGGCGGCGGCGATCGTGGGGGTTCGTTTGGCCGGGCTCCCCGCCGCGGGTGAACCGCCCACCTGGCTGGTCGCGGTCGTGGGCCTCGCGGTCGTCTTCGCCTGGGTCGGCCGACCGACCGCGGCTCTCGCGACGTTGGGGTGGGCCGCGTTGGGGGTCGCCGGCGGCGGGGCCGCCGCGGCGTTCCTCCTGGGTGGCACCGCGGTGGTGGCGGTGACCGACGTGGTCATTGCCGATCACCGGGTCGAGGGCCCCGGCCGGGCGTGGGCACGGTTGCGTTCCGCGGCGCCGACGCCTCCCGGGTCGATGGCGGGGTTCCTCGCGGCTCTCGCCGCCATCCCCGCCGCAGTGGGTCTCGCGCGCCTGCCCTATGACGAGGTCCCCGAAGCGGTCCTGCTCCTCCTCGGGGTGGTGGTGACGGTGGCGCTGGTGGCGCGAGTCCCGCCGTCGGGCAAGTGGGTCACCGGGTACGCCGCGGCCGGGCTCCTGTTCGTTCCGTTGCTGGCGCCCGGATGGTGGGCCGATCGGCTCGAGATCGCCGACCCGGCCCGGGGCGTGACCGACACCCTCACGGCGACTCGCACCGGCACGGTGGCGGTGGTCGTCGCCCTGGTCGTGGGCGCGGTGGCGGCGTGGGCGGTCTCGCGGCGTTCCGCGGCCGCCTGACCTGTCTGCTGACCCGCCTCAGAGCCGGCCCTCGTCCTCGCCCTCGGGCATCTCGACGACCTGGTGCGGGTACTGCGACGCACACGACAGGCACCAGAGTTCGGGCTCGTCCTGAACCCGTTCCTCACGGGGCGTGTCCCAGCTCTCGGGGGTGACGTAGACGCGCCGAACCGTCATCAGCTCGTCGTCGGGCATGGCGCAGTTGTCGCACGCGCGTTTGGTCACGGGCGGGAGGTTATCGGGGGGCGCGTCTAGAATCAGTGGGTGCGCCGGGAGCCGTGTGGGCCCTGGACGCGGGAGGTGTTCTCATGCGGAAGTCGATCACCGCGCCGGAGATCCGCGCGCGGAAGGTCACGAGTCCGACGCCGGCAGTTGCTCCGGAGGCCGACCCGGCCCCACCGCTGGTGATGGTCACCGCCTACGACGCGCCGACGGCGCGGGTGGCCGACGACGCGGGGGTCG
>CAZTOV010000014.1:0-38229 GCA_964615175.1 uncultured Burkholderiales bacterium
GACTTCCCGAAGGTGGTCGGCCGGATCAGCTTCTTCATCGACGTGGGCACCCGCTTCGTCGAGGAGGTGTGCAAGATGCGGGCCTTCACCCAGATGTGGGACCGCATCTGCGCCGAGCGTTACGGGGTCGAGGACCCCAAGCTGCGCCGCTTCCGCTACGGCGTGCAGGTCAACTCGCTCGGGCTCACCGAACAGCAGCCCGAGAACAACGTGCAGCGGATCGTGCTCGAGATGCTCGGCGTGACGCTGTCGAAGAACGCCCGGGCCCGCGCCATGCAGTTGCCGTGCTGGAACGAGGCGCTGGGGCTGCCCCGCCCGTGGGATCAGCAGTGGTCGCTGCGGATGCAGCAGGTGCTGGCCTACGAGACCGACATCCTCGAGTACGACGACATCTTCGACGGCTCACACGTGATCGAAAGCCGCACCCGGGAGCTGGTCGAGGAGGCCGAGACCGAGCTGCAGTGGGTGCTCGACGGCGGCGGCGTGTTCGAGATGATCGACGAGATCAAGGGCCGGATCGTGCAGAGCCACGCCGAGCGGGTGAGGCGCATCGAGACCGACGAGATCACGGTGGTGGGAGTCAACACCTACACCGAGACCGAGCCGTCGCCGCTGGCGCAGAGCCTCGACGGCAGCTCGGCGATCCTCGAGGTCGACCCGGCCGCGGAGCGGGCCGCCATCGAGTCGGTCGAACGCTGGCGCCAGGAGCGCGACCAGTCGGCGGTCGACACGGCCCTCGACGAGCTGAAGCGGGTCGCGGCGACCGAGGAAAATCTCATGCCCGCCACCATCGAGCTGGCCCGCGCCGGCGGGACCGTCGGCGAATGGGCCGGAGCCCTGAGGGAGGTGTTCGGCGAGTACCGGGCCCCCACCGGCATCGGGGCGGTGTCCGGCGCACCGGTGAGCAAGCTCACCGACGTGCGCGAGAAGGTCCAGGCGGCGTCCGGCTCGGGCGGCGGGCTGCGGATGCTGGTCGGGAAGCCCGGCCTCGACGGCCACTCCAACGGCGCCGAGCAGATCGCGGTGGCGGCCCGCGACGCCGGCTTCGAAGTCGTCTACCAGGGCATCCGCCTCACCCCCGCACAGATCGCGCAGGCCGCCGCCGACGAGGACGTCGACGTGGTCGGGCTCTCGATTCTCTCCGGGTCCCACATGGAACTGGTCCCCGAAACCGTGCGGCTGCTCCGCGAAGCTGGTGTCGACGCCCCGGTCGTGGTCGGGGGGATCATCCCCGAGCGCGACCGGGAGAAGCTCCTCGGCGACGGGGTGGCGAGGGTGTACACACCGAAGGACTTCCGCATGGGCGAGATGCTCGACGAGATCGCCGACCTCGCCATCGCGTACCGGAGCGGACGCGCTGCGTGATGCCTGCCGGGCACGTGCGACGGGGGAGCCGAGCCCGGTGAAGAACCGGCGCGTCGCCATCGCTGTGGGGCTCGCGCTCCTCGCAGCCGCCGCCGGGGCCCTGGCCTGGGGACTCTCGGAGCCCTGGCTCGGTGCCGTGGCCGCCGGCTCCGCCGTACTCGCCGCCGCGGTGGCTTCGCTCGATCTCCCCCAGAACGACCCGACGCCTCCCCGCCCACGTCCGGCTCCGCGACCTGGGCCGCGCACCTCCGACGACCCCGCGTCGACACCAGCGTCCACCGAAGCCGGGGCGCCCCGGGCGGACGAACTCGACGAGATGCCGGAGCCGGCGACTCCGGACGTCGCCGCCAACGAGTTGGTCGACGACGTGACCGGCATGCTCGATCATCGGTACTTCCTGGTGGCGCTCGAGCGGAGGGTGGCGGCGTCGCGCCGGAAGCTCAGCCCGTTCTCGCTGGTGGTCGTCGAGCTGCATCCCGACGACCCGTCCCGCCATCGCGTCGCCGACCAGTCGATGAAGGTGCTGGCCGCGGTGTGCCGGGCGGTGCTCCGCGACGCCGACACGGGCTGTCGCATCGACCGCAACGCCATCGGCCTGCTGCTCGAAGAGACCCCCGAAGCGGGGGCGGTGTGGGCCACCGAGCGGGTGCGGGCCGGCTTCTTCGCCACCACGTTCCGGGGGAACGTGAAGATGGCCGCCGGCATCGCCGCCTACCCCGCTCACGCGCTCGAGGCCGATCGCCTCCTCGCCGCGGCCCAGGCCGCCGCCAACCGGTCGCACGAGTTGGGCGACGAGTCGATCCAACTCGCCGCCCCCGACGAATCCAGCGAATCCCAGGGGGGCTGATCCCCCGGGTGCGTGAGCATTTGGTGGGGTGGTCACCCCACCAAATGCTCACACTCCCTCAAGTGGTTCAGGACCCGTAGAGCTCTTCGATCAGGTCGCCGTAGAGCTCGTTGACGCCCCGGCGCTTGAGCTTCATCGTCGGGGTGAGCACCGCCGAGTCGGGCTGCCACTCCTCGCCGAGGAGCTTGAACTTCTTGATCTGCTCCTGGCGGTTGAAGTGCTGGTTGACCTCGTCGACCTCGCGCTGGATGGCTTCGATGACCTTCTCGTCCTCGGCCAGTTCGGCGATGGAGCCCTCGATCCCCAGCTCCTGCTTCGCCCACCCCGGCGCCGTGTCGGGGTCGAGGACGAGCAACGCCACCAGGTAGGGCCGCTGGTCGCCGATGACGGCGGTCTGTCCAATCGGGTCGATGGTCTTGAGGAGCTTCTCGACGTTCGCGGGGCTGATGTTCTTGCCCCCGGCGGTGATGATCAGCTCCTTCTTGCGGTCGACGATCGCGAGGTAGCCGTCGTCGTCGATCTCCCCGATGTCGCCTGTGTGCAGCCACCCTTGGTCATCGAGCGCCTCGGCGGTCTTCTCGGGCTCCTTGTAGTAGCCCTGGAAGATGTTTCCGCCTCGGCCGAGCACCTCACCGTCGGTGTCGAGGCGCACCTCGGTCCCGGGCCACGGCCTCCCCACGGTTCCGACCCGCACCGCGTACGGGTCCCAGGTCAGCGGGCCGCAGGTCTCGGAGAGCCCGTAGATCTCCGACATCGACAGCCCGAGGGCGATGAAGAACCACAGGACCTCGTGCGGGATGGGCGCCGCTCCCGAGAAGGCCACCTCGCACTGGTCGAGGCCGATGAGCGACTTCACCAGGGCGTGACCCTCCTGGGCCTGCTCGTACGCGGCCTGGAGGTCGTCGGGGACGTCCTGCCCCGACAGTCGGGCGTCGTGGTACTTCTTCCCGATGTCGATGGCCTGGTCGAGCTGGGCCTTGCGCTCGGGATCGCCCGAAACCGCCGCCAACACGCCGGCGTGCAGCTTCTCCCACACCCGGGGCACGGCGAAGAACACGTTCGGCTTCACCTCGGCGAGGTACTGGCCGATCTCGCCGGTCTCGGGACAGCACGTGACCTCGGTGCCGTAGAAACCGCCGTTGTAGTGGCTGACCATGCGCTCGGCGATGTGGGCCATGGGCAGGTACGAGACGATGCGCTTCCCGGCGAGGTCGTCCTCGACGAGGTAGCGGAAGCCCTCGGCCGTCCACACCACGTTGCGGTGGGTGAGCATCACCGCCTTGGGCGGTCCGGTGGTGCCCGACGTGTAGATGAGCGTGACGAGGTCGTCGGGCTCGGCGATCTCGGACGCCTCCGCGAGGTCGACCGGGTCGTGATCGAGGAGCGAGTCCCACGTGATGACGTCGTCGGGGGCGTTGCCGTCGGGATCGTCGAGGACCACGAGGTGCTCCAGGTTGTCCATCTCGTCGCGGACCTTGAGGAAGCGCTCGAGGAAGTCGAGGTTCTCGACGATCGCCACCGAGGCCTCGGAGTGGTCGACCAGGTACTGCACCTGTTCCGGCGACGACGAGTTGTAGATGGAGAACGGGGTCGCGCCGCACAAGAGAGCCCCGACGTCGGTGGGGTGGAACTCGGCGATGTTGCGCATCATGAGCGCGACGGTGCCGCCCTTCTGGACGCCCAGCTCACGCAGGCCCGCCGCGATGCGGCACGCCTTGTCGGCGTAGTCGTTCCACGACCATTCGCCCCACGCGTCGCCGTCCTTCCAACGGATCGCGGCGGCATCGCCACGCGCTTCGACGGTTCGACGGAACGCCTTCGGAACGGTCAGACCGTCAACTTTCTGGTCGATCTCTTCGCCGCTGATGGGCGAGATGCTCTCGGTGGCCACCGGCACCCCCTGGTCTCGGCATCGGATGGACTCGCTGTCTCGTCCCTTCTTAGCGCGTCATCACCACCCGTGCCCAGGGTGACCTCGCTCCGGGGTCGAATGCCCCCGATCCGCGAATGCGATGCCGCGTCTTCCCCAGCTTTTTCCACAGGTGCTCTGGAAAACCTGGGGACAATGGTGGATACTGGTGTCCAAGGCGATCCCGAGGAGATCGTTGGGGCGCCGGTATCCGCCGATGCCGGCTTCTCTACACCCAACCTCCTCGGGATCGGTCCTTTTTCGCGTCTGTGGCGCGTGAGGGGCACTGGAAACCCCCAACGCGCCACAGACACCCTCAGTCGCCGGTGTCGTCCTCCAGCTCGGCCAGGACCTCGTCGGTGTCGGCCCCAAGAGGCCGCCCGGCGTGACGGATTCGTCCTGGAGTGCGGTCGAGTCGGGCCACCAGCCCCTGCATCGACACGCCGTCGACGTGGGCGATCGATCCGCGAGCCTCGAAGTGGGGGTCGGCGAAGATGTCGGCCATCGTGTACACGGGCGCGATGGCGGCCTCGGCGTCGGCGAAGGCGTCGAACACCTCGTCGGACGGCCGGGCGGCGATCCACCTGCTCACCAGGCCCTCCAGCTCGTCGCGGTGCTCGGCGCGCGCCTCGAAGCTGGCGAACCGGGGGTCGTCGCCCACACCCACCAGGTCGAGCACCCGCTGGGCCACCGTCTCGGCCGACGTCGAGATCGCCACCCACCGCCCGTCGGCGCACCGGTAGGTGCCGCGGGGGACCGTGTAGGGGATACCCGAACCGAGCCGGGGCTGCAGGTAGTCCTGGTGGGCGTAGGCCGAGGCCAGCGGGCCCATGAGCTGGAACAACGACTCGAGGAGACTGACGTCGATGACCTGGCCCTCTCCGGTCCGCTCGGCGTGGCGGAGCGCCACCATCACCGCGAACGCGCCGACGAGGCCGGCCACTTCGTCGGTCAGGGCGATCGGGGGCAGCAACGGCCCGCCGTCGGGCTCGCCGTTGATGGCGGCGAAACCGCTCATGGCCTCGGCCAGGGTGGCGAAGCCGGGACGGTCGGCGTAGGGGCCGTCCTGGCCGAACCCGGTGACGCGGAGGACCACGAGGCCCGGGTTGCGCTCGTGCAGCACGTCGGGGCCGAGACCGAGGCGTTCGAGAGTCCCGGGCCGGAAGTTCTCGATCAGGACGCCGGCGCCGTCGCACAGTCGGAGCATCGCCTCGAGACCCGACTCGGTCTTGAGGTCGAGCACCGCCGTGCGCTTCCCCCGGCCGACGAGCTTCCACATGTAGGAGTCGGGGTCGTTGCGATCGCGCCAGCCCATGCGGCGGGTGCCGTCGCCCTGAGGCGACTCCACCTTGACGACGTCCGCGCCGAAGTCGGCCAGGTACCGGGCCGTCTCGGGCCCGGCCACCACCGTGGCCATGTCGACCACCCGAACGCCTTCGAGCGCTGCTCCCGGCCCTGCCATACGTCGATGCAGGTTACGGACGCCCCCTCGCCGGGGGTGAATCGCCCGGTCCCCGGGTTCGGCATCCGCGCGCACCGGGTACAGAACCAGCATCGACGAAGACAACGAGGAGGTTGGAAACTCATGGGTGCTCTCCTGATCGCCGCTCTGCTCATCGCGGTGCTGTTCGGCGCCGGCTTCGCCCTCGAGGTGCTCTGGTGGGTCGCGCTCATCGCCCTCGCGGTGTGGCTGGTCGGATTCTTCGCTCGGAGTGCCGAGCGAACCTGGTACCGATGGTGAAGCGGCGGCGCTGACGCCGGTTTCGGGCCAGTCGAGGCGGGGTACCGGGCGAGGAATCGCATCTCCGACCTGGGAGCAGATCGTGCCTCGACCACACCGAACCGGCACCGTCGCCGTCGCCGTCATCAGCGTCGTCGAGCTGGTGGCGGGTGTCACCAGCGTCGCGGCGCTCGCCACAGCCGACGACGAACCGAGCGCCCGATCCGAACGTGCAACCGCGGGCACCGACGAGGCCGGCCCCGGTTCGCCGCCGGGGCGCGAGGGATGCCGGGCCGCCCTCGCCACGATCACGCCCGCAGCCAGAGGTGACATTCTCCATGTGGTCCCCACCGACGACGACACCGAGGACACGCCCGCGAGGCGCACCTTCGACTCGATCAACGACGCCCTCGACGAGGCCGAACCCGGTGACGTGGTTCGGGTTGCCGAGGGCACCTACGAGGAGGAGGTCCGCAGCGTGCGCGATGGACGTGCGGACGCGCCGATTCGCATCGTGGGACCCGATGCACACATCGAAGGAGACGAGATCGACGAGGGCCGTCTGATCGAGATCACCCACGACCACGTCACCCTCGAGGGCTTCGAGGTCTCGAACGCCGACAAGTTGCTGTGGATCGAGGGCGCCACGGGTGTTCGGGTGCTCTGCAACGACTTTCACGACGCCGGGGGCGAGTGCATCCGCGTCAAGGTCTTCGCTTCGCAGAACGAGATCGCCCGGAACGTCGTCCACGACTGCGGGCAGGAGAACTTCGACCTCGACGACGACCGCAAGAACGGCGAGGGCGTCTATGTCGGTACCGCGCCCGAGCAGCTCGACCGCAACCCCACCGACGAGCCCGACGAGTCGAATCGCAACTGGGTCCACCACAACCTGATCTCGGTACCCGCTGAGTGTGTCGACCTCAAGGAGGCTGCAACCGGCAACGTCGTCGAGGACAACCTCTGCGTCGGGAGCGACGATCCGGACAACGCCGGCTTCTCGTCCCGGGGCCGGGAGACCATCCTCCGCCGGAACGTCTCGATGGGTCATGAGGGAGCGGGAATCCGCCTCGGTGGTGACTCCGAACGCGACGGCACCGACAGTGTCGTCGTCGCCAACGAGCTGATCGACAACGAAGGTTACGGCCTGAAGGTCATGGCCGAGCCGCAGGCGCTGGTCTGCGCCAACGCCCTCTCGGGGAACGGCGACGGCCCGGTGACACCCGAGGACGTCGTCGACCCGACGAAGCCGTGCCCGGGGAACGAAGCCGAGGACAAGGGCGTGCCGCCGCTCACGGCGCCGGCCGTGACGCCGCCCCGAATCGATTCGCGCACGCGGCGCGCCTCGCCACCGGGGTACTCGGGTGAGCCCGGCCCCGAACCCGACTCCACGACCTTCGACGGCACGGCCGAGGCCTCGGCTCCCGATCCGGCTGACGCCGAGACGACCGCAGACTCCACGAGCGATTCGTCGAACGAGACGTCTACCGGTGACCCCACGGACGACTCCAGCGGGAGCACGGACGACGATGGCGATCTCGTCTCGACCGTGGAGCAGACCACGGAGCAGGCCGTCGACCCGGTCACCGAACCGCTCGAACCGGTGGTCGACAACGAGCTGGTCTGATCCCTCCACCGGGACGGTCGGATGACTATCGGCGACCGAAACCCCCGGACCCGATCGCCTGGATGAGGACGCGGGCCCGTCTCCGGGCTCGACCGGGCCAATGGCGGTGCCCGCACTTGGGGCAGGAGTAGGACGGTTCATCGCCCTGCCACACCGCGAGGTCACTGGGCAGCCGGCGTTGGCACCGCTCGCATTCGACGTGTCCTGCCGTCACGGGGCCTCCCGGACTCGCTCTGCACCGCGAGGATGGTCGGCGATGTGATTGTGTCCGGCGAAGGCTCGGCTGACCCCCTCGACCGTGACGGAGAACGCCGCGTGGCCATTGCGAGCGATCTGGTTCCCCGTGAGCGTCAACGGCCGCACGATCCGTCCGAGATGAAACCCGTCCTTGGCATTGGCAGCGATCTCGTTGTCGACCACCTCGACCGCGGCCACCTGGTCGCTGATGCGGATGCCGTCGAGGTTGCCCACGATCACGTTGCCGGGGCCGATCGATCCGCCGGCTCCGTCTTCGACGCGGATACCGGGCGCGGCATTGTCGCGGATCGTGTTCTCGGACACGCGAGCGAGCGCGCCGTCATCGAGATGCACGCCATCCTCACGATTGGCCACGATCAGGTTGTTGGCGACCTCGACCTCACGAGACCGATCCCGAACGACTACTCCCCGGCCGTTGTCGAACACGCGGTTGGTGGAGAGCTGCACGCCCTTCGAACGAGTCACGGTGATCCCCACAGCGGTGTTCCTGTGCACGCGGTTGCCGTCGAGCTCGATGTCGGGCCCGGCTTCGAGGATCTCGATCCCGTCCTCACCGGCCTCGGAAATGTCGTTGTTCTCGACCCGGGTCCCGCCGCAGCCGCGCGCGATCTTGAGGCCCCGAGTTCCCGTGTGGAGGACGCGGTTGTCGGAGACCTCAACCGGTCCCGTGCAGCGCTCGAAGCGCAGCCCTTCCTGACGCGTTCTGGCGACGACGTTGCCTTCGACAGTTGCCTGTGCCCCGTCGATACGGACCGCCCGCTCGCTGTCGAGTACCCGACTGTCGCGAAGCAAGCCCTCGGAGCGGGCGATCCACACTGCGGCAGCACCGGACCGCTCGTCGCCGAGATGCGAGAGCAGCGCGTCATCGACCACGAGTCGGCCACCCTCGGCGCGCAGATGAGCCCGGCCGTCGGCGATCGATCGGTCGAACGTCGCGCGATCGAGGTCCCAGCCGACCACGCGCCCACCCTCGATCTCCACCGTCCCGCCGTCAGCGATGATGTCAGCCGGCGCCTGCTCGCTCGAAGCCAGCCGCACGTCGAGGTTCTCGAACCGCAGGGTGGCGCCGGAACGCACCACCACCGGCGCTCGGAGAATCAGCGGCTGCCCGCTCCTGACCTCGACGATCGAGGGGGTGCCGAGCTGTTCAGCGAGACGGGGGAGGTCCGCGCCGGCCGCGTCACCCCGGTCGATGACGAGCCTCAGCGTGCCGTCCGATCCTCGGTCGAGATGCGCCTGAGGAGGGACCTGCTCACGGTCACCGATCAGGCTCACCGCCGCCGCACCCGCAGTCACGCCGACCACGAGTGCGGCCCCGACCATCATCGTCGCCGCTCGTCCGAGGAGCCTGGTGACCGTGCTACGCCCCATCGGTCCTCAGGCCGTGTTCCACACCGGGGCCGGCGCACGCGGCGACTCCTGATGCCGGGAGCGGAAGCTTCGGAGCACCTCGAACGACACCGCGACGAGCAGAACGCCCATCCCGACGAGCGGGAGCCACGACCGGATGAAGGGAGCCGCGGACACGACGTTCGCTTCAGCGAACGTCAGCGAACCCCGGACCGGGGTCGCGGCGTCGACGCTCGACGCCCGCAGATCAGTCTCCGCAGGGTCGTCGATGGCGACGCCGACCTCCGAGGCGTCGATACGCAAAGCTCGGAGCGCCGTCACCGCGCCGGGTGCGACCCGAACGCCTCGGTCGACGCCGGCGATCCGGACCCTCTCGACCTCGACGAGCGAACGGAGGTCGATACCAGTGTCCCCGCCGAACACAGTGCCACCCTCGACCGAGGTACGCGCTGCCCCCAGACGCATCCCGGTTTCGGTGTTCCGCTGAATGACGTTGTCGACCAATCGGAGGTCTGCGGCACCCCGATAGGCCTCGACGCCCACGCGGTTGTCCTCGATGACGTTGTTGCGGACGACGTTGCCGACCGACCCTTCGTTGTTGATCCGCACCCCGACGCGGTTGCCGCGGACCACGTTGCGGGCAACGACGTTGTCCCCAGAACCGAGCAGCACGATCCCGTCGCCCTTGTTCTGCTCGACGAGGTTGCCCACGACGTGGTTCCGATCGGACGCCTCGTCGATCACGATGCCGTTGCCGTGGTTGCCGAACGAGCGGTTGTGGCGGAACACGCTGTCGGTGACGCCCTTGCTCACGATCATGCCGTGACTGCCGTTGGCGTAGGCGACGTTGTCCTCGAAGAGCAGATTCGAACTGAAGTCGTGCGGGTCGACGCCGTAGAAGACGTGGTGGTGAAAGGCACTGTCGCGCACCACGATGCCGTGAGCCTCGTAGGTGTAGATACCGAAGAAGTTGTGGTGGAAGTCCGAACCGGTCACTCGACCTTCGGTGCGACCGAGACGCCAGGAGACGCCGTAGGCGCTCGCCCTGTCGGACCCGAGGTACGCGATCTCGGCGTCGACGATGTCGAGCCGCGCGCCGTGTTCATAGAGAATGAACGGGCGACCATCCTCGTGGACCGTGTCGGGCCCCGACCCGTCCCGAGCCCATGAAGTCACCGTGACGTCACGGATCAAGAGCTCCGCCCCGTCGCCACCGAGAAATACTCCCGGAAAGTCGAGGAGCCTGATCTCGTCGACGTCAGGACCTCCGATGGTGAGGGTCGTCCCCGGCGCCTGCACCAGGGCTGCACGCAGCTCGAACACGCCGGGGTCGGCCTCTGCGATCCACTGCTCGTCCCCGACCGCCTCGGCGATCTCGGGGAGAGTGGAGTCCACGCCGGAGAACGGGATCGTGTCGGCGAGCGAACCCTCGTCGACGAGCTGGATCGCATTCGTTTCGAGGCGGATCCCGCGAGCCCCGTCGGGAAGGTTCTTGGGGTACCGGACGACGTCGAAGGGTGGGTCGACGGCGGGGCGCTTGAGGTCGCGCCGATCGTCAGTTCCGCGGTACGTCGGTTCGCCGGGTTCGGTGGGTTCAGCGGGTTCCGCCGTTTGCGCTGTGACCGCGCTGCCCTCACCTGCACCCTTCGTACTGTCAGACTGCGCCGACACCGGGCCGGCCGTCGCACCGACGACGAGGGCGGCGATGATCGAGGCGAGCGCCAGAGCCCGAGCGGTCATGCGGCCGCGGCTCCCGTACGAGCCAGTTGCCCATCGACCACCGCGACGTCACGGGTGAGCCAGCGCTGGGTCCGGATCGTCGACAGCGCGTACAGCTTCACCAGGGCCATGCCGAAGGTGAGGAAGAGGAAGACGGGGAAGATCTTCAACGAGCTGGGCCGGCGGCGAAAATGGGGCAGCATCTTCGCGGCACGGCTCACCAACCACCATGCAAAGAGCATCCCGGCGACGATCCAGTCGGAGCGCACCATCGCGAGCGCGAAGAATGTCGGGGCGAGCAGCAACGTGAAGGGGCTGACCGCCTTGTCGACCATGGTGAAGGCGAGGAACGGGTGACGGAACACCCATCCCCGGAAGAGCGCCCGGAGGTCACTCCGCCAGGTGTTGCGAGCCCAGCGGGTCCGCTGCTTGACGAAGGTGCGGCCGTCGCCCGGGAACGTCGACCAGACCCGGGCCGATCCCTGGTAGTAGGTGCGGTGCCCGCGCTCGAGCGCCAGCGTCGTGAGCCGCTTGTCATCGCCGGAGTTGCACGGCAGACCGAGAAACGTCTCGGACATGAACTCGTCGGACACCTCGACGAGGAGCTCCCGGCGGTAGATGGCCGTACGACCGGAGATGCAGGACACGGCTTGGCCGGTGACGGTCTGGGCCGGGTTCTCGTCGAAGTATCGGTAGTCGAGGTACATGTCATTGAACCGCTGCCACATGGTCTCGGGGTTGAAGACGTTCTGGCGGGTTCCGACACCCCCGACCTCCGGGTCGGCGAACGGCTCGCACACACGTTCCGACACGTCGTCGGCCCAGAGGGTGTCGGAGTCGACGAGCGCCACCAGCGGCGTCGACGCCGCCTCCCATCCCCGACGGAGGGCGTCACGCTTACCCGGAACAGACGTGCTGATGACGGTGACCGGGTACCGCGCGGCGATGGCATGGCACGCGTCGTCGGTGACGTCGATCACGCAGATCACCTCGACTACGTGGCGCTGGCGGAGCCACGACTCGATCGCCAGCGCGAACATCTCCGGGTCCTCCTGGTACACGGGGGTGACGACGGTGATGTCTTCGCGGTGGTCGTTGCGGATCGGCCGGTAGAGGGACGCGGGGAGGCGCCGGACCATCCAGCTGATCCAGCGCACCACCCCGACGATCCCGATCGGGACGTAGAACGCGAGCGTCTCTCCCACGGCTAGCTCCGGAGACTGACGAGGTCCTCGGCCTCGCGAAGGTCGACCTCGTCGCGGTGGCCGTTGGTCGACGCCGCCGTCGATCCGCTCGCGGGCAGGGCCCCGGTCTCCCCCATCAGCTCGTTGACCCTGACGGTCGCACGGAGCACCGGCATGTCGACGCCGAGCTCCTCGGCGAAGCCGAGAAAGCCCCGAGTGTCCTTGGGCAGACACGCGCCGCCGTACGGTTGACCCGCGCGGATCCCGTAGGCGGGCGAGAACGATCCCTCGGCAGAATTGGCGACGGTCTCGGCAACGTCGCGGAGGTCGACTCCGAGCCGTTCCGCGACGAGGAGGATCTCGTTCCAGAAGCTGATCTTCGACGCGTTGAACAAGTTGTGCGCGCACTTCACCAGCTCGGCGGTGGTCGAGTCGGGGAACGACCGCAGGTCGCCACCGAAGGGCTCGTACAGGGCGCGGAGCAACTCGAGCGTGCGCTTGCTCTCGGACGCCACGACGGTCATCCAGGGGCGGAGGAAATCCTCCAGCGCACAGGCTGCCCGCAGGAACTCCGGGTTCGACGCCAGCGAGAAGCCCTCGCCGCATCGCCTCCCCGACAGGCGCTCCAACTCGGGCTTCACGATCTGAGCGCACGTCCCGGGTGGAACGGTCGAGCGAACGACCACGGTGTGGATCGATGATGCACCGCGCAGCGCCTCACCCACCGACTCGACACCCCGCCGGAAGGCCGTCATGTCGTAACGGTTGCCGTCGTTGGGCGTGGGGAGTACCAGGAACACCCATGCAGGGGGTCCCGTGAGGTCGATCTCGTCCGTGGCGGCGTAGCCCTCATTTCGCAGGGACTCGATCCGTGCGGGATCGATGTCGACGAACGTGACGTTGTGTCCGTGCGTGGCGAAGCCCTTACCGGTCGCCGAGCCGACCACGCCGGAACCGACGATGATGATGCGTTCCATTCCGCGTTGACCCTCCTGGATTGGAAAACAGTGGTTGGTCGTCGCGGATCGCCCGCCGGCCGATGGAAACGTCTGGATCCACGGCCGATCCGGTATGTGCTCCGGCCCCTCTACCCCCCTCGACACGGCGCCAAACGTCGCGTGACCGCTCTTTCTCCGGTGTCGTGTCCTCCCGCGGAACCGCCCGGTTTGCTGCGCTCGCCCTCGGGGTAAGGGGTCGTGGCCAGTGTCTGGTCAACGGGTGTCGACCGCCATGAGCAAAGAGGGGTGGGATCATGAAGAACGCGCGAGCGATCGGCCTGTTGGGCGCGCTCCTCGTCGTCGCGGGCGCCGTTTTGCTGTGGCTTCGACCGGTGCCGGCGGGACGGAACACCGAGGAACTGGGTGCATCGCTCTTCGTCCTGGGAGCGCTCGTCACCCTGCTCGCGCTCCTCGCGTGGGATGCGATGAACCCGTATGACGAGCGCGATGCACACACGGCTCGCTCACGCGAACGGCCCCGCCGAGCCTGACGCGTCAGACGAGCACCGCGGCCGCCTCCGCAGGCAGAGCGTCTCCGTGCGGTCGCGACGCTGTGGCCGGGTCGGCGACGGCAGCACCGTCACCAAGCACCAGGTCGACGGGCTCGCGGACTTCACCGCACACGAGATCGCCGGAGAGGTACTCGGCACTCCCGCGCTCGAGGACTCGCACTCGGCGGAGCACGGCCTTCACGACCACGACGGGGCGGCCAGATTCGATGCCGATCTCTCCCGCAAGGCACACGATGGCGGCCCAGGGGACCGCCCGCGCCCGTGGACGTCCTGGGTCTGACGTTCCGACGCGGAGCGCGACGCGTCCGAGGGCACCGGATCGCCCGATGAAATGAGCCCGGTCGAGATCCCATGCCCGGGCGACGCGCTCCAGCGCTCCGACCAACGATTCGCCGGGCCACAGTGAGACGACGGTGGGAGTGTCGAGGCGGATTCCCATGAGGCTTCCTCCCTGCTCAAACGGTTCTTCGCTCCGCCGGTTCGGGTCCTCGTACCCGGCCGACACGCGACCCATGCAGGGGATTCAGCTCACGGGACGAGCCTCGACGACGGCCGAACGGAGGTCGAGGGTGACCTCGGTATCGCCGTCGCTGAGCCGGACCTGGTCACGCCCGCGGGTCACCCGAGCGCGCACCGTCGCCTCGCGAGCTGCCCAGTCCGACAGGACTGTCCCCACCACAGGCCGAAGTCGGGCTCCTTCGGGGAGATCGCACATGAGGGTGAAAAGGGCGCCCGCGTGCACGGAGAACTGCTTGCTCTCCCATTGCTCGAGGACCACGCCGTCGAGGACAGGCGCCCGATCAGGGTCCCAGACGAACAGCAACTGGGTCTCGAGCTCGATGGTCGTCGCCCGGCGCGGAATCATGCCGCCGACCCCCTCGGCTGCACCGGGCGGGCGTGGACCCGGGGTGGGCGTCGCGGCGTCGGGTGCAGCGAAACAACGGCCATCTCGGCGAAAAGCCGCTGCCGCTGTCGTTGCAGCCTGGCACCGCGTCCCCAGAGTCCGAAGCGGCGAGCACGCTCGAGCTTCTGGGTCAATTCGATGATCCGCAGCTCGAGCCCCTGGAGGTGATCAGAGACTCGTGGATCGCAGTACATGGTGGAGTCCTACCCCGACACTGACGCCGACCAAACCAAGCCGGCAGAAGGCCGTCGGGACGTCACCGGAAGCAGATCTCACCGCGGGTCCCGTGGCTCGCCGCGTCTTCGGGCCCCTGTCGACGCAGGCGGGCGATCGTGCACCAGACCATCAGCACCATGCACACCGCGGCAAGGGCGATCCCCCACCCCATCAGGACGACGTGTGGGCGCCGACCGGCCCGCGGGTGGCGCGCTCCAAGCGGAGCAGCACCTCTTCCTCGTAGAGACGGAAGAAGCTCTCCTGGTCTGGTCCCACCTGGTGGACGGCCACGTGATCGAAGCCTGCGTCCAAGACATCCTGCACGGCGGCTGCGTGTTCGTCGAGGTCGTTGCCGAGCACGAAGCTCTCCTCGAACGCCTCGTCGGGCATGGCGCTGCCGATGGGTTCGAAGTGTTCGGGGATGGACAGTTCCTGGCCCGGTGGCCACGAACCCGTCGCCGATCCGAGCCGCGAGGGCGGTGGCGTCCGGACCGAAGCCCGAGACGATCACGGGCGGCGGTGCGTCGGGTCGAGTGAAGACCCGGGCGTTCTCCACCGTGTAGTGACGCCCGTGCCGGGTCACCATCTTCCCGGTCCACAGCTCGCGCATCACCTCGACGGCTTCCTCGAGCATCTGGAGCCGAATGCTCGGCGGAGGCTATCGGTCGCCGAGCACGGCCTCGTTGAGGCGTTCGCCCGAGCCGACACCGAGGAAGAAGCGATCTTCCAGTTGGAGGGCAGCCGTTGCCACTGCCTGGGCCGTGATGGCCGGATGCAGCCGGATCGTCGGGCAGGTGACCGCCGTCCCGACCCGGATCTTCTCCGTGCGCTCGGCGATGGCACCCAGGACACCCCACACGAAGGGGCTCTGCCCCTGGTGGTTTGTCCAGGGATGGAAGTGATCCGAGATCTGGGCGAACCCGAAGCCAGCCTCTTCGGCTCGCTCGGCGAATTGCACCAGATCACGCGGACCGTGTTCTTCACAGGAGAGGTGGTAACCGATCACGTCTCGGTGCTACCCGGGCATCGAGCGACCGCAAACCCCGCTCGTCTCCGCTCATCATCCACGACGGGACTGATCCAACTCGTTGATCTCGCCGGTGACCCGTTCGTACCACTCGCCGATCTCGGTCCGGGCCTCGTGGTCGAGACCCTCCTGCAGTGGCGGCAGAACCCTCAGCTCCCACGCCGTGATGTGGTCCTTGACCTCGGTGACGACCCGGCGCACCTCGGCCTCGTAGGCCGGGTCCTCGGACCTGAGGCCAGTGAGGCGTCCGAGCGCCTCGTCGAGCTCGTCCAGCTCACGGCCGTGGTCGGCGGCAGCTTCGGGACCGTCGGACAATCTCTCCATGACGACTGGGAGGATGGCGTGGCGCTTCGCGCGCGACTGCACTCTGGCCTCTTCCACGAGATTCTTGACCGCTCGGCGACGCTCGTCCTTCTCCGCGGCACGCCCGGTCTCTTCAACCCGCCCGAGGCGGTCGGCAATCTCGTCGTGGCCGGCTTCGATGAGGTGGATCACGTCGCGCATGAATTCCCGCTACCCGATCGCGCTCTCTTGCAACAACGAGTCACGCCGAGCGACCTCCCTCTGAGATCGGGTCCGAGTGTCGGCTCACGAGCGGTCGCGGAGCGCCGAGATCAGCTCGTCCTTGTCCATCTCGGAACGACCTTCGATCCCGACCTCCTGGGCCTTCTCGTAGAGGTCGTCCTTGGTCCAGTCCTCGTACTTGGGAGACGTGCCCCCCTTCTTGGCTGCTTCCTTCCGAGGGGTGTTGGCGATGCGTGCCGCCTTCTCCTTGCTCATTCCCTCGTCGCGGAGGCTTTCGTATTGCTCCTCGTCCTTCACGCTGGGTCCGGGTCCCTTCTGGCCAGGCATGACTCCTCCTGATCTCGTTCGTCCGGTCGTTCACGTCGGATACCCGACCACCGAGGAAGTCACGCAGAAAGGGTCTTCCACCGTCAGGGTTTGCCTTCTGAAGCGTTGGGGTATGGTCGCTCGACGGCCGGTTGGTGGTCATCTCCCACGAGATGTTCGCCGCCCTCCAGGTCGGTGCACCCTTCGGCTACGCCGACGCCGGCGGCGCTGTCGCCTGGGCCGCGCTGGGGAGCGGGATCGGGCTCGTCACCCTGCTGCGCCTCGTCCAGGTCGGCCGCCGGGCCGTCGAGCCGTCGAGCTCGAACGAGCCCGACCAGGGGGCATGCCCCGCAACGACGACTCCGGACCCCGGTTGATCGTCGAGGGTGGAATGACCACTCGTGATCCTGAGGAGCGTCGGGGTCGCCAGTGGTCGTCGGCCGCGCGTGCGATGATTCCCTGATGTACCACCACCGTGTCCTGGCGTTCGTCATCGCGGTCACCCTCACCGGGGCCGCCTGCACCGGATCGGATGACGCTGCCGATCCGGAGGGATCCGAGTCCGGCGAGGGCGCGTTCACGACCGAGGCGGCCGCCTTCCGCACGGTGACGAGCGACGACGGAAACCTCATCGTTCGGGTCCCCGCCGACGACGAGACCGACATCTCGGTCGACGTCCTCGACCCCTCCGAGTGGCCCGAGTTCCTCGCCGGGGCCGAGGAGACACCGGGAGTCATCGTCTACGACCTCCAGCCGTCCGGCGCCACGTTCGAGGAGCCGGTGCACGTCTTCCGCAAGGTGGAGATCGCCAACCTCGACCTCGACGACCTCGCCCCCCTCGACGTGCCGGTTGCCTACCTGTTCACGACCGACGATGACGGCGCTCCGGAGCTGATGGACGACCCCCGGATCCTCCGGACACCGGACGCCATCTGGGTCGGTGGCGCGACCGACCACTTCTCGCCGGCGGGGACCGTCAACCAGCAGACGGCGCTGGACACCGACGACGTGTTTCGCCAGCTCTTCTCATCGGTCACGGACACCGAGGGCGAGCGCGTGATCGACGTCGAGCCACTCGTCACCGATCCGCCGGAGGTGCCCGACGGGGAGCCGCCACCGGTCGTGACCGCGGGCCCGGGAGAGGATCTCCACTGGACCACAAGACACTGGGTCGTCCCGATCGACGACGCCCGATTCCGGGTCGAGGCGGACTTCGACCCGGGCGACGTCGATGCCGCCTCGGCAGAACTCGACGCCGCCTTCGCAGAACTCGAGGAGACCGGCGCCACCGTCACCGACCCCACGATCGTCCCCGCCCACGTGCAGGCGGGCGACTTGTTGATCCGCGTGGCAGAAGCCGGACTCGGCTTCGCCGAACTCACCGTCGAGGTGGGTCCCGACAGCATCTTCGCCCCATCGCCCATCTTCCTACCCGGGCGCGAGCCGCTGAGCGTACGCGTGGGCTTGGAGGTCCACGGGCCGCCCACGGGGGAATTCAGCGAGGAGTTCGAGGCGCTGCTCGAAGAGGTGTACGGGATCCCGCCCGACGGCTCGAACAACACCGGGGATGACGACGGCGCCACCGAGCCAGTTGGAATCCCCACCGGGTGGGAGCTCCGAATCGAGGTGGTACACACGCCGCTCGGACCGTTCCCGTCGTTCTTCTTCGTCCCCATCGACGTGTCGGACCCGGTACCCGACGGCGTGTTCATCTCCCCGATCGAAACCGGCGGCGGTGAGCCCGGTGGTGACACCATCCTCGTGAACCCGGTGCCGGTCGGCCCGGGACCCGGCCCCTTCGAGGTCGAGACCGGCATCCAGTGCTTCTGCCCCTACGGCATGGCCGTGATCGGACCGACGGAGATCCCCGTCGACGAGATCCGCGCCCTCGATACGGTCGGTGCAGTTCATGAGGCGGGTGCACCCGTGAACATCCTGGTCGACTCCTCGGGGAACTCCACCCTGGCCCCGGTGGGCCCGGAAGAAGGTCTGATCATCGAGGGCCGCTACGAGCCGAGGCTCTTCGTTCCCTAGCAGGGTCGCGTCATTCGTAGCGGAGCACCGCGATGGGGTCGACGCGTGCGGCCGACCGGGCCGGGACTGCCGCGCCCAGCAACGTCATACCCAGGATCACCGGGACGAGGAGTGCCAACAACCCCAGCGGCATGGCCGGATCCATCGGACCGAGACCGATCCCGCGGGTGATCCCGCCTGACAACGTCCGTGACAGCAGGACACCGAGCGGCAGGCCGAGCGCCACGGCACCGAGTGCCAGGACCCCCGCTCCGGTGAGCACGGACTGGAGAACCTGAGCCGGGGTCATGCCCACCGCCTTGAGCATCCCCAGCTCCCGTCGCCGCTCGGCAACCGACAGGGAAACGCTCCCGAGGATGCCCACCGCAACCGTGAGGACCATGACCCCGCTCAGGGCGAAGATCACGCCCTGAGCATCGCGAAGGGTCTTGGGAAGCGCGCTGCGGTCGAGTGGTGCGGTCCCCAGGAGCCCTCCGCTCGCCTCCTCGATGTCGGCGGCGAAGCCTGAAACAGCGGCACCGTCGCGAAGCTGGACGGCGTAGATCTCTGCGCCGACCTCCGGATCGATGCGCCCGATGGTCTCGGCCGGCATGGTCAGCAGCTCACCCAGGTTGTTGAACTCGCGAACGATCCCTGTGATCTCGATCTCGTGGCGATGGTCCGCGATCTCGATCACGGTCACGTCGCCGACCTCCAGCCCGCGGTTGCGAGCGAGGCCGTACCCGGCGACAGCTTCACCATCCCCGGTGAACATGCGCCCCTCGATCAGGGGGGCGGGAAACGACTCGAGGTCACCATCGAGGTAACGGGCCTGGAAGCGCTCCGCATCTCCGGAGAAGGAGAAGTCGTTCGACGACTCGATCAGCACGGAGTCGACATCGGGGTGCCGGTTGATGATCTGTCGGGCGCGTTCATCGTCGACGAGGCCGGACCTGAGCGCCACGACGTCGGCGTCCCCGTAGAACGTGACGTCCGGGTCACTGAAGATGGTCGACATCGTCGAGTTGGCAACGACCACCCAGACCAGGGCTACGGCCGTGACCAACAGCCCGGTACCGGTGACGAGTGCCCGGGCCGGCCGTGACGTCACGTCGGCAAGGCCATGGGCGATCGGCACCGGTAACCGCGCCAGCGACCGACCCCGGCGTCGGGGCCGTTCGGCGCCGGTGCGGATGGCGGCGACGGCGTCGAGGCGGGCAACCCGTCGCACCGGCAGAGCCGTGAAAATGGCCGTCAGTGTCACGACCGCTGCGACGACGAAGGCGACCTCGCCGGCGGCGACCGGGGCGGCGGCGACACCGAACTGCGCCGTCACCGGCCTGAGCATGGGCGCCGACGCCAAGACTCCGGCACCGGCGCCGAGAACGCTTGCGAGCAGCGCCACGCCGAGGTATTCGACGAGGTAGACGCCGGCCAATTGGCGCCCCGTGAACCCGACGGCCTTGAGCAGACCCACGTTACGGGCCTGGGTGCGTACGGCTCCCCCGACGGCGTTGACGATGAGGACGCCGGACAGGAGGACCGTGACGACGCCGAATCCACCGAAGAGCAAGGTCTGCACACTCGTGACGACCTCGGTCACGTTGCGGACGTACTCCCAGGTTTCGAAGTCCTCGATCGCACCGGCGGGAAGGACCGCGTCGATTCTCGTAGCCGCGGCGTCTGCGCGGTCAGCGTCGGCCAAGTGGACGGCCACGCTGTCGGATACCGCGTCGGGGGCGGGCGGCGGGTCGAGGTCGAGCGCCGTGAGGGAACCAGGGGCCGTGTACACGAAGGTCGGGTTGCACACCGGGTGCGGACAGTTCTCCGGCGTGACCGCCAGGCCCACGATGTCGAGGTCGAGGCGGGCTTGCGGGCTGACCGGGATCGCGAGCGTCTCGCCGACCGCGAATCCCTCACTCACGGCGAGGTTCCGGTCGAGCACGACCTCGGCTCGGTCGCCGCCCCTCGGTCGCCGTCCTTCGACGAGGTACGACTCACCGAGGCCACCCCGGGCAGGCCACTCCCGGACGTGAATGCTGCTGAAGATCCCCTCGATCCCGAGGGCGCGCAGCTCGATGCTTCGGAGTACCGGGCCGACCTCGTCGATGCCGGCAACGGTCGCAATCCGTCTCCGAGCCTCCTCAGGCTCTACCTGCCGGCTGTCGAGCTCGATCCACAGGTGGGGTTCGCCACTTCGATGGTGCAGCGTGTTCCAGGCTTCGCCGGCCGAACCACGGGCAACGAGGCCGAGCATGAGGAGTCCGGTCGAAACGAGGATGGTCGTGAAGATGAGGGCCGACTGGAGCGGTCGGGACCGGATGTTGGCCAGCGCCTGGCGGAGCACCGGGCGCATCGCTAGCCGTCCAGCTCGACGAAGCGCGTGAGGACTGTCTGAGCGCCGTCCTCGATCGTGAGTTTGGTCTCCTCCACGACCCGGCCGTCGCGCATGAACACCACTCGATCGGCCGCGGCGGCGACCTTGGGGTCGTGGGTCGCCATCACGATGGTCTGGCCGGCGCGGTGGAACTCGTCGAGGAGAGCCAGGACGGCCTCGCCGCTCTCGGAATCGAGGTTGCCGGTGGGCTCGTCGGCGAGGAGCACGGTGGGGGTGTTGACGAGCGCGCGGGCGATCGCCACCCGCTGCTGCTGACCCCCCGACAACTCCGCCGGGAAGGCGTCTCCCCGATCGGCGATGCCGAGCGAGTCGAGCAGCTCCATGGCACGGACCTTCACCTCGTCACGGGATCGGCGCGCCAGCAGGCCGGGGAGTTCGATGTTCGCCTGCACCGTGAGATTAGGGACGAGGTTGAACGCCTGGAACACGAGGCCGACCGCTTCGCGGCGCACGACGGCTCGGTCGGTCTCGCTGAGCGTGTCGATGCGCCGCCCGTGCACCCACACCTCGCCGCTCGTCGGTCGGTCGAGTCCGGCGACGAGGTGCAGCAGGGTCGACTTCCCGCAACCCGACGGGCCCATCACCGCGGTGAACTCCCCGGGAGCGACCTCGAGGTCGAGACCGGTGAGCGCGGCGACGCTCTCGCCGTCGCCGTCGAAGCGCCGCTCGAGGTCGCGGGTCAGGACAGCGTGATCGGTCATCCGCCCTCTCCTTCCATCCGTTCCCACAGGTCGAGCCACTTCAGGTCGGCCTCGAGCCGCAGGAGCACGCCGTCGACGAGCAGCTGCGTCGTCGGGTCGAGCCCCTCGCCGCGGATGCGCCGGAGGCCGGCCATCGTCTTGAGATGCGTGTCGCGCTGCTGCCAGATCGCGTCGAGCGTCCGATCGCCGGCCAAGTGGTGGACCAACGCCTTGGTGAACAGCTCGTCTCTGAGCTGGACCGGCCCGTCGACGGGCTCGAGGAGCCACCGCTTCAGCTCGAGCCGGCCGTCGGCCGTGATCGAGCACATCCGGCGGTCGGGCCCCTGGTCCTGATGAACGGTCGAGCGAGTGACCAAGCCGTCGCGCTCGAGCCGGTCGAGCGTCGAGTAGATCTGTCCGGCGTTGACGTTCCAGGTGCCGTGGAAGTGCTCGTCGATCGCCGCCTTGAGGTCGTATCCGTGCTGATCCCGTTCGGAGAGGAAGGCGAGGAGGAGGTACTTGAGCATGTAGATACAGAGTATCTACATGCTCAGTATCTAGCAACCCCGCCGCTACGGTGCGCCCGTGCGCCACGCCGTGTACCTCCCTCCGTTCGGCTCGTTCGGCGACGTCCACGCGCTGGTCGACCTCGCGGTCGCCGCCGAGGGGGCCGGCTGGGACGGGTTCTTCCTCTGGGACCACATCCAGTACGAGGAGCCGGTGCCGCTGGCCGACGTGTGGGTCGCTGTGGGGCGGCGAGCCGGTCTTCTACGACGGCGTCCGGCTCTCCGTCGAGGACGCGCAGTTCCTCCCGCGCCCACTCCAGCAGCCGCGCATCCCGATCTGGTCGGCCGCGTTGTGGCCGGCGACCCGGCCGGGTCCGATCCGGCGTGCCGCGCGGTGCGACGGTGTCATGCCGTTCACCGGTGCTCCCCTGACGCCAACCCAGGCCGCCGAGGTCCGCGACGCGGTCACCGAGGAACGTGGCGGCGAGGAACCCTTCGACCTCTGCGTGTGGGGCCCGGCCGACCAGAGCGACGAGTTCGAAGCCTCCGGCGTGACCTGGCTCGTGCAAGCTGCCGGCCCGGAAGACTCACTCGATGAGTGGCGCCGGATCATCGACGAGGGCGCGCCGCACGCCTGACGGCCCGACACGTCTGCGTTGCGTACGCCGCTTCGGACATCCCGAACGTACGCTTCCGTGCATGATCATCGGCGAAGCCACCACGACCGTCTCCGCCACACCGGACGAGGTCTTCGATTTCGTGCTCGACCTCCGTCGTTACCGGCAGGCCGACCGCAAGATCGGACGAGTCGGTGCGATCGTCGACGAGGGCGACCATGGGACCGTTCGGTTCTCGGGCCGCATCCGGGGACTACCCGGCCCGTCGGGCACCTATCCGTTCACGCGATCGGCGAGCCGACTCCAGTTCGGGTCCCCGATCGCCGGCCCGGCGCGCTGGTTCCTCGATTTCGAGGGCACCTTCGAGTGCGAGGAGACCGCCGAGGGCACGGTGGTGACGCATCGGGAAGTGTTCGACTTCAAGCGACCGTGGCGCTGGCTCGCCGAGCCTCTCCTCCGGAGCTGGCTGGAGCGAGACACCTCCGAAGAGATGGTGCGGTTCAAGGAACTCGTCGAGCGCGGCGGTGACGGCCCGGCCCGCAAGACTCGGTAGACCGGCCCCGAGTCGGGGGCTGCTGGGGCCACTCTTCAGAGGCGAGTCGGTGGGTCGTCGCGCGGGCGGGAGAAGCGGCCGATTCCACCGACCCGGTCCTCGTCGTCGGAACCGCGCGTCCGGCCGCCCACCACGGGGACAGCAGCCAGGAGGGCCGACATCCGCTCGCGGTCGCCGGAAGCGATCCACAGGCTGAGGGCCAGCACGCCGAGCAGCGTGGCGGCGAGGATCCGCTCACCGGTGGTGTCAGTGGCAGAGGCGGGCGTCACAGGTCCGCTCGCCACCTCGTCCTGTGCCGGCGGAGCGGCCTGAGCGGACGGCGCGGTGGTCGGCGGCGAAGTCGACGGCGGCGACGCGGCAGCGACCTGCGGCCCCCCGAACTGCTTGGCCGGCTCGGTCGTGGGCGTGGCGACGGTGAGCGGCGGAGCCGCCGGCATCGTGGTCGTAGGCGCCGCCAGGTCGACCGGAGCACTCAGAGCATCCGCGCCCGGCGCCTCGAAGGGAACACGGAACGGGGTGGCATCCTCGGCGGGGACGAGGATCACCTCGATGAACGGGCGGTCGCCCCGTTTGAAGCTCGGAGGCAGCGTCCAGGTGATCGAGCTCTCGCCGACGGTCCCGGCGATGCTCGCGGTATCGCAGTCGGCGTCGGGGGCAGAGAACCATTCGCCATGGTCGGTCGCTCCCCAGCCGCTCGCCTGGGCGCAGGCCACGATCCCGGGTGGGTTGAGCGCCGAGAACGGGTCGGTCGACACCAACGTCAACGTCGAGGTGGTCGCCACGTGGGCCTGGAAACGGAGCGCCGAGACGGCCGAGGGACCCGCCACGTCGTTGGCCACCAACAGGCCGCCTTCAGGCACGTCGGGTGGCCGAGGCACGGTGACAGGGGGGCCGACCGGATTGCCGCCGTTCCCGCGCGACCACCAACCGGTATCGACCGGCTCGTCGGCGCCGGCGATCAGCGGGCTCACCAACCAGCCGGCCGCCAGTACACACACCATCGCCAACCCGCGCTGCAGGCGTCGCCGCATCATCGCGTCTTCCTCCCTGCCGTCGCGGGCTTCTTCGCGCTCGACTTCTTCTTCGTGGTCTTCTTCTTCGCGCTCTTCTTCTTGGTCCGCTTCGTCTTGGCGCCGTTGCCCGTGCTCACGCTCTTGCCCGAGCGGTGGATCACGTCGAGATCGCCACCGAGGTACGACTCGATCACCTGCCGATCGGCCATGACCTCGGCCGGCGTTCCCTCGGCGATGATCGCCCCCAGCTCGAGGGCGATGAGCCGGTCGGACACCTCGTTGATGAGCCCCATGTCGTGCTCGATCACCAGCAACGCGCACGTGGTCTCACGCTGGATCCGCTTGAGCAGGGGCCCGAGCGCCTCGGTCTCCTTCTGGGCGATCCCCGACGACGGCTCGTCGAGGATCAGCACCGACGGGTCGTGGCCGATGGCCATCGCCAGGTCGACGATGCGGCGGCTCCCCGTCGACAGCTCGCCCACGAACTTGTTGCGGAAGGCACCGAGGTGCATCAGCTCGACGAGGTCGTCGACGCTCCACGCCACGTGCATCTCCGATTCCTGGATGGCCGGGAGGTTGATGAGCGCGGAGAGGTGGTCGCGTACCTCGATGTGGCGTTCGAGGCCCAGCGCCAGGTTCTCGGCCACCGTCATCGACGGGAAGATGCGGGCGTCCTGGAACGAGCGCCCGAGACCGAGGGCGGCGCGGCGGTCGGGGCTCATCGACGTCACGTCGGTGCCCCCGAGCACGATCCGACCGCCGTCGGTGGGCAGGTGGCCCGAGATCAGATCGAAGATCGTCGTCTTGCCGGCACCGTTGGGGCCGATGAGACCGAGGATCTCGTTCTCGGCCAGCGAGAACGTCACGTCGTCGACCGCCGTGATGCCACCGAACCGCTTGGTCAGGCTCGTCGCCGACAATGCCGGTTGAGCGTCATCACCGTTCCCCGAAGCGGCCGCCGCCTGCTTGCGGGCCTTGGCGCGCTTCCCGATGCCGGCGGTGCCCGCGCCCTCGAGGAACACCGAGCGGAGGATGTCGCCGCGCTCGAGCAGCTCCTCGGTGGGGCCCGAGAACCGCACCTCACCCTTCTCCATGAAGTACGCGCGGTCGGCGATGGTGAGCGCCACGTTCACCGACTGCTCGACGAGGATGATCGTGGTGCCCGACCGGTTGATCTCGCGCACGGTCTCGAGCAGTTCTTCGACGATGGTCGGGGCCAGCCCCAGCGACAGCTCGTCGATGATGAGGAGCTTGGGCTTGGCGACGAAGGCCATGCCGACGGCGAGTTGCTGCTGCTCGCCCCCCGAGAGGTTCCCCGCCATCTGGTCCCAACGCTCGCGGAGGCGCGGGAAGCGATCGAGCACCTCGTCGATCCGGGCCTGCACGTCGGCGGGATCCTCATGGGTGTAGAGCCACGTGCCGGCCTTGAAGTGGTCGGCGACGGTCACCGTCGGGAACACCGCCTTGCCGCCCGGCACCTGGATGATCCCGAGCGTCGATGTCTGGACCGCGTCGGCGTGGGTCACGTCGCGGCCGTCGAAGTAGATGGAGCCGCCGATGGGATCGACGAGCCCCGAGATCGCCTTGAGCAGCGTCGACTTCCCGGCGCCGTTCGTGCCCAGGAGCGCCACCACCTCGCCTTCCTGGACCTGCATGTCGACGCCGAAGAGAACCTGCACCTGGTCGTAGGCCACCTCGACCCCGTCGCACACGAGCATGGGACGGTCGCCCTCGCCCTCGAACTCCTCGATGACCCGGATCGCCGTCGACAGGGCCGTCTCGGCCTGGTCGACGTCGCGCTGTACGTACCGACGGGCCGAGGCGCCGAGGATCCCCGCGAGGGCGATGAACACCGAGAGCACGCCGAGGGCCACCCGGTAGCCCTGGCTCTCGCCGAGCCCGAAGAGCGGAATGGCGAGAAACGCGCCGAGGCCGACCCACAGCACCGCCCACGCGTACGCCTGGGTGCGCACCCGAGGCGGCGCCACCCGACCCACGAGGGGCAGGTAGGCCGGCTGGTACGCGCCGACACCGACGGCTCCGACCACCACGAACACCGCCGACAGCCACGCCCACGGGGCCAGCGCCATGAGGATCAACCCGGCCGCGAAGATGAGGAAGGTCGACCCGGTGATCGTGGCGAGGCGGGGGGCGTCGCCCTCCTTGGTGGCCCGGCTCGCCATGCGACCGCCCCACATGAGGCCGGCCACCCACCCGGCCCCCTGGAGGAACTGAGCGAACCCGCGGCCCACCGGGCCCCAGCCGTAGACGTTCTCGAAGTACAGGGAGAGGAGCTGGTTGATCGACAGCAGGCCCATGCCCAGGAAGAACGCGCCCAACCACAGTCGCCGGAGCGTACGGACGCTGTAGAGCTGCCGGCGGGCCTCGCCGTAGGGCACCGCGCCCTGCGACTCCTCGACCTTTTCGGCGAGGTCGGCGTCGATGCTCTCACCGCGCCGCGGCTCGCGGAGGCGGCTGAGGGCGGTGATGAGGAAGAACGTGGGCACCGCGAGGACGATGAAGGCCCACCGCCACCCGAACGCGGCGCTGATGCCGCCGGCGATGATGCCCGACACGGCCGAGACGGGGTTGGCCAGCCGGTGGATCTGGAACACCCGGGGCTGGTGCTCGGGCTTGTAGTAGTCGCCGAGGAGACTGGGGTGCACGACCTCGTTGGTGATGCGGCCGATCCCCGACAGGAGCCGGACGATGAACAGGATCGCCACTGTGGGGGCGACGCCGGTGAGCACGGCCATCGTTCCCCACAGGAGGGCAGCTCCCCCCGAGAGCTTCACCCGCGGGAAGCGGTCCCCGAGGACGCCGATGGGCAGGGCCGCGATCAGCACGAATACCGAAGCCACGACGCCGATGGCGCCGATCCCGGCGTCGGAGAGGTTGAACGCGTCGCGGATCTCGGGGGTGAGGGCGGCGAAGGCGAACCGGTCGAACTCGTCGACGAAGTTGAGTCCGAACAGCACGAACAGCGGCGTGGCCGATGCACCTCCGGTGATCCCGGCGATCCACTTCGAGGTGCGGCTCACTTCGACCCCTCCCCGACCAGATCTTCCTCGGCCTCTTCGGCGAGCAGGTCGAAGTCGACCAGCTCGACGTCGTCGGGCGTGACCTCGCCGTCGCCCTCCTCACCGTCATCGATGCGTCGATCGGCGACCAACGACGGCACGTGGATGTCGTGTTTGGCCGCCAGGTGGCGGAGGAACAGGTCGCGAACCCGGTAGAAGCCCTCGGCGAACCCGCCGGGCAACAGGTACAGGACCATGACCAGTCCCGGCCCGGTAGCGAGGAGGGCGAGGTTCTCGACGCCGATGCGCTGCTCGAAGAACGAGAGGCCGAACACGAAGATCACGCCGGAGATGGCACCGCCGATCGACCCCATGCCCCCGATCACGGCGGCGGCGAAGATGGAGATGCTCAGCGCAGCGGGGAACTGGCCCCGATCGATCGACAACGACTGGTAGGCGAGGAGGACGCCGGCGGTGGCGGCCATCCAGCCCGACACCGCGAACGCCGCCAGGCGGGTGCGGGCGAGGTTGACGTTGTAGCTCGACGCCGCCCGACCGTTGTCTCGCACGGCGATGAGCACCCGGCCGCTGCGGTTGCGGCGGAAGGCCATGGCGGCCAGCACGACCAACCCCAGGATGACGACGGAGAAGAAGTACATCGGCCTGGCCTCGAGCGGGCCGCCGAGGCTGATCCGCCCCCAGAGCACGGGCCGCGAAATGCTGTTCCCGACGTCTGGGAGGAGCAACCTTCCGACGGGTTCGGTGCTCTTCAGGAGCCACGCGTCGGTGGCCGCGGCGAACGCCAGGGTGCTCACGGCCAGGAACAGACCCTGGACCCGCAGCGCCGGGATCCCGATGATCACCGACACGAGCGCTCCGGCCAGGCCGCCGATGAACAACGCCGCGAACAGATCGATGTTGTGGTTGGCCGCCAGACCGCCTGCCACGGCGGCGCCGATCCCCGCGAAGGCGAACTGGCCCAGCGAGATCTGGCCCGCCCACCCGGTGAGCACCACGAGCGAGACCGCCACGATCGCGTAGATGACGATGAGCGTCCCCTTCCCCAGCTCGTTCCCGAGGTACCAGGGGGCCAGCAGGAAGAAGGCGGCGGCGACCCCTCCGAGCGCGAGCTTCGCCCAGCGCAGTTCGGGGAGCCGGCGCAGCTCGGGCGGGATCTTGCGGAACTCCTTGACCGTCTTGAAGCTGGAGACGCCGGTGTCCTCGGCTCGCGACAGGCTCGTCCGCTGCACCAGCAGCGCCGCGACGATGACCACGAGCATGATGGCGGCGGCCAGGTCGGAACGGCCGGTCGCGAACACCGACGACTGGTCGATCACGCCGATGGCCATGCCGGCGAACAGCGCGGTCGGAATGCTCTCCATGCGGGCCACCACGGCGGCGGCGAGGGCGAAGAGGAGGATGGCCACGCTCCCGAGCCCGCCGAGGGGCAGACCGACCAGGGGCGCCCGCAACAGGAGGGTGATGGCGGAGAAGAGGCCCGCGATCATCCACGCCACCGTGCGCACTCGCGTCACCGGGATGCCGAGCAGAGCGGCGCGATCGGCGTTCTCGGCCGACGCCCGGATCGCCACCCCCATGCGCGTGTAGCGGAAGAAGAGCCCGAGCCCGATCACGGCGAGGGTCACCACCACCGCCGCCACCGCGTAGTCGCCGGTGATGATCTGGCCCTGGATCTTGGCTTCGAAGCGGGTGAACGGCGTCCGGATCACGTCGGGCAGGAGGTCGGTACCCAGCCAGTCGGGCGTGAAGAAGGCGATGAAGCTCAGGAACTGGCTCACTCCGATGGTGACCACGGTCAGGATGAGACGCGGCGCGTCGGCGAAGCGCCGGATGATGACGATGTCGATGAGGGCACCGAGCGCGGCGCCACATACGAGCGCCAGCGGTGCAGCGAGCCAGTACGAGAGGCCCTGGGTGGTCATGAGCGTGAGGGCGAAGACCGCCGGAACGGCCCCCATGCCTCCCACGGCGAAGTTCACGATCCGGTTCGTGCGGTAGACGATGATGATCCCCGCCGCCAACAGGCCGTAGAGCGAGCCGAGGGCAGCGGCGTAGATCATGAGGCCGTTGGGGGTCTGGAACATCCACTTCGCCGCCACGAAGGTCGCCCACGCGAAGAGGACGGCTTTGGCGATGTTGCCGGCGAATCGCTGCTCGGCCACGGCTGGAGCGACCGCCGCCGCCGTGAGAAGACCGAGAACGACCGCGAACAGCACGGGACTCTCGCCATGGGGCCAGAAGATGCCCTGAGCCAGGAGCGTGGTCGCCGCGGTGGCGACGCCGGCCAGGAGCGGCCGGCCGGCCCGGTGGGCCAGGGCGGCGTCGAGCCGGTGGCGGAGCACCGCGGTGAGGTCGTTCATCCGCGTGTTCCTGCCGGCGTCACGGCCGGGTGAATTCGGTGTCGGGGATGGAGCCGAGCGTGAAGCGCGCCCCCTCGTTCATGACGACATAAGCGCCCGGCCGCCCGTCGAGCTTGGATGTCGCCGCCTTCGACCAGTAGATCTCCTTGACGTCGTCGGTCCAGCCGTGGTTGCTCGGCCCGAAGCTGTACCCCACCCGGCCGGGGCCCACGCCGGCGTGCGCCGTGTTGAACATTCCCTGCTCGAAGGTCTCGGGCGTGAGGTTGGGACCGGCCAGGTGAATTCCCTCCGCGACCATCTGGTAGTACGACCAGTCGGCGACGGCGGCGGTGTAGGGCGGGTTACCCGAGCGCTGGGTGGCCTTCCAGACCCGGGCGGCGTCGTCGCCGCTCAGGGGTTCGAGCACGGGCAGCGTGCTGATGCCCCAGGCCCGGTTCCAGGTGGTGCTGACGTCGTAGAGGCGCCCGACGAAGTCGTGGTCCATGTAGCCGGTGCCGGCGATGAAGTTCTCGGGCCAGTACCGGTCCTCGTCCTCGGTGATGATCATGAAGTACGGAGCGATGGCGTCGCAGATGCATGTGAGGAACGTCACGCCCGCCTCCCGCATCTTCGCCAGGCCCGCCTTGCGCTGCTCCTGCGCCCGGTCGATGTCCTGGGCGTACTGGTAGACGGCCTTCACGCCGCCACCGCAGTCCTTCACTCTCTCCTTGATCTCGTTGAGAACGGCGGTGTTCGCCTCGTCGTCCTGGGTGATGATGCCGAGCACCCGGTCCGACCCGTTCATCGTCCCCGGCTGGGTCGGATGAGTGCCGGCGCCGTACTTCACGGGGTGCGGAGCCAGGCGCTTGCACCAGTATTCGGAGAAGTACTCGGCAACGTTTGTTCCGGTCATCATCTGGTCGTAGTGGTAGGGACGACGCGAGGCCCCGAAGTTCTCGGAGAAGTGCTGGCCTCCCGCATTCAGGACACCGTTCTTGCTGAGTTCGTCGAACGACGCCGACGACAGCGTGATGCGCCAGAAGACGTAGAAGGGCTGGTGGTCCTTGATGAGCTGACGCATGTCCTCTCGGAAGCACTGGGCAATCGGCGGAAGCAGGTCGCACTCGCCCTTGTAATCGATCAGCTCGATCTCTCGCCCGTACAGCTCGTAGTTCTCGTTGATGAACTGCTCGGCCGCCTCGCGGAAGGCATCCTCCTGCTCGTCGCTCGAACCGAGGTCGACGCTCTCGAGGAGCGCGTCGACGGCCGGGTCGGACTGGTGGTCGTAGCGGACGACCGTGATCTTGTCCTCGGTCACACCTCGCGTCGTCGCGCCGCCGTTGTCGCCACCGAAGGTCGGCACGCACGCGGGCGCGAAGGGGAAGCGTTCGGGATCGAATTGCCGGTCGCCCACGCAATGGCTGGTGTCGCCCGCGACGACGCCTTCGCCGCCTTCGCCACCACCGGTCGTGGAGTCGGTGGTGTCGGAGGCGGGTCCGCTGGCCGCGGCCGTCGACGGCCCGGTGGTTCCGGTCTCGTCGGAGGTGGCGACGTCGGGCTGGGCGCCGGCCGTCGGGTCGACGTAGTCGGCCGGGCCCTGGGCCGCTCCACCCGCGCTGACCGCGAGCTGGTCGGGCGCCACCGACGGCACCACGAGGATGATCATCAGCTGTACACCGACCAAGGCGGCGAGCGGCACGTAGCGACGCAAGAGCGACCGTCGATTCATGAGTCCCCCAACACTCTCCGAACGACCGCCCCGCGACCCGCCGGCGCGTCCGCCCACACAAGTTCGTCTCCCTAGGTTCGAGATCGGTCCCCGATGCTCCTGCGACCGAGGTCACATTGGAGACCTGCGCATGCTGCCCAATCACTCACCAAAGGTCAAGATCGGACAGCCGCAGGCACGGGCACAGCTCGCAGGGAGGGGAGAAGGAGCGAGCGGTCGGCCGGACACGGGCAGAACACGGCGCCCTGCGTCGCGCTCTGTACCGGGGGGGTACCCGTTGAGGAGAGCACCGGCCGACCGCTCGCTTGGTGGCCGTAGGCAACGGGCCGGCGGGTGCCCGTTGCCACGGCCGTTCGCGTCAGGGTTCCCCGGCGCGCCTTGCTCGAAACATGGATCCGGCGAAAACCTGCGATCGCGGATCACATCGCGCCGCCGGTCGCGATCAGGCAGAGACGTCGATCTCGAACCAGACCGACTTTCCCGACCGCGTGTCGTCGACCCCCGCCCGGTCGGTCAGGTGCCGGACGATCATGAGTCCCCGGCCGGCCGTGGCGCGCGGCGCAGGGTTCACCTGGATCGGTGGTTCCGGATCGGCGTCGACGACCTCACCGCGGATCGTGCCATCACGTCTCTGGAGGTGCACCCGGAAGGTCGACCCGGCATGCGTGACCGCGTTGGACGCCAGCTCGGTCACGACGAGGGCGAGCCGATCGTTGACCGACGCCGGGACGTCCCAGGCGGCCGCTGCTTCGAGGACCCATTTCCGGGCCCGGGTCACCGACCGCGCTTCGGGCGCGAGGTCGACCGTGATGTCATCAGACTCTCGGTCGTGGCCGTGTGCATGGCCCATTCTCGCGGTCACCATCAGCGTCGGGGGGCACCACGCGGACTATCTACCCCTTCACAATGGCTTCTACACACGCTCTTCACGCGAATGAGGGACGCGTCTTCCGACACGGCCGTCACTCGATGGTGAACACCTCGGTGAGGCCGGCGATCTCGAGGATCTTGCGAGTCGAGCGCCCGGGATTGCGGAGCCGCACCTCGCCACCCCGGTTCTCGGCCTCCTTCAGGGCACCCACCAGAACTCCCAGCCCCGTCGAGTCGATGAAGTCGAGGGTCTCGAGATCGATCACGACATTGGGCGTGTCGGTGGCGACGACACTCTCAAGCTGCTCGCGGAGCCGGGGGGCGGTGTACAAGTCGACCTCCCCTTGCACCGCGACGACGGTCTCGTCAGCGTCGACGGTGACCGTGACGGCGAACTCGCGGGGCTCGCCCGACGCCTCGGTGCGGTCCTCGGTGTGCTCGGTCATGGCTCTCCTCGATGACAACGGAACGGGCTGGATATCCCTGGAAACGGGGTCGCGCGGCCGGTTGCACGAACGAGTGCGACGGCCGCGGACTCTACACTGCCTTCGCTACCCATCCTTCGGCTGGAGCATGCGCAGCCGGTGATTCCACGGAGCAACCATGGCCGATGACTCCAAACGCGTTCGGCTCGTCATCCCGGCGGCGGTGGAGTTCGTCCTGCTCGCCCGCCTCACCGTCGCCGGATTCGGCAGCCGGCTCGGTCTCCCCTACGACGAGGTCGAAGACCTGCGGGTGATGGTGACCGAGGCCTGCCGTCTGCTCATCGGCGAGAACGGTGCCGGCGGCGAAATCACGTTCACCTGCACCGCGGGCGACGGCAACGTCGTGATCGAGGCCGAGGCCGATATCGACCCGCTCCCGCCCGCACCCGACGACGACGACCTGGCGCTCCACCTCCTCGCCGCCCTTGCCGACGACCACACGGTCGAGATCGGATCGGGCAGTCCGGGCCGCGTGAGGATCTCCAAGGCGCTGGCGAGCTGAGCAACGTCCGATGACTCCCGACGACGCCCCCCGCGGCGCAGCGTCGAACCGGGACGTGCTCGTCGAAGAGCACCTCGGGTTCGCGCACGCCCTCGCACGCCGGTACACGCGCCGCGGTGTCGCGCTCGAAGATCTCGAACAGGTCGCGGCCATGGCGCTGGTGAAGGCCGCCGACCGCTACGACCCGGATCGAGGGGTGAAGTTCACCTCCTTCGCCGCGCCCACGATCATCGGTGAGCTGAAGCGCCACTTCCGCGACAAGGGCTGGGCCGTGCAGGTGCCGCGTCGACTCCAGGAGCTGTCGCTCGAGGTGGGGAAACTGTCCGCCGAGCTGAACCAGACCCTCGGACGAGCCCCCACCGTGACGGAACTGGCCGAGGCGGTCGACACCGACGAGGAAGAAGTGCTCGAGGCCCTCGAATTGAGCGGGGTCGCGTACAAAGGCGCCTCGCTCGACCAGCCGACGGGCGGTGGTGACGACGAGACGCTCACCCTCGGCGATCAGCTCCAGGCCGAGGACATCCCGGAGTCGGCGGCGCTGGCCCGCGCGACGTTGCGGGCGTTGCTCGAGAGTCTGCCCTCACGCGAGCGCCGCATCCTCGAGCTGCGCTTCTTCGAGGACCTGACCCAGTCCGAGATCGCCGACGACGTGGGGTTGAGCCAGATGCACGTGTCTCGTCTCATCCGCCAGAGCCTCGAGCAACTCCGCGAGCGGGGAACCATCGATGACGAGCGATCCGACTGACGCGATCGACACGGGCCCGTTCCTCGTCGAGGGCGTCGTCGAGGCGTTCGCGGACGCCGCCGAGGCCCTCCACCGCCCCGGCCCGGTGCGGCCGAAGGCACAGTGGGCCGTCGAGACGATCCGGCGGGTAGCCGGCGCCCAGCTCGTCGCCTACGTCGATCTGGGAAAGACGCGTTCGCGCATGCGAGCGGCCTCAGGGGCGTCGCTCGCCGAGGCTCGCCAGGTCATCGGAGGTCCCGCGGGAGATCTCGTCGAAGAAGCCCGCGATTCGGGGAAGCCCGCCCAACTCGCCGTCGAGATCGACGGGACACCGACCACGGTGGTCGCCATTCCCGTGGCCGGCACCGACGGCGAGGGCGTGAGGGCGGTCATCGTCGCCGTCCCGCCACCCGAGGATTCGGCCGACCCGGTCGGGTGGATCGCCGAGGCGATCGCCCTCCACCTCGGCGTCGCCTTCGACACGAGCCAGACCGTGCTGCGGCTCTCCCAGCTCGAAGCGGCGCGGGAAGAGGTCGTGCAGCGGCTCCAGGATGCCGTGCGGGCACCGGCTCCCGACATCGAGGGCGCCGAACTCGGCGTCCACTACCAGCCGGCCGACCCGGGAGCGCCGATCGGAGGTGACCTCTACGACTGGTACGTGCTCCCCGACGGCGATCTCCACATCGCGGTGGTCGACGTCACCGGCAAGGGCGTCACCGCCACCAAGGACGCGCTGGCCGTCACCCACGCCCTGCGGGTACTGGTGCTCGAAGAGGTGCCGATGGAGCGCCTCATCGAACGGGCCGACGCGGTGTTCTCCCAGGCGCAGGAGGAGATGATGGCCACGCTGGTGCTCGCGCGCTACTCCCCCGACACCGGCCGCGTCCGCATCGTGTCGGGTGGCCATCCCCCACCCCTGGTGATCTCGACATCGAAGGGTGCGGAGTTCCTGGAGTCGCGCGGTGTCCCGATCGGCTGGCCGCGGGCCGGGAGCATGAACCTCATCGAGCACACCCTCGAGGTCAACGACACCCTGGTCCTCTACACCGACGGCGTGATCGAGGCGACGGGCGACGTCATCCGGGGCCTCGACGACCTCGCCGCCGCGGCCCGCGAAGTCGCCCGCTACCCCGCGCCCTACCTCGCCCGTGGGCTCGTCGATCGCGCGTTGTCGGGCGCTTCTCGCCGTGACGACTCGGTCGTGCTCGCGCTACGACACCGGGTGCTCGACCACCCGGCCCAGCCCATACTCGGCCCCTTCGTGTACCGCTTCTCACCGTCGACCGCGACGGTCCCGCTCGTTCGCCACTTCTTCCACGACTGGCTCCGGCACCAACCCGTCGATCCGGATCTCCACGAGGATCTGCTCTTCGTCGCCACCGAGTTGTGCGGGAATTCGGTGCGGGCAGCCAGCGGTGCTCCCGGATCGATCCGACTCCGGGCCGAAATCGACCGCGGCGCCGTGGTCATCGAGATCGAGGACGACGGCGAGGGATACCAGCTCGATCCCGAGAACACCCCACCCCAGCCCGATGCGGAAGCCGGTCGCGGGTTGTTCCTCGTACGGGCGCTCACCGACGAGGTGACCGTCGAGCGCAGGGACGACCACACCTTCACCCGGTGCGTCATGGCCTCCGCCATCCTCCCCGACCGTGTCGACGAAACGGACGACGACGACAACCGCGACAACGGCGAGGACTGAAGCGTCCCCTCAGGCGGCGACCTGGACGCGGATCGTGTGGTGGCCGGTCGCCCCATCGGGTGCCGGAGGCCGCCGCTCGGACGTCTGCACTTCGCCGTCACCGTCGGTGGCACGCACCCGCAGGGTGTGGCCGCCCGGCGGGGCGTCCCAGCGGTAGAGCCACTGGCGCCAGGTCTCGTCGGGGGTGTCGCCCGAGAGTTCGGCGGGCTCCCAGTCGCCGTCGTCGACCGCGATCTCGACGGCCGAGATCCCGCGCCCCGGCGCCCACGCGACCCCGGCGACCGGGACGGTCCCGGGAACAACGCGCCGACCGTTGCGTGGGGTGTCGATGCGTGACTGGGTCTTCACCGGGGCCTCCTTCGCCCACCCGCGAGGGATCCAGTAGGCGTCGAAGTCGTCGAAACGGGTCAGCTCGATCTCGCTCAGCCACTTGGTCGCGGACACGTATCCGTAGAGGCCGGCGACCACGAGCCGCACCGGGAAACCGTGCCTGACCGGCAGCGGCTCGCCGTTCATCCCGACGGCCACCAGGGCGACACGTCCGTCGAACGCAGCCGCGGTGGGGAATCCGGCCGTGAAGCGGTCGACGGACCGGCCGACGACCTGGGTGGCCTCGGAGCGGACGCCCGCCCGCTCGAGGACGTCCCGCAACGGGACCCCGAGCCACTTGGCGTTGCCGACGAGATCGTCACCGACCTCGTTCGAGACACACGCCAGGGTGACCCACTCCTCGACCATCGGCATGTCGAGGAGATCGGCGTAGCTCAGCTCGTAGGGTCGATCGACGAGCCCGTCGACGGTGAGCGTCCAGTCGTCGGGGTCGACCTGGGGGACGAGGATCGCCGTGTCGATGCGATAGAAGCGATCGTTCGGCGTGACGAGCGGGGTGACACCGTCGATATCGAGGGCGGCCGAGGTGATGTCGGCGTCGGATCGCACGGGACGGGGAAGGGCGATGTCGGCACGCACTGATTCGACGCTGAGGCGCTGGCGGAGCCGACGCCCGGCCCAACCGCCGAACCCGGCGAGGGCCAGGCCGCCGGCTGCCATTCCCAGGAACACCCGCCGGTCGGTCGGCTCCGCCTCGTCGCCGACCCGCTCGGCGCGCTGGGCTTCACGCAGCAACAGGCCGAGCGTCAGCATCCCGATCACGACAGCCAACATGGTGGCGATCGTCACGAGGACGATCGAGGAGCCAGTCTGTCGGGCGGCGGAGAGAATGCCGAGCCCGCCGAATGCAACAAAGCCCGCCGGTCCGATCCAGGGCGACTCGGCACCGCGCGCGCCGAGCCAGCCGCCGACGAGGAGAGCGATCACGACGATGCCGACCACCAGCGCGGTCTTGTCATTGGTACCGAAGACCGAGATGGCGCTCTCGACCACGGCAAAGGGGGCGAGGTCGATGACCACATCGCCGACGGCGACGACCATGGAAGGGATGCTCGGACTCAGGCCCGACGCCACTTCGGTGGCGGCGAGGGCGAGGGCGGCGGCAACACCGCCGCTGAACCAAGGAGAGGTCTGGCGCATCGTCCCGGACTGTAAGCGGTGTACGTTCGCCGGATGATTCGCGCGGTCGTGCTCGACATCGGCGAGACGATCATCTCCGAGGCTCGCCTCTGGACGCGCTGGGCCGAACGCCTCGGCGTCAGACCGATTGACTTCTTCGCCGTGCTCGGTTCGATCATCGAGCGGGGCGGCCACCACCGCGAGGTGTTCGAGCACTTCGAACCGGGCTTCGATGTCGACGCCGCCATGGCCGCCGAGCCCGTGTTCGGCAGCTTCGACGCCGACGACCTCTACCCCGACGCCCGACCGTGCCTCGTCCGGCTCCGCGAGGCCGGGTACCGGGTCGGGCTCGCCGGCAACCAGCCCGAACGGGCAGAATCAGCGCTCGAGGCGATGGACCTCCCCGTCGACTTCATCGCTTCGTCACGCCGCTGGGGAGTGGCCAAGCCGTCGCCGGCGTTCTACGAAAAGGTCGCCGATGGCGCGGACGTCGAACCGAGGGAGATGGCCTACGTCGGGGATCGGGTCGACAACGACGTGATCCCGGCGGCCGAGGCGGGGATGGTGGCCGTGTTCATCCGTCGAGGCCCATGGGGCGAGGTGCAGGCCCGCCATCCCGACGTCGAGCGCGCCGACGTTCGCATCGAGAGCCTCGACGAGCTGCCCGCCGCGCTCGGGTGAGCGCGGTCAGCGGGCCCTCGCCCGGGGCCTGAGCAGCCACACCAGCAAGGCAGTCACGAGCACGGCGAGGATGAGGCCCGGCGCGGGCGAGTCCCAGACAGCGCGGGCGAGGAGCCCGGCCGCGAACGACCCCACCAGCCCCACCGCGATGGTGCCGAAGATGCCCATCGGGTCCGGTCCGGGGACGATGAGACGCCCGAGCGCGCCGACGATGAGTCCGACGACGGCCAGGGCGATGAGGTAACCGACGATGTCCATGGTTCCCCATTACCCGCCGCGTCGGCACTGCCAAACGGCCGAAGTGCGCAACACGGCGGGAGGGTGGGCTCGGTCAGACCCGCTCGGTGAAGCAGCGCCAGTCGAGCGGACCGAGGGCGTAGTCACGGTAGAGACCGTGGAA
>CAZTOV010000015.1:0-35474 GCA_964615175.1 uncultured Burkholderiales bacterium
GCATCCGCGAGAGGAGCAGGAGCCGGTACATCTCGAGGAGATCGGACCCCTTCAGTCCCAGTTCCTGGTGACGTTCGCGCAAGTGGAACGTCGAGAGATCCTGGTCGTCGGACGGCGGGGCGTAACCCATGGTGTCTCCTCGGTCGGTCACTGCAGCGGTGGAAGTCCTGTTTTCTCCCCTTTGAAGATGCGTTTCTCGGCGACGTGATCGGCCGCGGCGGCCGTACTGATGTTCTCACGGTCGGCGGTCTCCAGAACGGTTTTCGTGTTCTCGAAGATCTTGCGGACGGCCATCTCCGCGTCGCCCCGGTCGTAGGTGCGGCCCATCTCGAAGGCGATGTTGATCACGCCGCCCGCGTTGGCGACGTAGTCGGGTACGTAGAGCACCCCGGCTTCGTGCAACCGTTTGCCGTCCTCGGGCGTCGCGAGTTGGTTGTTGGCGCTGCCGACCACGGCCGCGCACGCCAGCTCGGGAATCGTGTGCTCGTTCAGGGCCGCCCCCAGGGCACAGGGTGCGAAGACGTCGCACGCCACCGCGTGCGCCTTTTCGGGTGGCACGACCTCGACCGCATCGGGCAGCGCGGCGAGCGCGTCGGCGTTCACGTCGGCGGCGCTCACGCGGCACCCGGCGTCGAGGAGGTGCTCGATCAGCGCCGAGCCCACCTTCCCTGCACCCGACACGACCACGTGGCGCCCGCCGAGCGCGTCGGCCGAGCCCCAGCGGTGCTCGGCCACGGCCCGCATCGCCTCGAACACCCCGATGGCGGTGGCCGGGCTCGGGTCACCCGAGCCACCGTGCTCGGTCGTGGTGCCGGTGACGAACTCGGTCTCCTCGGCGATCAGCTCCATGTCGGCTTCCCTGGTACCCACGTCCTCGGTGGTGTAGTAGCGACCACCCAGGGAGTCGACGAAGCGGGCATACGAGCGCAGCAACGGTTCGGATCGGTCGCTGCGGGGGTCGCCGATCACCACGGCCTTGCCGCCACCGAGATCGAGTCCGGCCGCCGCCGACTTGTAGCTCATCGCCCGCGAGAGTCGGAGCACGTCGGCGAGCGCCGCCCCTTCGGTCTCGAAGGGGTAGAAGCGGGTCCCGCCGAGGCTGGGACCGAGGCGGGTGGAATGGATGGCGATGATGGCCCGCAGGCCGACATCGGGATCGGACCAGAAGGCCACCTGCTCGTGTCCCGCGGCGCCCATGGCTTCCAGGACGGCTGAGGTGACGTGGTCGGGGGGCACGCTGCGCACGGTGTCCTCCGTCCTCCCTCCGTCGTCAGGGCCGTGGCGTCCAGCCTATGTCGACCGTTGGCCCACGCACGGCGGCCTCGTCACAACGGTGCGTCCTCCAACGAGCGTGGTGGGGCTCACCCCCGATCGTACGCTCGGGAGGGCGAAATGAGGAGTGAGGGCATCCCCGCGTTCTTCGCGTTTCGCGCGCCACCGACACCCTCCGTGCCGCCGCGCGGCGTATGCTTGATGTGTCCAAAGGGGGAGGACTAGTCCGATCGTGTCCCCTGAAAATGGCCCGTAAAGGCTATGGAGAACGATCGGGTATCTGCCGTAACATAGACTAACGAATCGGACAAGATTCGTACACAGCAAGGGTTCGGACCCCCGGACTCACAGGGAGGCAAGACCAATGCAGGAACGTGAGGAGCACGAGCAGCTTCTGACGCCGTCGGAAGTCGCGGCCATGTTCCGGGTGAACCCCAAGACCGTGACCCGTTGGGCGCGGGCTGGGAAGATCTCGGCAATCCGCACACTCGGCGGTCACCGCCGCTTCCGCGCGTCGGAGATCAAGAAGTACCTCGACCAGGTCGAGAGCGAGCAGGTCTGACCGTCCCGGTCACCTGATCGACGCCTGACCACTCGATCATCCGACGCCGCGCAGGCGGCGAGCGTCTCGTGACGCGGAAGCGACACGAGCGAGAACAACCCAGGACGCCCGGCCCCGCCGCTCTCGAGCGCGATGGGCCGGGCGTTCTGCGTTCACAGGGTCGCCCACGGCGCGAAATCCCCTTCGAGGGGCCGTGGCCCCCGCTGCTACCGTTCGGACGCCATGCGCGCTCCCAACCCTTCGTACTCCGTCCGGGTCAGGGTCCAACTCGACGACACGCCCGGCGCGCTCGGTCGCCTCGCGACCGCCATCGGTGACGCGGGCGGGAACATCACCGCCATCGACCCGGTCGAGGTCGGGAGCGGAACGGTCGTCGAGGACCTCAGCGTCGATCTCCGCGACGAAACCCACTGCGACGAGATCCGCGACGCGCTGGCGGGGCTCGACGGCGTCGATCTGGTGTCGATCCGCGACCGCACCTTCCTCATGCACGAGGGCGGCAAGATCGAGGTGGCATCACGGATTTCCCTCACGACCCGTGACGATCTGTCGATGGCGTACACGCCGGGTGTGGCGAGAGTGTGCCGGGCCATCGTCGACGAACCGGGCGAGGTCAACCGCCTCACCATCAAGCGCAACTCGGTCGCCATCGTCACCGACGGCACCGCGGTGCTCGGCCTCGGCGACATCGGCCCCCACGCCGCGCTTCCCGTCATGGAGGGCAAGGCGCTGTTGTTCAAGGAGTTCGCCGGCGTCGACGCCTATCCGGTCTGCCTCGACGTGTCGTCGGTCGACGAACTCGTCGAGACGGTCGAGCGCCTCGAACCGCAGTTCGGTGGCGTCAACCTCGAGGACATCAAGGCGCCCGAGTGTTTCGACGTGGAGGAGCGCCTCACCGAGAGCCTCGACATCCCGGTCTTCCACGACGACCAGCACGGCACCGCGGTGGTCACGCTGGCCGCCCTGCGCAATGCGCTGAAGGTCGTCGACAAGAAGATGGAGGACCTCAAGGTGGTGATCGCGGGGGTCGGCGCCGCCGGCGTGGCGATCACCAAGATCCTCCTCAACTCCGGCGTCGAGAACGTCATCGGCGTCGACTCGAAGGGCGCCATCTACGAAGGTCGCGACGAGCTGAACCCGGCCAAGCGGTGGATGGCCGACCACACCAACCCGGAGCAGCGGCAGGGGGCGATCTACGAGGTGCTCCCGGGTGCCGACGTGTTCGTCGGAGTTTCACAGCCCGGCATCATCACCCCCGACGACCTCAGGGTCATGCACCACGATCCGATCGTGTTCGCCATGGCCAACCCCGACCCTGAGATCACGCCCGAGGAGGCCGGTGACCGGGTGGCGGTGATGGCCACCGGGCGCTCCGACTACCCCAACCAGATCAACAACGTGTTGGCGTTCCCGGGCATCTTCCGGGGTGCGCTCGATGCGGGTGCCACCGAGGTGAACGAGGAGATGAAGGTGGCGGCGGCCGAGGCGATCGCGTCGTGCGTCCCCGAGGACGAGCTGTCACCCAACAACATCATTCCCTCGGTGTTCGACCCTCACGTGGTGGAGCGGGTCGCCGCCGCGGTGCAGGAGGCCGCCGAGGCTTCGGGGGCCGTACGTTCCGACGTCCTTCCGGGCCGGTGACCGGGTTCGCCGTGCTCGACGCCGTCACCTTCGACTACTGGAACACGCTCTGCCACGAGCCCGACATGGACCAGCGGCGCGAGCTGGTGTCGGACAGCTGGGCCGAGATGTTGGGCAGCAGCGGCCTCGAGATCGACCGCAAGACGTTGGCCTCCGTCTACGACGACGCCCGCAGGCTCTTCAACACGGCCTGGGAGGAGAACCGGCAGTTCACCGGTGACCACGCGGCCCGGTACGTCATGGATCGGCTCACCGACGGCGTGGTCGATCCCGCCGAGCTGACGGCGTTGTCGGGGAACCTTCTCGAGGCGTGGCACCGGTGCTCGGAGACCGCCGAGGTGGTCCCGGTGGACGGCGTGGCCGGTGTGCTCGACGAGCTGCGCTCGCGAGGGATCAAGGTCGGGATCATCTGCGACGTGGGGCTGATGGCGTCGCCCCACCTCCGGGCGCACCTCGACCGACACGGGCTGCTCGGGCACTTCGACCACTGGTCGTTCTCCGACGAGGTCGGCGTGTACAAGCCCGACCGACGCATTTTCGAGCACGCGTTGGCGGGTCTCGGTGGTGCCGATCCCCGGCGGTCGGCCCACGTGGGCGACCGCCGGCGCACCGACATCGCCGGAGCGTCGGCCATGGGGATGCGGGCGGTGCGGATCACCGCGGTCTTCGACGACGACGACCCCGGACAGGGCCCGTCCGGTGACGCGGTCATCGACTCGTACGGGACGCTCCTCGATGCGCTCGACCTGGCGTAGCGCGGTCGGCCTTTCCCTCGCGTTCCTCGCGTCGGCGGCGGCGTGTTCGGCCGGCGACTCGACCGTCGGGGCCGGGGATGCGTGCGGCGAGGTGGAACGGCTCTTCGAATCGGGTGGCAACACCCACGTGATCGACCCTGCCGCCGCTCGGTTCGAGCACCATCCCCCGTCGTCCGGACCACACTTCTCCGGGAACCCGCCCCGCGCCGGCGTGCATGACGAGCCGGTGGCCGAGGCACTCCAGGTGACCGCACTCGAGTTCGGGGTCGTGGTGGTGAGCTACCAACGGGGGCTCGATGACGACGCCCGCGGACGACTCGAGACACTCGCTTCCGACCGGGACGACGTCCTCGTGACCCCTGCCGCCGTGCCGATCGACGACGCGGCCACGGTGGCGCTCACGGCGTGGGAACGCCGGGTGCTGTGCTCGGAGGTGTCGATCACGGCGGCGGAGGAGTTCATCGCCGAGTTCGCCGGCGAGGGCCCCGGTGAGGCGGTCGAGGAGCTCGCTCCCACCTCGCCGGAGTGAGGACCACGGCGACACGGTTCACTCTGGCTGCGGTCAGCGGGAGCGCCCGGTTCGATCACCGCCTTTGACTCCCTCCATTCCGATCGTGGCCCCTCGGCGAGGGACGGTAGGGCGCTCTCTACCGCGCACAACGTCGGCACAACGGAGCTGCTGGTTGCCCAAGGGCAGCCCAACGCTGCCCCCCCGTCGCCCGGCGCGCTTCATTGCCGCGGGAGCGTGTCCGAAGCTAAAGGGGTCTGCGCGTCGCGTGACGGCAGCGGGCCGACGTCCGAACGGCGGGCAGGGGAGGAACGAGGTACGTGGGACGAACGCAGAACGAAGTGACGCCGAAGGTGTCCTCGCGAGAACCCGCGCGGCGCTGGTGGCATCGGTTCCGATTCCTCGCCTCTCCGGGCGTCGAGCGGCGCTGGCGGCGCCTGACGGTCGTACAGGCGGTGCTCCTCCTCGGGGTGGTCGTGGTCGGGGCCACCACCCTCCGCTACGTCGTCACCGGCTTCGAGGAGGCTACGGCCGACGCTGCCGAGGACATCGAACGAGTGGCCGAGCAGCGTCGGGCGCTCGAGGAGTACCTGGCCAGCGTCCACACCCTGATCTCGGGGCAGGGGCGTCCCCAGCTCGTGCTGGCGATGGCCGAGGTCCGCTCTGGCTACACCGATCTCCTCGACTCCGCGGACCCTCACCATTCTGAATTCAGCACCGCGGTGACGACGTCACGAGACAGGTGGGAGAGGATCAACGCCAACGTCGAGCAAGCTCTCGCCGACCGGAGGCTCCCGACAGTGGGCGAGAGGATCCGGTTCCTCACCAACTACGCGGCGACTCTCCGCCCCCTTCAGGACACCAAGCTGGCGACGGAGCATCTCGACAAGTCCGTGGAGCGCGCGTCAGCGAGCGCGGAGAGGGTGTTCTTCGTGGCCCTTGGCCTGGGTGTCCTCGCGACCGCGGGCTTGCTGGCCGCATCCCACTTCGGCGGTCGCCGCCTGATCGCCCGCATCCAGCGGCTCCGGTCCGGCGCAACGGCGTTCGCCGACGGCGACCTCGAGCACCGGGTGCCGCTGGAGGGTGGCGACGAGATCGGCGAGGTCGCCGAGGCGTTCAACGCCATGGCCGAGCAGCTCGCCGGGACGCAGCGCACGTTGCTCCACAGCGCCCGCGTCGACGGTCTCACCGATCTCGTCAACCGCTCAACCCTGCAAACCGAGCTGGAGAACGCCCTCGCCCGTCAGTCCCCCGAGCACGAGGTGGTGCTCCTCTACGTCGACCTCGACGATTTCAAGGACGTCAACGACTGGCTCGGCCACGGGGTCGGCGACACCGTGCTGAGGGCGGTGGCCGATCGGCTGGCGAGGGCCTGCCGCGGTCAGGACGTCGCCGCTCGTCTCGGCGGCGACGAGTTCGCCGTCCTCGTGCAGGGTCCCGGCGCCCTCCACAGCGCTCGCGCGGTGGCCAAGCGAATCCACGACGCCCTCGCCGACCCGGTCGTGGCTGGCGGGGTGACCGTCGCCGTGAACGCCAGCATCGGCGCCGCGCCGACCGAGCCGTCGCTCGACGCCGACACCGTCCTGCGCCGGGCGGACTGGGCCATGTACGCGGCCAAGCGCGCCGGTAGCGGAGGTGTTCACTTCTTCGACGCCGTCGACCACGTGGGCATCCTCGACCGGATGGCGCTCGAGCACGACGTGACTCGCGCGGTCGACGACGATCAGCTCGAGCTGGTCTACCAGCCGATCCTCGACATCCGCTCGCGGGAGTGCCTGGGGTTCGAGGCCCTCCTCCGATGGCACCATCCGCGCCTCGGACTGGTACCGCCCGACCGGTTCATCCCGCTCGCCGAAGCCAACGGTGCCATCCGGGACATCGGCGACTGGGTCCTCGACGAGGCCACCCGCCAACTGGTGGCGTGGAAAGCCGACCGCCCGGAGGCGGCGCCGTTCGCCATGTATGTCAACGTGTCGATGCGCCAGCTCGACGACGCGTTCATCGACCGTCTCGAGGCGCTGATGACCGACCGGGGGATCGAACCCGAATCCCTCGTGCTGGAGATCACCGAATCGGCAGTCGCGGACGACGTCGAGAGGGTGGTTGCCCGCATCGACCGTCTGAACGAACTCGGCATCCGCGTGGCGGTCGACGACTTCGGGACCGGCTACTCATCGCTGGGTCAGCTCGCCCGCCTGCCCGTCTCGATCGTGAAGATCGACCGGTCGCTCGTCTCCGGCACGCTGCACGGAGCGCGCACCCAGACCGTTCTCGAAGCCGCCGTCGGCCTCTGCCATCGGCTCGACCTCGACGTCGTCGCAGAAGGGGTCGAGAGCGATGACGATGTCGCTCGGAGCCTGGCCGCCGGGTGCGCGATGGGCCAGGGCTTCGCGCTCGCCCGACCGGCCTCCCCCGAGATCGCCGTCCGGCACCTCGACCACCGCGACGCGGACTCGGCGCGCGGGCCCGGTGAGCTGATCGTCGCGGAGGCGTTCGGATGAAGCCTCCGGTCCTGTGAGCAACAACGGCTTGGGAAATCCTCACCCGGACGCTCGACACCACCCGGCGACTGCTGCGGGTCGAAGGCGTCGCTGACGCGAGCGAGACCGTCCGTGAGTTCGTGATCTTGCTCGCCGGCGACGTCGTTCCGGCTGACGAGGGCGCCCTCGCGAGCGGTCGACAGGACTTCGACGCCAAGCGATGCGGCAACGGGTCACCGTCCCGGGTTCACAGCCTCCTAGGGTCACCGACGTCGCGGGTGATGACCACCCGCCGTCGTGCCGCCCGCCGCCGATACAGACACAGGAGCTTCGATGCCCGACGGAGACACGCCTCCCCCACCTCCCGGAGACGGAGATCCCGGCCGGCCACCGCCCGAGCCACCCCCGCCTCCCGCGTCCCGGGACGCCGGCCCGCCGAGCGGCCCGCCCCCACCCCCGGGCGAAGGCGCGCCGCCACCGCCTCCACCGCAGGAGCCGCCGCCCGGCGCGCCCGAGGGTGGGGGCCGAACGGGTCGCCGCGCGCTCGCCTTCGGGGTGTTCGCGGCCGTGTTGGTGGCGGCCGCCGTCGGTGTCGTGGTGCTCACCGGATCTGACGACGATGGAGGCGACGAGGCTCGGAGCGTCTTCCTGGAGCCGGCGTCCAGCGTCGGACCCGATCCGTTCACCGAGCCGGTCGCCACGCCCTCCGTGGAGGATGCCGGCGACGCCCGTCGGGTGAGCGAGGTCGGCGATGACGCGGACGGCGGCGAGGAGCCGGGAAGGGTGCGAGCAGCGCGCGGGTCCGAACCCGGGCTCTACGGCGGTACGCGCGGGGAGGCCGAGTGCGACCGCGAGCAGCTGGTCTCGTTCCTGGAAGACGACGAGGAGAAGGCCGAGGCGTGGGCATCGGTCCTGGGGCTCGGGACCGATGAGATCCGTGATCACGTCGCCACCCTCACGCCGGTCCTCCTGACCCGCGACACGGTCGTGGTCAACCACGGTTTCCGCGACGGGGAGGCCGATCCTCGAACGTCGGTGCTCGAAGCAGGTTCCGCGGTGCTCGTCGACGACCGGGGGGTTCCCCGGGTGCGCTGCTTCAGCGGCAGCCCGTTGCTGGAGGCTCCGGACGATGTGGAGCCCTCCGAGGTGGCGAACGACGACGCTGCGTGGGACGGCTACGAGCCCACCGGCACTCGACGGGTCACGCCCGCGCCCTCGGCCGTCGAGGAGTTCGAGCTGATCGACATCGTCGAGCGCGCCCCCTTCGTCCGTCTGGCCGGGACCTCCGGCGAGGCCGACCGCGAAATCGAGGACCGCGGCGGGGACGACGAGGTCGAGGAGCCCGACGACGAGGGTTCCGGCGCGGAGACGGCGTCTCCCTGCACCCCCGACCTGAGCCCGATCGAGTTCGAGCCGCTCGCCGACGACGTCGAGCGGGTCGAGCGCGCCGAGGTGGACCTCGACGCCGACGGTCGGCCCGACGAGGTGACCACCTACTCGTTCGAGATCGACGGCGTCACCACGTTCGTGCTCCGGGTGGAACTGGCCTCCGGCTACTTCGACGAAGAGGTCCTGACCGAGGCGTCGGATATTGCGCCGGTGGGCCCCCTCGGGGCTGCGGAGATCGGTGCCGACCGCCCGGCCCTGTTCGTGATCGAGAGGACCGGCGCGTCCGGGGTGAACGTGTCCCTCTGGGGGCTGCACGAGTTCGACGACAACCCGTGCACGCTCGGGCGGATCACGATCGGCGACCATGAAGCCCCGCTCGTGTTCGCCGTCGGGGCCACCGCCCAGCGGGGTTCGGGTCTGGCATGTTCCGACCTCGACGGCGACGGAACGCCGGAGCTGGTCGAACGGTTCTGGCAGACCGACGATCAGGAGACGTACGAGTGGACCGCTGTGGCCTCGAGTTGGCCGGGTGCTGGCGCTCTCCGGTTCGTCGCGGAGGAGACCGGCACCTACGAGCGACCCGGCGACGACCAACTGATCGAGGGTCTCTCTGCGCTCGACTGCCCGGGAGTTCGGGCACTCTGAACAAGCCCTCGGTGATGTACGGACCCGTGACGGTCTCGCGGAGCAGCCCGTTCGGGCGGCGTGGAAATGACCCGTTCGGGCCTCACGCACCGGGCCCGGTTGCCCCACAATCGGGGTATCGCTGAGCGAGTCGAACCCTTCATCCAGTACCACCTCCGGGCGGTCCGGGCGGGCGTGTTGGCGACGTGGATCGTGCTGCCGCTGCTCGCCGTGTACCCGTGGCTCCCGGGCCACGAACCGGTGGAGCGCGGGCCGTACCTCGTGGTGCTCGGGATCGCGCTCGCGGGTCTCTTGGTGGTGCAGTGGCTTCCGTGGGAGCGATTGTTCCGGAGCGGGTGGGGTGACCGATTCCGCTACGCGTGGTCGGTGGTCGACATCGTGCTCATCACGCTCGCCCTCGGCTTCGCCGACGGCGCCGCGTCGCCCCTGTTCGGCCTCTACGCTCTGACCACGGTCTTCTTCGCCGCGTCGTATCCGCTGCGCGGGCAGGTCGCGCTCCTCGCGTTCACCGCTGCCTGCTATCTGCTGCTGGCCGTGGCCGCGACGCCCGTCGACGCCGGTGAGGTGGGGGTGCGGCTGGGTATCCTGGCCACCCTCGGGTTCATGGGGAGCTTTCTCTCGCGCGAGCTGATCACCGAGATGACCGGGCACGCGGCCGCGAGGGCGGAGGCAGACCGGCGGGCCCAGCTGCTGGGGGCGGTCGTGGGATCCGGGCCTCGCATGAGCGTGCTCGACCACGAGGGGGTGCTCGCCGCGGTTGCCGATGCCGCGCTCCAGCTCGGCTTTGACGCCGCCGACGTGTGCCTCCTCGACGAGGGGCAGCGTGGCACCTATCGGGTGGTGGAGGCTCGCGGGCTGCCGAGCGAGTACGCCGATCGCAAGCACGACGCCACCAGTGGGGTGGTCGGACGGGTGCTCGCCGAGCAACGCACCGTGGTCTCGGACGACTACGGGGATCTCCCGGATGCCGTCGACGCACTGCGCAGCTCGGGATTCCTGGCCGTCGTCGGAACCCCCGTGTGGGTGCAGGGTGGCCTCGCTGCGGTGCTCGAGGCCGGGACTCGCTCGACGCGGAGCGTCGCCGTCGAAGAGATCGAGGCGTTGGAGCTGCTCGCGTACCAGGCGGGGCGGGCCATCGAGAACGCGCAGCGTTTCGACGCGGAGCGCAAGATGGTCGAGCGGCTCGAGGAGCTCGACCGGCTCAAGGGCGAGTTCGTGTCGACGGCGTCGCACGAGCTGCGCACGCCGCTCACCATCATCGTGGGAATGGCCAGCACGCTCGTCGGGAAGTGGGACACCTTCGACGAGGGCGACCGGCGCAACCTCATGGAACGACTCCTCGCCAACGCCGAGCGGCTCGACGATCTCGTGTCTGCGCTCCTCGACTTCTCCCGTCTCGACGCTGGACGCATCCGTCTCGACCTCGGGCCGGTCGACCTCGGGGGGCTCGTGGCCGAGGCGACGCACCGCCTGGAATCGTTGTTCGAGCACCACCATGTGTCTGTGGAGATCGACCCTGCCGTGGTCGTGGAGGCCGACGACGGCCTCGTCGACCGTGTGATCGAGAACCTGCTCACCAACGCCGTCCGTCACACCCCTCCGGGCACGTGCGTCGCGGTCCGGGTCGCCGAGGAGGACGGCGAAGGCATCGTGTCGGTCGAGGACGACGGACCGGGCGTGCCACCCGAGGTCCTCGGCCATCTCGGGGAACGCTTCTACCGGGGCGAGGACGCCTCCCGGAACGCCGTCCAAGGGTTGGGGCTCGGCCTTGCGCTCTCGCTCGAGCTGCTCCAGCTCCACGGCTCCGATCTCGAGATCGTGTCGGAGCTCGGAGCGGGGACGATGTTCCGGTTCCGCCTCCCCGTATCGCAGATGGCCGAGGAGCCGTCCCGGACCTGATCGACCGGATTCGGCCGGTGACGCGTATGGCTGGAACGCTGGCGGGATGAGAGGTTCGGCCACCGACGACTACCTGTGGATCTGGGGTGGGGCGCTGGTGTTCCTGGGTGTGGCCAGCCTCGTCGTCCATCCCGACTTCGCGGTGGGCGACGGGGTCACCGAGGAGAAGTTCCTCGGCGCCTTCGAGACCAACGGCTGGCACGGCGTCGCCGGCCTCGCCACAGGTCTGGTCGCCCTCGTCTCGGTCTGGCGCCGGATCAAGGTGCGCGAGGCGGCGTTGGTCGTGGCGATCGCCGGAGGGATCCTTCCCGCTCTCGCCTTCTTCCTCTCGGGTGACGACACCGCGGCCTTCGGACTGATCCCGGTGGACATCGCCGACGCCGTGACCCTGCACCTCGTCCCCGGTCTCGTCGGGCTCGGAGCGGTGGCGTTCGACGCGAGACGCCGTTCCGTTCACTCCTCGGCGTCGGTGCGGGGCAGGTAGTCGCGGAAGATATCCATCCGCTTCCAGTCGGGCACCGGCGGCGTGTGCTCGGGACGGGGCGCGTACGCCGAGTGCTCCACCAGGTCCATGCGGTGGATGTAGCGGGGACAGTTGGGGAAGATGGCCTCTGCGCTGACGCGGACGATGAGTTGGGCGCCGTCGAAGACGTCGAGGAGTTCGTCGTCGTCGTGGATCGATGCGGTTCCCTTGATCCGCATCCGGTTCGGCTGCTCGAAGTCGATGAACAGCAGCCCGACTCGGGGGTTCACGAGCACGTTGCCGAGGCTGCGGAACATCCCGTTGCCGTCGTAGCTGGGGAAGGCCAGCGTCGTCGGGTCGACGACGCGGACGAACCCGGGCATGCCGCCCTTGTACGAGACATCCGGCCAGCCGTCGGCGTCGGCGGTGGCCAAGAAGAACATCGGCGAGCGTTCGACGAAGGCTTGGTCGTCGTCGCTGAAGCGATCGTGGACCGTGACCTCTTCGAGTCGATCGGCGATCCGGCGGCTGTCGAACTGGTCCTGGAGCGCCCGAGAGCCCTCGTGGTACATCGGATCCGCCATCGGTCACTCCCTCGCTCGTGTCCTCAGATTCTGGAGTCGGGTGAGGCGGCACGGCAACCGCTTCCGACGCGAGCGTCAGCGATCCAGCCGAGACGCGCGAAAGCCCCGGCTGACTGCGCAGGATGCTGAGAACGCCGGGGAAGCCAGACTAGACACCCAATGCTCAATAGTTCAGCTTTTCCTGTAATATAGTGGCGTGACTGTTCCTCTCGCAGATGGTGTCGACCTCGACACGTTGTCCCGGGTCGGGGAAGCGCTGGCAGACCCCACTCGGCGGGCGGTGCTTGCATACCTGCTCGCCGGCCCCGGCTATCCCGCAGAGCTTGCCGAGGCGGTGGGCGTCAGCCGATCGGCGATGTCGAACCACCTCGCGTGCCTCCGCGGATGCGGGTTCGTGACCGCGACCTACGAGGGCCGACGCGTGCGCTACGCGCTGCGTGATCCGGCGATCGCCGACACCCTGATCGCGCTCGCGGCGCTGCCGCTCGGGCCCTGCCCGGAGGACGAGCATTCGTGACCACACCGGCTCTCGACCGTCAGGCGCTGGTGCGGCGGGGATCGGCGCTCGCCTGGTTCACCATCGCCTGGAACAGCATCGAGGGGCTCGCCGGCATCGTCGCCGGCATCGCTGCCGGTTCGATCGCGCTCGTGGGCTTCGGCGTCGACTCCTACGTCGAGGTTTTCGCCGGGTCGGTCATCCTGTGGCGCCTCGCACGAGATCGCCATGGCCAGGAACTGTCCCAGGCCGCCGAGCGCCGCGCCGTGCGTCTCATCGCCGTGACGTTCCTCGTTCTCGCTGTCGGCGTCGGGGCCGAGTCGATACGCAAGCTGGTCGTGGGCGCCGCGCCCGACGAGAGCCTGTTCGGCATCGGTCTCGCCATCGTCTCCCTCATCGTGATGCCGCTGCTCGCCCGCGCCAAGCGTCGCGTCGGGGAACGACTCGGAAGCCGGGCCGTCACCGCCGATGCGACCGAGACCACCCTGTGCGTCTGGCTGTCCGCGATCCTCCTGGTCGGTCTCGGCGCCAACGCCCTGTTCGGGTGGTGGTGGGCCGACCCGCTCGCGGCACTCGGCATCGTCTACATCGCCGCACGCGAGGGCATCGAGCATCTCCACACCGACGAGCTGGACGACTGCTGCTGACGAGCACCGAGAAGGGTGGCGTGATCTCGGGTACGGCCCCGGGAACCGCTTGGAGAAGTGGCACGTTTCTGGCGCGCCGGCGACGTCGGTTCAGCCGGTGGTCGCGTGCTTGAGCGTCAGTTGGTACCGATCGGCGAGGCGTTCGGCGAACGCGGCGACGGTGACGCCCTCGCATTCGGCGCCAGCGCGGAGGTTCCGATGGAGCGGCTCCGTCTGGCCGGGTAGGTTGCGCTTTGGGGAGCGATGGCGGATTGGAGAAGCGATGGCGGAACGGTGCGACACGTGCATCGTCGGGGCCGGTATTGCCGGGCTCAACGCGCTGTTCGTCGCAAGTCGCTACCTGCGTAGCGATGAGCGGATCGTCCTGGTTGACCGCCGCGACCGCGCGGGCGGGATGTGGCTGGACACCTACGACTACGTCCGGCTTCACCAGCCGCACGAGTTCTTCACCGCGGGGAACATCAAGTGGACCCTGGGCAGGGAGCGCGCGCATCTGGCATCCAAGGGTGAGGTCCTCGACCACCTGCAGCACTGCTTGGACGTGATCAAGCGGCGGGCCCGGGTGACCGAGTTGTTCGGCCACGAGTTCGAGGATGCCGAGGAGGCAGGCGGGACGGTCCGGATCACTTGCCGCTCCGGCGATGGTGAGGACGTCGAGATCGTGGCCGACCGGCTGATCAAGGCGTACGGGCAGCGCGTCGAAACGAACGAGCCGCTCGAGCTGTCGAGTGAGCACGCGCGTTCGATCAGCCCGGACCAATTCGACGTGCGGGGATCAGAGATGCGGGCGAGCGACTCGCCGGTGTGGGTTGTGGGCGGCGGCAAGACCGGCATGGACACAGCCCATGCGCTGATCACCGGTCAGCCCGACCGGGAGGTCAACCTCGTTGCGGGACCGGGCACGTTCTTCACCAACCGCGACCGCGCCTTCCCAGGGGGCCTCCGGCGGTGGTGGACGGGCGAGCCCCTCAGCTCGGTCTTCACCAAGGCGGGGCGACGGTTCGACGGTACGAATGAGGCCGAGGTCATGAACTGGTACCGCGACAATTACGGGACGTGGCCGACACCGGAGACCGGGAACTTCCTGGGAGCGCTCCTCTCAGAGGCCGAGAACGAGACCATCGCCCTCGGGCTCAACCAGATCGTGATGGACTACCTCGTCGACGTCGTCGACGGTGACGGCGGCTCCGAGGTGGTCCTCAGGTCCGGGGCGACGATGCCGTTCCAGCCCCGCAGTTGGGTTGTCAATTGCACCGGGTCCCTCCTTCGTGGTGAGTACCCGTACGAGCCATATACCTCGAACAGCGGTCGGATGCTGTCGATTCAGAATCGCTCCACCGCGATCCCCCTACCCGGGGGTGGCGCCGCCGCGTATTTCCTCACCCACCTGCTGTATTTGGGCATGCTCGCCCAGGTGCCGCTCTATGCGGCTGACGCCGAGGAACTCCGCCGGAAGGCCCCCCAGTACGTGCTCGTCGCCGCTCTTCTATCGCTTCAGTTGTACAACCTCAGCCTGATCATGGAAGCGGTCCCGGCACGGGCATTCGCGAAGGTTGTACGCCAGAACGGACTCGACTTCGACCGCTGGTATCCGCTCCCGCGGCGGCTGCTGGCGTCGGCGAAAATCCTGAGCACACACAAACGGGACCGTGAGCACCACAAGCGAACGCTGGACAAGATCGCGGATCGCTTCGGCGTCCGCTGTGGGCCGGTGGTCAGCACATAGGCGCGTGGGGCAGCGGAGGCGAGGTCGACGCGGGTTCGCCCGCGGGATCGTAGGTCTCGACGCGAGACAGGTCAGCGACGGGACCGCCGCTGACCTGCCCTTTGCCGTGGCCGGGACCGGCGTCGATCCGGTGACCTCGCGCTTTTCAGGCGTGATCGTGCGTGAACTCGGTCGGCGCCGTGACCTGGCTCGATGTCGCGAAATGCCTGGTCAGCGTGAATAGATCAGGTGCCCGCCATGGACCGCTCTGGTCCGCGACCGACCTCGAATTTCCCGTGGACGTGGCACGTTTGTGGCACGCCGGCGACTTCGGTTCAGCCGGTGGTCAGGTCTTCGAGCGTCAGTTGGTGCCGGTCCGCGAGGCGTTCGGCGAACGCGGCGACGGTGACGCCCTCTCGCTCGGCGCCGGCGCGGATCAGGGCGACGGCCGCACAGAGCCCGTACCGCCAGAAGTCGTCCGTCCGCCACCAGGTCACCTCGTCGAGGAGGTCCGCCTCCAGACCGGCGCGGAGTGAAGCACTTGCCAGCACGGCGAAGCGGATCCTCCGGTTCTCCCGTCCCCGGAACTCGCATTCGGGCAGGTACTTCTCGCGGAGGCCCTCGTAAGGGATCGGGTCCTTACCGTCCACGCCGGCGAGGTCGAGCGAGTCGGCCGCCAGTTGCATGAACACCTCACCGGGAAAGGTGTTGTGGGCCGGATGGAGGTTGGCCACGGCGGCGGTGAGATCGAAGACGTCGTCGCCTCTCACGAGACCGGACAGGAGCCGGCGCAGGGCTTCGACTCGGTCCTCTTCGGTCGGTCGCTTCTCCTTGGCCACAGCCCGAGGCTACGCCCGCCCGTAGTCGGATGCTCGCGGTTGATCTCGAGACGCGAGACTCCGGTCGTGTTCGTCGTTCACGGCACCAAGAAGTTCCTCGATCGGGTCAGCCGGCCAAACGCCGACCCCGAGGATCGATCCACGACGGCGTTGGGCAACTGGTATGCGACACCGCTGTTCTGGAAGCCGCAGGTCGCACTGTTCACCAGTGACCGGACGCTGGTGCCGGTCCTCGTGCCGTTGGCTCCAGCCGTCACGGTGGTGGATCGGTTTCCCGCCCATCTCGCGGAGGTGCTCGCAGCCCACGGGGCAGAGCCATCGTTCATCAGGGCCGAGCTCAGGGAGATGACCGACCACCGGCTGTCGAAGACGAAGAGCCGGAGTGTGCTGGGCGTCATGAACGAGTGGCGAGATCTCGGGACCGCCTACTACGCCGACGGCGACGATGACCTCGTGTCCCTTTCGGTGCGACTTGCCGAGACCCCAACCTCGCCGCTCTACGACAGCGAGGTGACGCCGGCGGGTGAGCTGGCGGCCGTCGTGGCAAGCAGCTCGGTCTGAACCGACCTGGGAGCTTCGAGCCGGTTGTCGATTCAGGCGCCCCGCAGTGCCCCCGACGCCGGATCATGGGCGGCGGCGCCACCGTCAATCAGGACGATCGGACCGGCCGGCATGAGAGACTCTCGGACAATGGACCTGCAGGCTCTCGACCTGACCCTCATTTGCTTGGCGACGTAGTCATTGGTGCAGCGCGATGGCTTCTGGCCGTTGTGGTCATCGCGGTGTTCGCGGTGGGCGTCGCAGTGGGCGCCACGGTGTTCAGCACAGCGTCCGTCGACGGACCCGACGGGGCGGCCGCGGACGCCGACGCCATCGCCGAGGGCGATGACGCCGAGGAGGCTGCCGACGGAGTGGGCACCGTCGACATGCTGGCTATCGGATGTCGCAGCGAGGTCGTCCTCGTTGTCAGTGCTGAGGAGTTGCCCGAGGACACGTACAGACTTCGTGTATCGGCTGGCGATCGGATGTTTCCAGTGACCGAAGCGATGATGCACACGCTCGTTGGCCGACAGCACCCGCGGTCCGCCTCCCCTGTGGATGGACGGCTCACCCTCATCGCAGTCATAGGTGAACCAGCCGGCCCGGTTCGTTACGAACTTGTCGGCACGGAGACAGACGTTGCGGAAGGCGGAACGCAGCGTCCCCGGGCGCTGACCTGTATCGACGCGCAATAGGCGAGCCCCCGCAACCGACTGCTGGATCTGGACGCGTCCTGCACGTCACCCAAACGCACAGCGGGTCGGGTGTCCGGACTGCCACTGATCGCCGGCTTGAGGACGCAGTGACCAAGATCCACGAGGCCGCCTGAGAACCCACGGCATCGCTCGACCATGCGAAGACAACCGACGACTTGCGGACGCGCTTACGCCACCGCTTACTTCCGCGCTTACGCAGGCGATCTGAAGGCACCCTGATCGAGCAACACACCCTTACGGGTTTCCCTGTGGGAAACCCGTGACGAACGCCGGCAGCGACCACGGGCCGTGATCGCGACTGCGGGGCCAGGTTCCGCTTCAGCGGAACCTGCAAGGGTGTGTTGACTGGTTGGCGGTTGGGTCGACCGTCGTGAGTGAGCGGGAGCGTAAGTGAGGCGGTCACGGTCGGTGGTCGGTCTGATCGTGATCTCCGTCGAATCTGAGAGAGATTCGGGTTGTCGCGGCCTTGTGGTGGTGAGCGATCAGGAGGTCATCACCATGTCGTCGGTCGAGAAGAAGCCCTTGATGGATCTGTCTGCCGTCGCCGAGCGGCTCGGCGTCGGCGAACGCCATGTGCGCCGGCTCGTGTTCGAACGCCGGATCCCGTTCATCAAGTCGGGGCATCTTCTGCGTTTCGACCCTGATGAGATCGAATGCTGGATCGATGACGCCCGGCGACCATCGACCTCCGACGTGACCGTCACAGCGACCCCGTAGGATCTGCACTGCGTCGCCGGCCCGCATCTCGGCCGTGCCTCTCCGCCCGTTCTGCACGAGGAGCTCGGCATGGCCGGCCGCCGACGCCAATTCGGAAGCATCCGCCAACTGCCATCAGGCCGTTGGCAAGCGCGATACCGCAACAGCTCAGGACGCTTGGGCCCGGCGCCACGGACCTTCGCCACCAAGGGAGACGCGTCTTGTTGGCTGGCTGCCGCGGAGGTGGATCAGGCCCGCGGGCTGTGGGCCGACCCCTCGGCCGGGACCGTGTCCCTCGAGACCTACGCGTGGGAGTGGCTCCGCTCGAAGACAGGCATCAGCCCGCGGACGCGAGAGATCTACGAGCACCAGCTGCGAGTGCACGTTCTTCCCGTTCTCGGTGAGTACCGGCTGGCTCAGCTGACCCCAGACTTGGTCCGGCGCTGGTACGCGGGGCTGGCGGAAGCGAGGGGCCAATCGGTCGCGGCGAAGGCGTACGTGCGGCTCCGCCAGATCCTCGGCCAGGCCGTTGACGACGACCGCATCCCGAAGAACCCGTGTCGACTCAACGGGGCCGGCACCGAGCGCCACCCCGAGCAGCGCTTCCTCACTGTTGAGGAGCTGTACCGCCTCGTGGAGGCCGTGTCCCCTCGGTATCGGGCCCTGATCTTGACGGCCGGTCTGGGAGGGCTCCGTCAGGGCGAGCTCTTCGCTCTCCGACGGGACGACATCGACTTGTCGACCGCCACCGTGACCGTACGGCGGAAGCGCCTCCGGCTCGCCTCGGGTGACGCCATCGAGGGACCACCCAAGAGCGCGACCGGGGTCCGCACCGTCGCTCCGCCCGAGCCTGCCGTGACCGTTCTGCGTCGCCACCTTGGTGACCACGTCGGGAGCGAGGGCGACGCCTACGTCTTCACGACACCCGATGGCCGTCCCCTCGAGCGCAGCAACTTCCGCTACCGCGTCTGGCTCCCCGCACTCGAACGCGCGGGGCTCGAAGGGCTTCGCTTCCACGATCTGCGCCACACCGCCGGAACCCTCGGCGCCCAGACCGGAGCCACGACCAAGGAGCTGCTGGCACGGCTCGGCCATGCGAGGCCGCGGGCCTCGCTCATCTACCAGCACGCCGCCGCGGATCGGGACCGTCGGATCGCTGAGCGGCTCACCGACATGATCGCCGAGGCGGGCAGTCGCGGCCCTTCCCTCGACCACGAACCGAATCACCGAGCGGAGGATCGCTGATGCCTGGATACGATCCGGCGGTGCCCGCACCTCTGCGCCACAGGCTCGAGGATCTGTTCGGCCGCCCGATCCTGAAGTTCGGGGTTGGGCCGACCGTCATGGTCGCCGGCGGCGTCATCGCTCCGCTGGCGATCAAGGTCCTGTTCCTGATCGCTGGGCTCCTGCTGGTCGAGGGAGGTCAGTGGGCCGGCCAGCGAGCGCTGCGACGGGAGGATGCGCAGCACGCTCTCACGCTCCTGCTTCGGAACACCGTTGACGTGGTTGAGGCGTCCCGCCCGTCGCCCGCGGAGCGGACGCTGCGAGCCAACATCATGCTCCCGAGCGAGGACGGACGGCTCAGCATTGCCTACGCAACTGCCGGCTACGCGCAAGAGGAGCACCGATCGAGTTGGGAGATCGGTCAGGGCTGCGCAGGCGTCGCCTGGGAATCGGAACGCACCCAGTACGCGCCGGAGGACGAAGAGCTGCCGGTCAGCGTCGAAGACGCGGAAGCTCGAAGTCGGCCTTGGAACATGACGGATCAGCAGATCCGTATGACAGCGGGGACCATCGCCTCGGTCTTGTCGGTCCCGATCAGCGACCAGCATGACCGTGTCGTGGGTGTCTTCAGCCTCGACGACAGGAAGCCGATCACCGAGTCGGGGCTCGCCAACGCGGACGTGCGCGCGGCGGCGGAGGAGGTCGCGGTCACGATCGGGGTTCTCCTCGACAAGGCCGAGTACACGCGGCCTGAGTGATGGGTGTCGTACCCCCCAGGTATCGTTCGGAGTAATGAAGGGAGAAACGGTGGCACGCAGGTTCTCTCAGACCAAGAGATCGTCAGCGATGGCGCAGACCATCGCCGCGCGCACATCGAAGAGCGCGAGCACGAAGTCGGTCCGGCAGGCGCTCAGCAAGTCGGCCAAGCGGGCTGCGCGGTCGAGCGGAGAGAGACGATGAGCAATCACTCGGTCGACGTCGCAGTGACCCAGGAGAGCGACGGCACATGGATTGCTGAGGTCGTCGGCCAGCCGGAGATACGTGCGATCGGAAACTCTCTCGAGGACCTCGAGCTGAACATCAAGGAAGTGCTCGCGCTCTGGCGCGGCGGTTCGGCAGCCGATTACGCGATCGAGGGCCTCCCCGGACAGGTAGCCAGCGCGTAACGCGGCCACGTCGCCTCGCTGCTCCCTCCGTCGGACGAGCGGACGGCCCCCTTATTGTGTAATACGATTTACCGATGGCGAAGAAGTCCTCGTACGGCCGGTCGAAATCCGGCCAGGAGCTGACCGAGGACGTCCTCGAGCGGATGGCCGACGAGGCCGAGGCCGGCTTCGACGTCGAGAAGCTCCGGAAGCGCCCCGGGCGACCGCCGATGGGCTCAGGCCCCGCCGAGGTCGTCCCCGTCCGCCTCGACCCCGAGCTCAAGGCCGCGCTCGACGAGCGTGCCGCCGCCGACGACACCACGGCGAGCGAGGTCATCCGCCAGGCGCTGCGGGACTACTTCCGGGTCGCGTGATCCCGAGCGTCGTCTGGGGAACAACGTCGGGGAAAGTGGCACGTTTGTGGCACGCCGAGCCCGGGCGGAGACGCGAGAAAGCCCCGGCCGAAGCGGGGGTTCCCTTGTCGACCGAGGCTTTCATCCAGTGGCCGGGACCGGCGTCGATCCGGTGACCTCGCGCTTTTCAGGCGCGCGCTCTGCCGACTGAGCTACCCGGCCGTGTTGTCGGGTCGATAGACCCGGCGGTCCTGACGGGATTTGAACCCGCGACCTCCGCCTTGACAGGGCGGCGTGCACTCCAAGCTGCACCACAGGACCAATTGTTTGCCCGCCGACATCTCGTCGGCTCCTCCACAGGACGGGGCCCCTGCCCCGTCCGTGGCCGTGTCTTGTTTGCCCGCCGACATCTCGTCGGCCGTGTCTTGTTTGCCCGCCGACATCTCGTCGGTGGTTCGACGTTCGTGCCCCCAGGGGAATTCGAATCCCCGTTACCGCCTTGAAAGGGCGGCGTCCTAGGCCACTGGACGATGGGGGCTCGTGTCCCCTTGCGAGGAGCGACTCATCGTACCAGTCGGCCCTCGACCCCTTCCCCTTGAAGAGTCCGGACGTGGCCGGCCGCGCCTACGATCCCTTTGGGCCGCTAGCTCATCAGGTAGAGCACCGGGCTTTTAACCCGGGTGTGCGGGGTTCGAGTCCCTGGCGGCCCACTCGCACTGACAACCGGTCAGGGTTCGACCCGGCCCCTGACGTGGTCACCAGCCGGTGTCGGGATCCTCGGACGTCGGCGGTCCCGGGAAGAACGCGTTCGTGCGGGCCACGTAGTCCGCATACCCGGGCTTCCGGGCGAGGTGGCGTTCGGTGAGCGGCACGCCCGACACACGCATCAGGAGCACGGTCATCAGCACGGGCCCGGGGGCACTGGCGAGCCCGATCGGGGTCGTGGCGGCGACGAGGAAGATGCCCCACCACACGCAGAAGTCGCCGAAGTAGTTGGGGTGGCGGGTGTAGCGCCACAGGCCGGTCGTGAGCACTCGCCCCTGGTTCCACGGCTTCGCCTTGAACCGGGCGAGCTGCCAGTCAGCCACCGTCTCGAACCCGAGGCCGACAGCGAACAACGCCACGCCGAACACGCCGGCGAGTTGGATCTTCTCCGGCGAGTCGGGGATCTGGCCGAGCTGGAGTGGCAGCGACACGATCCACATCAACAGCCCCTGGAACAGGAACACGGTGTAGAGGCTGAGGCGCCGGAACCGTTCCGGCCCCACCCGGCGCCGCATCGCCGCGTACCGACGATCCTCGGGCTTCCCGAGGTTGCGCCACGCCAGGTAGAGCGAGAGGCGGAATCCCCACACCGTGGCCATGGCCGTCAGGAGGTTCTTCCTCACATCCGCACCATCGGCGACGAGCCAGGCCGTCCAGGCCACGAGCACGAAGCCGAGCCCCCAGACGATGTCGACGATGCTCGCGTCGTCGAGCCGGAGACTCACGCGCCAGGTGGCGACCATCAGGGCGAGGATGGTGGCGGCGCAGGCGAGGAGGACAGCGGCGTAGCCCACGTCCTCCATGATGGTGGGCGGCACCGCACACTCGGCGCACCTTCCCGACTCGTTCAGGCGCTCGGGGCGCTCGGGGCGCTCGGGAGCGCGATGATCCGTGCGTGCCGCTGTTCCGATTCGACCGGGTGACGGTGGAGACCGAGCTGGGAGCGATCCTTCGCGAGATCACCCTCGAGATCCCCGAGCCCGGCATCACCGTCGTGCTCGGGCCTTCGGGTGCGGGGAAGTCGACGCTGCTCCGGCTGTGCAACCGCCTCGAGGTGCCGAGCCACGGCACGGTGTTGTTCCGCGGTGCCGATGTCGCCGAACTGGACCCGATCGCGCTCCGACGCCGGGTGGGGATGGTCTTCCAGCGACCGGCGCTGTTCGGCGGGACCGTGAGCGACAACTTCGGCGTCGCGGCGCCCGACGCCTCCGACACGGCGGTGGCACGGGCCCTCCACAGGGCCGGTCTCGATGCGGCGTTCCTCAGCCGCCGCGCCGACGAGCTGTCGGGTGGCGAGGCCCAGCGCATGTGTTTGGCCCGCACCCTCGTGACCGAGCCGGAGGTGCTCCTGATGGACGAGCCGACGACCGGTCTCGACTCGGGGCCGCGGCGGGCTCTCGAGCGGTCGGTGCGGCACCTCGCCGACGAGCACCGGGTGCCGGTGGTGTGGGTGACCCATCTGCTCGACCAGATGGAGCGGCTCGCCGATCACGTGCTGGTGCTGGTGAGCGGGCGTGTGCGGTTCTGGGGCGCGCCGTCGGACCTCGCCGACGCCGATGCCGAGGTGACCGCGTTCCTCAGCGGGGGTGACGATGCCTCAGGGTGATGTCGGAGCCGTCGGCGTCGCGATCTCGGCGGTGCTCGTGGTGGTGGCGCTCGGTCTGTCGGTGTGGCAACGCCTGGCCGTCGAGTGGCCCCTGCTCTACTCGGCGGTGCGTGCGCTCGTGCAGTTGTTGCTGGTGGGCCTGGCCCTCGCCGTGGTGATCGATCCCGACAGCCCACCGGTGCTCTGGTGGCTGTGGGTGGCGGTGATGGTCGCGTTCGCAGCCGAGACGGTGCGGCGACGAGCCCCCGAGGTGCCGTCGGCTCGGCGTCTCGCGCTCACCGCCTACGCCCTCGCCGCCACGGTCACGCTCGGTGTCCTGTTCGGCCTCGACGTCTTCCCGCTCGAAGGCCGGACGTTGATCCCGTTGGCGGGGATGATGGTGGGCAATTCGCTCAACGCCACCGTTCTGGTGGCGCGGCGGATCGTCGACGAACTGCGAGACAAGCGTGGCGAGGTCGAGGCCCGCCTCGCTCTCGGCCAGCCGGCACGTCAGGCCGCCCGCCCCTACGTGCGGGCCGCGGTGCGAACCGCGCTGATCCCGCAGATCGAAACGACCCGAGCGGTGGGGATCGTGTTCCTCCCCGGGGCGATGACCGGCCTCATCCTCGCCGGGGTGGATCCCGTCGACGCGGTTCTGGTGCAGGTGGTCGTGATGTACCTCGTGCTCGGATCGACGGCCACGACGACGGTGGCCATCTCGATCGGGCTGGTCCGCAGGCTCTTCACGCCCGACCACCGGCTGATCCGGTTGCCGAGGCCGGTCGACGCTTGACCGAGCGCCGGTGTCAGGCGCTGAGCTTGTACTGCGCCAACATCTCCACCTGACGAAGGAAGGCGGGGCTGCGACGGAAGCGGGGAGCGAGCTCTTCGAATTCGAGGCCCTGATCGCGCCACCACAGCACGCGGCGCTCGACCGGTCGCAGGCGATCCCGGGGTCCGGGCCCCGACGCCGCGGCCGCTTCCCCGCGGGGGATGGCGGCGAGTTCGAGGACCTGGCGGACGAAGCGAGGGCTGCGACGGAAGCGCCAGGCGATCTCGACGTCGTCGACGCCCTGGTCGGCGAGTCGCATCATGCGGCGCTCGATGGGTCGGAGTGCGGTGTCGTGGGTCATGGGGCCTCCTCGGCGTACCCCCCACACTACCCATCGAGCGGAGCCGTCATTCGTGGGTGCCCGCGAGGACAAGGCCGCCTACTGCCAGCCGGGGACCTTCTGGAGGAGGTATCGGGACACGTCGAGACACCGGTCGAGCACTTCGCACAGTTGTTCTTCGCCCCGAAGGATGCGGGTGAGCGAGACGGGGACGCGGGCCAGGACCGAGAGCGAGCGTTCGGGAGCGTCGGTCGGAGCGCCGTAGTTGTCGATGGCCGACACCTCGACCGGCAGGTTCGGCCCACCGACGCCGGCAAGCTCGGTGGCAAGCACGAGGAGGTCCGGCATCTCGGAGAGAGGTGGCACCGCCCAGGTGAAGGTGAGTGGGAAGTGGAACTCGTCGGGCGGGTCTTCGTCTTCGGGTGACGTCATGACCACGTCTTCGAAGCCCAACAGCGCCCGGGGATCGAGCTCGAGCGCGAGATGGAGGTCGACCGGCCCTCCGCAGCCCTCCTCGGGGTGGAGGTCGACCTCCCAGGCCTGCCGAAGCGAGTACGTCTCGACGAAGTGGCGCTCGTCGTGGACGTGGAAGCCGTGGTCGACGGCGTGGTCCTTGAGGTCGGTGACGAATCCGGCGGTGTCGATCACGGCCATGGCGTCATCATCCTGGCAGATGGGTGCGACGGTCTCACAGGCGGGTCACGAACGCGCGTCGCTCCGGCGGGGCGTAGCGGTACACGGCCCGGCCGCGGATGAGCCCCCGGGGCACGGGGCCGAAGTGGCGGCTGTCGGTGCTGGCGTCGGGATTGTCGCCGCCGACGACCACACCGTCGTCGGTGATGTCCACGACCCGCTTGAGCATGAGCCGATCGTGATCTCTCGGGTCGAGGACGCCCACCAGATGGCCGGCGCGCACGGGAAAGCCCCGGACGAGCAGCACGCGGTCGCCCGGTTCGAACGTAGGGCTCATGCTGGCGCCCGCGATCGTCACCCGGGTGAGGACCCCCCTTCGAGTGAGCATGAGGCGAACGATAAGGTGCGCGCGGTCACCGCGTCCCCTCAATGGAATGTCTCAAGGAGTGAGAAGCATGGCTCTGTTGTCCCGAATCCTGGAGCTGGCCGACCGAGTGTCGGCACCCGAGACCGCCTACGCGCACTGCGACCTCATGTGCGGCGTCTACGACCCCGCTCAGGCCCGCATCGAGGCCCAGTCGGTGCTCAAGGCGTGTGAGAAGTACCACGACTCCGACGACGACGAGTTCAAGGCGCGGGCCATCATCATCAAGGAGGAGCGCGCCGAGCTGGTGAAGCACCACCTGTCGGTGTTGTGGACCGACTTCTTCAAGCCCCACCACAAGGAGGCGTTCCCCGACCTCCACGACAAGTTCTGGAACGCCATCAAGGCGGCGGGCGAGGCCAAGAAGAGCACCGACGCCGCGGTGGCGCAGAAGTGCATCGACGCCATCGAGGAGATCGCCCAGATCTTCTGGCAGACCGAGGAATCCAAGGCCGCCGGCGTCTTCCCGCCCAGCTGAGGATCTGAGCGTCTCAGTCGCGTTAGCGCGACGGGCTCGCGCTAACGCGACTGAGACATCGTCAAGAACGGGCGGATTTCGTCTGCGACCTCACGGGGTGTGTGGGCGACTTCCATCCAGGTGAACCGGAGGACGGTCCACCCCAGCGCGTGAAGCCTCCGATCACGTACCCGGTCGCCGACGAATGCTTCCGGTGTCCCGTGGGTCGCGAAGCCGTCCACCTCGATCACGATCCGAGCATCGGGATGGGCGAAGTCGACGCGTCCCACGAAGCGGCCCTGGTTGTCGTGGATCGTGTACTCGGTCTCGGGCTCGGGGAGTCCGTGAGCGCGGTGGAGGCGCAGCATGTGCTTCTCGAGTTGCGACGCGCTCGGTTCGGGCAGGTGCTCCTCGATGAGACCGCGGAGCACGCCGGAGCCGCTACGGCCTGGCCGCGCCACGTCTCGCCAGATCCGGACGAGTCCCGGAAAGCTCACCAGCTTTCGGCCGAGCGCGTCGTCCATGGCTTGGCGCACAGCTCTCCTCGGAGCGACAGCGCCGAGGTCGACCAGCGTCCGCATGGGATTGGTCACGGGCACGCGTCGCCTGACGGTCACGTGGTGGTCCCGCAGGTCGGGAACCCGATGGACACTCACGCCGGAGGCCCGTGGCTGATGTTTGGTCACCACGGTGACCTCGGCCCAGCCATGATCGCTGATGGGCAGTTCCCACAGCTCGGCTGCTGCACGGTGTGAGGCCACGCCCCCCGTCGCCAGGCACGCGGCGAGGAGGCGTTGCTCCGTACTCGACGGTGCGCCGGCGATTCGGAAGACGGACCGGTGAAGGCGTTCCCAAAGGTCTTGTCGCACTCGGTAGATCGCCTGGGCTCGTGTCATTCCGAGCTCGAGGGCTTGAGCCAGGGTGATGAGCCCGTGCTGCTGTCGGGCCAGGGCGGAGACGTTCTTGGGTGTGTTCACACCCCGCTAAGCGCGCCGAGTTGGCAAAACGCGACAACAACCGTGTCTCAGTCGCGTTAGCGCGAACAGTTCGCGCTAACGCGACTGAGACGCTCAGAGGACTCCGACGAGGGCGAGGGAGAGGATGAGGGCGACGGCGCCGACGAGGTCGAGGGTCGACGTGACCACCGGGATGGCGTAGTTGTCGGGGTCTCTCCCCAGGCGGAACGCCGCCACGGTCCCTGCATAGCCCACGACGACCACCGCGGTCGTGGCCAGCACCCCCGCCAGCACGGTCGCACCGACGAGGTCGCCCAGGCCGGGGCCGGCCAGGTCGGTGGCGCGTCCCAGGACATCGGCGCCGACGCCCACGAGAAGGAACATGGGGAAGGCCAGACTCACCACCAACAGCAGGTCCTCGGCGATGGCCACCAGCCGGAAGCGGGCCGGTTCGACGAGCCCCAGGTGCAGTTTGGTGGCGATGCGGCTCGAGAACATGCCCCCCAGGGCGCCGCTCGTTCCGAGGAACGGCGGGACCAGGATCAGCAGGGCCGGAAATGCAGTGAGGCGGTCGAGCTGCTGTTCGACGGCGACGCCGGCGATGATGCTGACCGCGCCGGCGACGGCCAGGATCGGTACCGACTGACGCACGATGGCCCGAACCAGGTCGAGGCGGGACCGTCTCGATGCCACCAGTGCACCCACCGCCGCCACGGCGATGACCCACGCGATCACAGGTGTCACGACGTCGACGCGGGCCACGTCCGAGACGATCCACAGCGCGGGCACGGTGACGAGGTCGCCGGCGGCGGTGACGACCGGCGCCGCCACGTTGTCGAGGTCCCAGCCCCGGCGTGCGCTCAGGTGCGCCACGACGACCGTGACGGCCACCACGACCACCGACGCCAGGAGGCCACCGAGCACCGAGATGGCCACGTAGTCGGCGACCGAGATCGCCCCCGGCACCTCGAACACCACCGCCGCGCCCTTGGCGATCAGCGCCAGCACGAACGACATCGTGAGGGAGAGGGCGGCGGCCGCGACCAGGTTCTGCCCCAGGACGGTGTCGGTGCGCCGGGACGGAGCAAACGTGCCGGCGTGGATGGCGGTGCCGAGTCGGCCGGCCAGGGCGCCACCGATGTTTCCCCGCAGCGCCACCGCCGCGGGGATGAGCAGGAGCAGGCCCGGAAGATCTTCGAGGGTGTCGGTGATGGCGCCGAGCGTGAGACCCGCCAGCAGCGTGGCGACGACCGAGATCAGGAGCGCGACCGACCCCTGCCGGAGGCTGGCGGCCTCGCGGCCCACGAGCGCGCGGAATCGTGCTGCGACAACGCGCCAGCGACGAACCATTGATGCGGGGGCTCCACGTCGATCACCGTCGGTCGGTGGGAGTTTACGGTCGCCCCACCCGGTGTGATCGGACGCCGGAGGGGTCGTGCCGTCCGTACGATGGGGGCATGTCCGCGCCCTCGACCGGCACCTCGGCGGTCCGCCCGGAGCCCACCCGCGAGATGCAGCGCCGGGCGTTGAAGATCGCCCTGGCGGCCAACGGCGTCTTCATGGTCGTCGAGGCGATCGGAGGTGTGATCTTCGGGTCGTTGGCCCTTCTCGCCGACGCGGCCCACATGCTCTCCGACGTCGTGGCGCTGTCGATCGCGCTGGGCGCGCAGCACCTCGCCACTCGTCCGGCCTCGGGCCGGCACACGTTTGGCCTCCAACGGGCGGAGGTGCTCGGTGCCCAACTCAATGCCCTCATCCTGCTCGGCGCTTCGGGGTGGATCTTCTACGAGGCCGTCCAGAGACTCGACACACCCCAGGAGGTCGAGGGCGCGGGCCTTTTGGTCGTGGCGACGCTCGGCCTCGCGGTCAACGTGGGGAGCGCGGTTCTGCTGGCGCGGGTCCGCGGTCGCAGCCTCAACATCGGAGCGGCACTCACTCACATGGTCGCCGATGCCGCCGGCTCGGTCGGTGCCATGGCAGCCGGAGTTGCGGTCGTCGTCGCAGGTGCCGAGCGCTTCGACCCGGCGGCGTCGATGTTCATCGGTGCCCTCGTGGTGTGGGCCGCCTTCGGGCTGCTCCGCGAGACGGCCCACGTGCTCATGGAGGGCGCGCCGCGTGGGCTCGACGTCGGTGCCGTGGCCGACGCCATGCTCGAGGTCGACGGCATCGTCGAGGTGCACGACCTCCACGTCTGGAACCTGGCCTCGGACGTCCCGGCGCTGTCGGCCCACGTGATGATGGAGGGCGAGGTGACCCTCCACGAGGGTCAGCGTCGGGCCGCGTCGGTGAAGTCGGTGCTCTCGAGTCGCTTCGGCATCGAACACGCCACCCTCGAGATCGAGTGCCACGAGTGTGTCGAACCCGAGCCGGTGCACGGACCGGCCTCGGCCACGAAACCGAGGGGATAGATTCACCACGTGTGCGAGCAGGCCGACGAGCGCGCGACGCTCGAACGGCCGGGTGTGGGGCAGGGGCCCCACACTCTGGAGGAGCCGACGAGATGTCGGCGGGAGAACGAATGGACGAAGTACGAGCACGCGATCTGTTGGGCAAGGAAGTCGAGCGCGTCGGCCGCATTATCGGCGAGGTCAAGGGCGGCCTCGGCGAGACCTCCGAAGGGGAGGAGCTGGCCGAGTTGTCCGACAACGACCAGCACCCGGCCGACACCGGCACCGAGACCTTCGAGCGAGAGAAGGACATCTCCATCCTCGAGAGCCTCGAGCGGGAGCTGCGCGACCTCGAGGCGGCCCTGAAGCGGGTCGACGAAGGAACCTACGGCACGTGTGAGGCGTGTGGCGCCGACCTCGCTCCCGAGCGGCTCGAGGCGCAGCCCGCCGCCCGCTTCTGTGTCGAGCACGCACCCGAACGCTGAACGACCGACGAGCGAGGAGGACCGACCGTGGCATTCGACGTCGAGAAGATCGGCCAGTGGACCGACGAGCAGGAGTTCAAGGTCGAGGCTGATCGCACCAAGGCCTACGCCGAGGCGACCAACGACCCGATCCCGGCCCACACGAACGGCGACGTCGCCCCGCCGGTGTTCGCGGTCGTTCCCGTCTGGGACACGATGGGCGGCGCGGTCGCCGAAGTCGTCCCCAACGACCTGCTGCCGATGGTGGTCCACGGCGAGCAGGACATGATCTTCCACCAGCCGATCCGCCCCGGCATGGTCCTGCGGTCGAAGGCGGCGCCCACCGGCGTGCAGGTGAAGCCCTCGGGCACGACGGCCACCGCCAAGATCGAGACCCGCGACGGGTCCGGCGACCTGGTCAACGAGCAGTTCATGACCGCGTTCATCCGCGGTGTCAGCGACGGCGAGAGCGCGGGCGAACCCCCGCCCGGCCACGCGTTCCCCGAGGACGCCCGGAGCGACGACCCGGTTGCCGAGGTCACCCAGAAGCTCGACGACGACCAGACGTTCCGGTACGCCGATGCCTCCGGCGACCGCATGCCGATCCATCTCGACGAGGACTTCGCCAAGAACGTCGGGCTCCCGGGCATCATCATCCACGGCTTGTGCACGATGGCGTTCACCAGCCATGCCGTGGTCGACAGCGTCTGCGACGGCGACACCGACCGTCTGAAGCGCCTCGCCGTGCGGTTCTCCAAGCCGGTGCTTCCCGGTCAGGAGATCACCACCCGCATCTGGAAGGCCGGCGAGCGTGACGGGAGGACCGTCTATGCGTTCGAGACCACGAACCCGGACGGCGATCTCGTGATCAAGGACGGTCTGGCGGAGGTCTCCTGACGGCACGTGTGCGGTTGTTCGCCCGGGCTCGAGAGGTCGCCGGCACCGGCGACGACATCATCGACGCGCCCACGTTGGGCGCACTCCTTGACGACGCCTCGGCACGGTACGGCGGCGAGTTCACCACCGTGCTCGAGCGCTGCCGGATCTGGATCAACGGTGACGAGCCCACCGGGGGCCGCGACACCCCACTCGCCGACGGCGACGAGGTCGCGATCCTGCCGCCGGTGTCAGGAGGCTGAGCGCGGGGCATGACCTGGTCGATCTTCACCGACGAGCACGAGGAGCTGCGACGCTCCATCCGCGCCTTCGTCGAGAAGGAGCTGCGCCCCCACGCCGAAGAGTGGGAGCAGGCGAAGGACTTCCCCGATTGGGTCTTCGAGCGGATGGGTGAACTCGGGTACCTCGGGCTCCACCACCCGGAGGAGTACGGGGGCTCCGGCGGCGACTATCTCACCATGCTCGTGCGCGAGGAGGAGATGGCCGGCTGCGGCAGCGGCGGCGTGTCGATGGCCGTGTCGGTCCAGGCCGAATACGTCACGCCACCGATCGCCAAGTTCGGTACCCACGAACAGAAGGAACGATGGCTGCGGCCCGCCCTCGAGGGACGCAAGATCGGCGCCCTCGGGATCACCGAGCCCGACGCGGGCAGCGACGTCGCCGGCATCCGAACGCGGGCCGAACGCGACGGCGACGAGTTCGTGGTGAACGGCGCCAAGACGTTCATCACCAACGGCGTACGGGCCGACTTCCTGCTGCTGGTCGCCAAGACGAACCCCGAGGAGCGCCACACCGGCATCTCGCTGTTCCTCGTCGACACCGACACCCCGGGCTTCGAGGTTGCCCGGCGCCTCGACAAGGTCGGAATGTGGCCGAGCGACACCGCCGAGTTGCGGTTCGTCGACATGCGGGTTCCGGCCGAGAACCTCCTGGGGGAGGAGGGGAAGGGCTTCCAGCAGATCATGTGGGAGCTCCAGGGCGAGCGGCTGGCGGCGGCGGCCGGCGCCTGCGCTGGGGCCGAGCGGCTCATCGAGATGACCAAGGAGTACACCCAGGGCCGTCAGGCGTTCGGGCAGCGGATCTCCGACTTTCAGGCCACCCGGCACAAGTTCGCCGAGATGCAGACGGCGGTCGACGCCGCCCGCGCCCTCGTCTACCAGACCGCTCTGCGCGTGAACGAGGGCGACTACCCGGTGCGCGAGATCACCGAGGCGAAGCTGCTCGCCACCCGCACGCACTTCGAGGTGGCCGACACCTGCCTCCAGCTCCACGGGGGCTACGGCTACATGATGGAGTTCCCCGTGCAGCGGGCCTGGCGCGACAGCCGACTGGCCCGCATCGGCGCCGGCGCCGACGAGGTGATGCTCGACTACATCGCCCGGCACATGGGGGTCTGAGTACCCCCACCACTTCGGGGGAGTTCGAGTTTCACCCGTGTCGTTCGGGCAGGTCAGCAGGCACGTGAAGGGCTTCACATGTATGCGCGCGTTGCATCTCGGGCGTGGGTGTCGTTACGCTGAGTTCGTCGATCCGACACCTCTCATGCGTCAGCAACGCATCCTCCGCTTCGTCGCGCCCTTGGTGGCCGCATCCATGCTGCTTCTGCAGCCCACCGACGCGCGCGCTCAATCGCTCTCCGATCTGAAGAAGCAGGAGGCCGAGGCCAAGCGGTCCGCCGACCAAGCGGCCGCCGAGGTCACCGACGCCATCGGGCGGTGGAACGAGATCCACCACGAGATCGAGACGACCAAGGCCAACATCGCCACCAAGCAGGAGAAGGCCGACGAGCTGGGCACCCTCGCCGTCGACCGCGCCGTCGAGGCGTACAAGGGGTCCAACTTCGAGGTGGCGGAGGTGTTCGAGTCGACCGACCTCCTCGAGGCCTCACGACGGGCTCGACTCCTCGGTGAGGTGACCAGGAAGGACTCGGAGGCCATCGACCGCCTCGAGGTCGAGTCGGTCGATCTCAAGACCGAGCAGGAGAAGCTCGACGGGCTCCTCGACGAGGCCCAGAGCATCCTCGACGCGCGTCGCGCCGCCGAGGCCCGACTCGAGCGCCGATTCGAGCAACTTGCCTCCAAGCGCGAGGCCCTCGAGGCGCGGCTCGCAGCCCAGCGTTCGGCGCGCAGCGGTGGCGGTGGCGGCGGATCCGCGCCTGCCCCCGTGGGCGGTCTGACGTGCCCGTTCCCCGGCTCTTCGTTCATCGACTCCTGGGGCGCTCCTCGCTCGGGCGGGCGGGCCCACAAGGGCGTCGACATGATGGGCGGGCACGGCGCGCCCCTCTACGCCGTGACCGGCGGCACCGTCACCCACCGCTCCGGCGGCCTCGGTGGCCTCATGGCCTTCCTCCGGGGCAACGACGGCAATCTCTACTTCTACGCGCACCTGAGCTCGTTCGGCGCCGGCGGAAGCGTCAGCCAGGGCGCGGTGATCGGCTACAACGGCTCGAGCGGTAACGCCAGCAGCGGCGCGCCGCACCTCCACTTCGAGATCAAGCTCGGCGGCGTGCGCTCGGTGAACCCGTATCCCACGACCGCCCGGATCTGCTGACCTCTCTCCGGGCTCCTCCCTACGCTCCGCTCCGGGACCATCGCCCCCACGAAGTCCAACCCCTCCACCACACGATCTGGTGCCACCAGTCGCACGCTGCGCGGCGCCCCGCTGTGACTCGTTGCCCCAACCGTTTGGCTTGTGTGGTCAGGTAGGCTGAACTCACCGTGATGACCGAAGCTCAGCCCCAGCGACGCGTTGATCGGGTTCTCGAGCCCGAATTCCTCGACGATGTCGGTGCGCGCTCGGAAGAGGAGCTGCGCGAGATGCGCGAGGAGGCCCGGGAGGTCGAGAACGAGTACTCGTATCTCCGGCGGCTCGCTCAGGGGCGCATCGCCATCCTCGCAGCGGACCAGGCACGCCGCGACCGCGGCGCACCCCTGTCCGAGTTGATCGAAGAGCTGCCCAAGATCCTCGCGGGCGACGAGCAGCCTCGGCCGGGGCCCGCCCGCAGCCGCATGCCGGCGTTGCTCGCTCCCAAGAAGCTCCGTGGATACCAGCGGGGTCTCGAGCGTCTGGTGGAGGACGACACGCTGGCGAACCTCCCGACTCTCTCCGACGCCGAACTCGACGAGTCGCTCGAGCAACTCCAGGGTCTCGAAGACGAGCTGTCGGCCATCCGCCGGAAGCTCCACGGCGTGATCGACACGCTCGCCGACGAGCTGGCGTCACGGTCCGCTGCCGGAGCGTGAGCCCGACGCCCAGGGAGCGGCCGTGCGTCCTCGTCGTCGACGACGACCCGGTGGTCCGTCAAGTGGTCCGTGCGGTGCTCGAGGGCGTCGGGTTCCACATCGAAGAGGCGGGTGACGGCGAAGAGGGCATTCGTCGGGTCGCCGATCTCCACCCGGCCATGGTCATCCTCGACGTGAGCATGCCCGGTCTGAGTGGGGTCGAGGCCGCCGAGCGCCTCGCGACGAGCGACACCAAGGTCCTCATGCTGACGGGCGTCGACGATCCCGACACCGCCGACAAGGCCGAGGCTGCCGGTGCTCTCGGTTATCTGACCAAGCCGTTCTCGCCCACCGATCTCCTCGACCGCGTCGAAGACCTGATCGGCGCGGTGGTCCTCCCCGAGGGCGACTTCGAGGACCGCGAGCAGCGGGCGGGCGTTTCCGAAGAGGAACAGCTCCTCATCACCGCCGAGGAGCTCGGTCGCAGCCTCAAACGGGAACGTGACCGGGCGGCTCGACTCGAAGACACCCTCGGGGAGCTCCGCCACGCCTACCTCGAGACCGTGCGTTCGCTCGCCTACGTGGTCGAAGCCAAGGACGCCTACACCGGTCAGCACCTCGAACGCTGCCGGGTCTACGGAATGGCGCTGCTCCGCGAACTCTCGCTCGTCGACGAACTCCGCGAGGCCGAGTACGGGTTCCTCCTCCATGACGCGGGGAAGGTGGGCGTGTCCGAGAGGATTCTCAACAAGCCCGGGCCGCTCACCGCCGCCGAATGGCGGATCATGCGCACCCACCCGCTGATCGGGTATCAGATGGTCGGCGGCATCCCCTTCCTCCAGCCCGCCGCCGAGGTCGTGCGCTACCACCACGAGATGTTCGACGGTTCGGGATATCCCGAGGGGCTGAAGGGCGAGCAGATCCCGCTCGCGGCCCGGGTCTTCTCCATCGTCGACGCCTTCGACGCCATGACGACCGACCGGCCCTACCGCGAGGCGCTGTCGCTCGATCGGGCCGCTTCGGAGTTCGAGAAGATGGCCGGGACGCAGTTCGATCCCGAAATCGTCAAGACCTTCGTGCCGATGTGCGAGCGCCTCCTGCCGAGCCAAGCGCACTGACGCCATCTCTCCGGGCTCCTCCCTACGCTCGCGGCGCTCGCTCCGGACCGTCGCCCCAGGGGTTGGACTCCGCGGTGGACGCTGGTGTCTTGCCGGCCATCGGCACCGCTCGCATGAGCGGCCGCCCTTGGCGGCCGCTCCAGTAGCGGGTCTCGTTGGACGAGGGCAAAGCCCTCGTCCTCGACGCAGCCTCCGGCTGCGCCTTCGTACTGCGTTCTTGCGAGACGGCACCGACTGACTCGGCGATCCACTCCATCGCCCCCACGGAGTCCAACCCCTCCAACACACGAGTCGGTCCCACCAGTGGCGCCCTGCGCATCGCCCCCGTGTGACTCGTGCCGCAGGGTCGTCCGGGTAGGGTGCCGACTGATGGTGAGGGATGAGATCGAAGGGCGGATGCGCGACCTCGGGGAGTTCATCCGTGAGCAGCGGAGTAATGCCCGACTCTCGCTCCGCAAACTCTCCGAACAGGCCGGCATCTCCAACCCGTACCTGTCGCAGATCGAACGGGGGCTGAGAAAGCCGTCGGCCGAAATCCTCCAGCAGATCGCCAAGGCGCTGCGGATCTCGGCCGAAACTCTCTACGTGAGGGCCGGGATCCTCGACGAGCGACCCGACGACCACGACCTCGAGGGGGAGATCCTCCGCGACCCCTCCATCAGCGAACGTCACAAGCAGACCCTGCTCGAGATCTACCGCTCCTTCCAGCACGAGCACGCGGCCGATGTCGAGGGCGACGGCAAGGCAGCCGGCGAGTCGACCTCAGGGGAACCGGCCACCGGGGAGTAACCTGGCCGCCCGATGCCTGACCGGTTGGCCATCCTTTCGTTCCACACGTCCCCGCTCGCGCAGCCCGGTCTGGGTGACGGGGGCGGGATGAACGTCTACGTGCGGTC